>CAXAVL010000119.1:0-13024 GCA_963971905.1 uncultured Cellvibrio sp.
CTCCGGTACCGTGAAATCTTCAATAGGTTTGGGAATGCTGTTAATGGATGGTATCGGCGATACCATTCGCGTTTCACTGGCGGCCGATCCGGTTGAAGAAATTAAAGTGGGTTGGGATATGCTGCGCAGTTTGCGCTTGCGTAGTAAAGGCGTGAATTTTATTGCTTGCCCTAGCTGCTCACGGCAAAACTTTGATGTCATAAAAACTATGAATGATTTGGAACAGCGCGTGGAAGATATTACTGTTCCGCTCGACGTTGCAGTTATTGGTTGTGTAGTTAATGGCCCGGGAGAAGCAAAAGAGGCTGATCTCGGTCTTGCTGGCGGAACGCCTAGCAACTTAATTTATATCGATGGTGAGCCCAATCAAAAGTTAACCAATGAAAATTTGGTTGATAATCTTGAACGGTTAATTCGCGCAAAAGCGGCGCAAAAGCAGTCGCAAATGGACGCTGATGCCAAGAATATTATTGCTAAGGGTTAGTTACTTTTTAGCGCGTGATTAGTAAGGTTTTAAATTGAAAAAATTACAAGCAATTCGCGGTATGAATGATCTGCTTCCAGTAGATTCACCGCTATGGCAATACGTAGAAAGTGTAGTTACCGATATTTTGGCGCGTTATGGTTATCAGGAAATTCGTTTTCCAATTGTTGAATCAACCGAGTTATTTAAACGTTCGATTGGTGAAGTGACTGATATCGTCGAAAAGGAAATGTATACCTTCGAAGATCGCAATGGTGACAGTCTTACTCTGCGCCCTGAGGGTACTGCGTGTTGTGTTCGAGCGTGCGAAGAGAACGGTTTGCTTTACAACCAAACCCAGCGTCTTTGGTATATGGGGCCTATGTTCCGTCATGAGCGTCCGCAAAAAGGCCGTTATCGTCAGTTCCATCAAATTGGTGTGGAAACTTTTGGTATTCAAGGGCCGGATATTGATGCTGAAGTATTGGTGCTTAGCGCGCGTATTTTGCGCGAGTTGGGTGTTGCCGAGTATGTGCAGTTACAAATTAATTCACTGGGTAGTGCAGGTGCCCGCACTGCGTACAAAGATGCTTTAGTTGCTTATTTAAGCAATCTTCAAGATCAATTGGATGAAGACAGCAAGCGTCGACTCTCTACTAATCCTATGCGTATCCTTGATTCTAAGGACGCAAATACCCAAAAGTTACTTAATGATGCTCCGGTATTGCTGGATTATTTAGATGATGAGTCGCGCGTGCATTTTGAAGGGTTAAAATCCCTGCTGGATGCAGCAGGGATTCGCTATCAGATTAACCCTCGTTTGGTGCGTGGTCTCGATTATTATGGTAAAACGGCGTTCGAGTGGGTGACCGACAAATTGGGTGCTCAAAGCACGGTCTGCGCCGGGGGCCGCTATGATGGTTTGGTCGAACAATTAGGTGGTAAGTCAACACCAGCAGTTGGATTTGGTATTGGTCTGGAGCGATTGGTTTTGCTCTTGCAAGCAGTGGATATGGTGCCTGAGGGGCTTGATCAACAAGCGGACATTTATTTAGTCGCAGTAGGTGATGTACAGGCAGCAGCTATGCAGTTAGCAGAGCGAATTCGTGATGAATTGCCGTTTGTGCGTTTGTTAACTAATTGTGGTGGGGGCAATTTTAAAAATCAATTTAAAAAAGCTGACAAGTGTGGTGCTGATATTGCCCTTATTTTAGGTGAGGACGAAGCCAAGGCTGGACAGGTGACAATTAAATTTTTGCGTGAAGAGATCGAGCAGCAAACACTTGCTTTTGATGAGGCAATTGCTTATCTGCAAACACTTGAGTAAAAAGTGCTTGAGTGAGTAATTAACTGAGTAAAAAAATAACGTTTTATTTTAATCATTTCCTATTTTTTGCGCATTGCGCTAAGACCTACAGGAGTCAATTGTGAGCGTACATCTTTCAGAAGAAGAACAATTAGAGGTATTAAAACGCTGGTGGAAAGATTACGGCAGAACCGTAATTATTGCAGTGTTAGTAGCGGTTATTGGCTATTTTGGTTACACCACTTGGCAAGATCAAAAGCGCCAGAAAATAGAAAAGGCTTCAGAGGTGTATGAGCAATTGCTTAAGCTCGCCAATGCTGAGCCAGGCAAAGTGTTAACCGATTCAGATAAGGCAACTATTACACACCTCGCCGGTGAGTTGAAAGATGGCAATAGCAAAAGCTTGTATGCGCATAGTGCTGCTTTTTTTCTGGCGAAACTCGCGGTGGAAGAGGGCAAATTGGATGTTGCAGTAAATGAACTTAAGTGGGTTTTGTCTGCCCAACCAGAAGCTGCTACTGAGCAGCTAGCGCGTTTGCGTTTAGCGAGAGTATTAACTGCACAAAAAGCGTTTGACGATGCATTAGCACAATTATCTCCCGAACCTGCCGCTGCTTTTACTTCAGAGTATGCAGAAGCTCGCGGCGATATTCTTAAATTACAAGGTGATTTGGATGCGGCACGCACTGCTTTTGAAAAAGCATTGGCTGCGACAGATCCACAACAACAAGAGCGTTACATGTTACTGCAAATGAAAGTTGATGATTTGAAAGTGGAAGGTTCTGCAGTTCCGGCTGGGGAGAGCGCCCAATGATGCAAGTCTCTGTGAGGCACCTGAGCTGGTTAATATTGCTTTGTGCATTCGCTATGTCTGGCTGTTCATGGTTTAGTAAAAAAACCGGAAATGAGCCAATGGAGTTAGTCGATTTTAAAGAAACACTCGATCTCGACAAAGTATGGAAGCGCGGTATAGGTGAAGGTCAAAACAAAGGGTTCAGTAGCCTTACTCCTGCGTTGGATGGCGATGCTATCTATGCGGTAGATTACGAGGGTCTGATTGTTGCGATGAACAATCAGACTGGTAAAAAGCTATGGACACGCAAGGTCAATAAATCGCAGTTAGGTTTATGGGCTTGGATGAAAAGTTTTTTTGTGGCAGGTGACCCCAATCGCCAAATAGTGGGTGGTATAGCGGCAGAGAACGGTTTACTGCTAGTTGCTACTTATGCTGGTGAAGTAATGGCCTTGTCCAAAGATACTGGTGAGGAATTGTGGCGGACGCAGTTGCCTGGTGAAGTCGTTTCAGCGCCTCGCACTAACGGTATTGTGGTGGCTGCTCAGACAGTGAATGGTAAATTATTCGCACTCAATGCAAAAACGGGCGAGCAGTTATGGTTTTATGATAGCCCTCCACCGATACTAACCTTGCGCGGAACACCCTCTCCTATAGTGACAGATACGGCAGTTTATTCTGGATTTTCTAATGGTCGGATGATGGCATTTAATCCTGCCAATGGTCTCATCTTGTGGGAGCAACGTGTTGCCTCGCCAAAAGGCCGCTCTGAATTAGAACGTATGGTGGACATTCATTCCAGTCCCATGATTAAGGATGGTGTTATTTATGTTGGCACCTATCAGGGGCGAATTAGTGCACTGGCTCGCGGCACTGGCAAGCCGCTCTGGGGACAAGACGGCTCTACTAGTGAAAATTTAGCCTTGTCTGATGACGGTAAACTGTTTGTCGCACACACTGATGGCAAGCTGGTTGCCTATAATGCGACAACTGGCGAGCAACTGTGGAGCAATGAAAAAATGTTGCGCCGCCTCTTAAATGGTCCGCAAGTATTTGGCAATTATGTTGCTGTGGTAGATTTCAAAGGCTATATGCACGTTGTCAACCAGAGTGACGGCGAGTTTGTTGCCCGAACCAAAGTTGATAGAAAAGGTGCGCGCGCGCCTATGTTGACCGATGGTGAGACACTTTATGTTTACACCAATAGTGGCAAATTGATCGCGTTTAGAGCCGAAAAGGACAACTAATTTACCGCTAAATGGTTAACACTGACCAGCCGCTTGAGCTTACCTTCGTTGAATAAGGTAAACTTGAACGCGGCTGGTTTTGTTTTTGTGTGTTTGAATTTATGCAGTGATCATGGCTGCAGTTCCTTGTTTTTCATCTCAACTGATACTTTTTATGATAATCCCCGTAATAGCACTTGTTGGTCGCCCTAATGTGGGTAAATCCACACTATTCAATCGCCTAACCCAATCGCGCGATGCCTTGGTAGCTGACTACCCTGGTTTGACTCGGGACCGTAAATACGGTGAAGGCACCTTGGAAAATCGCCGTTTTATCGTGATCGATACCGGTGGTATCAGCGGTGAGGAAGAGGGCATTGATAGCATGATGGCTGGCCAATCGCTTCTGGCAATTCAGGAAGCTGACATAGTACTGTTCATTGTGGATAGTCGTGCGGGCTTGAATCCTGCCGATGCGATGATTGCCAAACACTTGCGGGTAAATAATAAAAAGACCTACGTGGTCGCCAACAAAATTGATGGTATGGATCCCGATATCGCACTGGCGCCTTTTTATGAGTTGGGGCTTGGCGAAGTTCACCCAACAACGGCCAGTCATGGCCGTGGTGTTAGATCTCTAATGGAAGAGGTCCTGGCTGATATTCCGGAATTACCTGAGGATTATCAACCTGATGAGGCCACCGGGATAAAAATTGCCATTGTTGGTCGTCCCAATGTAGGAAAGTCGACTCTGGTGAACCGCTTGCTGGGTGAGGACCGGGTAGTAGTCTACGACGAGCCGGGCACCACTCGCGACAGCACCTATATCAACTATACCCGCTTTGATAAGCCCTACACCTTGATCGATACCGCTGGGGTGCGGCGGCGCAAGAATATTGATTTGATGGTAGAGAAGTTCTCCATCGTGAAAACAATGCAGGCCATTGCTGATGCCAATGTTGTTGTATTAGTAATGGATGCAAGTGAAGGTGTTGTCGAACAAGATCTGCATCTGATGGGCACAACCATTGAGGCTGGGCGTGCGCTGGTTATCGCGCTGAATAAGTGGGATGGCCTAGATGATGCGCATAAACAGTATGTGAAAAGTGAAATTGAACGCCGGTTGCGTTTTGTGGATTTTGCTACCATTCACTTTATTTCAGCCTTACATGGCACCGGTGTGGGTAATCTGTATAAATCGATTGAGCTGGCTTACCAGTCTGCAACTGATAAATTCAGCACCAACTTCCTCACCCGTATATTGCAAGATGCGGTACGTGAACATCAACCGCCTATGATTCAAGGTCGTCGTATCAAGCTGCGCTATGCACATCCGGGGGGGCACAATCCTCCGATTATTGTGGTGCATGGCAACCAAACTAACGATGTTCCAAGCCATTACACCAAATATTTGGAAAAAACCTTCCGTCGTGTGCTCGATTTGCATGGCACGCCAATCAAGATTGAATTTCGGAATAATGAAAACCCTTATTCTGAGCGCAAAAGTAAAATGACCCAGCGTCAATTAATTGATATGCGCCGCAAGGCAGAGCGCGATAGAAATCGCAACAAGCCTAAATAAGCTAAACAAGGGTTCGCCAGTGTTTGTGCCAGAAGCGCTGCATTACAAAACTTAATTGCCTAAGCAGGGAATGCTTTAGTTGCTATGGCTTGCGCTCTTTAAGGTGAAGGAGTAGTGTTACGCGCCTTATTTGATTGTCCTCACTCACCTTTAACCATAAAAGCCCGAGCAGAAGATGACACCCGCAAGCCGCAAGCTGCTTATCATCGATGACGATGTCCTTGTCCGCCAGAGTATAGTGACTTATCTGACGGACAGTGGCTTTTGTGTATGTTCCGCGTCTGATGCCACTGCAGCACTTGAATTACTCGCCAACCCTGACCTTTCACTTCCTGATCTGATTATCACCGATCTACGTATGCCTAATGGCGATGGTCTGCAGTTATTGCAGCTGCTGCATGATCGCCACCCCTCGCTGCCAGTGATTGTGATTTCCGGTGCTGGCGTGATGAATGATGTGGTGACTTCCTTGCGTTTAGGTGCCCGTGATTATTTGATAAAGCCGGTGGTCGATTTAGAGGTGCTAGTCCATTCGATTAATAAGGTGCTTGATCGAAAGGATCTGGAAGAGGAAAACAAGCGTTACCGGGTTCAATTGGAAAATGCAAATCGCGAGTTAAAAGAGAACCTACGGGTACTTGAACGTGACCAAATAGCAGGGCGACGGGTACAGCGCCGTTTAATGCCATCGGGTTTTACTACGGAAGAGGGTTACACCGCAGCACATACGATTGTTCCGTCATTATTTCTCAGTGGCGATTTTGTTGATTACGCCCACATTAAAAGACGTTATCTCGCATTTTATTTGGCTGATGTCTCCGGGCACGGTGCCTCTTCTGCTTTTGTCACCATTTGGCTTAAACATCTTGTTAGCCGCATGGTGCGGGAAGAGGGATTGTTTGGTGATGAGAGCTCCTTTGCGCAGGGCGCAGACCTTATGTTGCGGCAGATTAACCGCGAGCTACACGAGACTCGCCTTAGTCATCACCTAACACTCTTTGTTGGCGTTATAGATACAGTGACGCATAAAATGCACTATGTAGTCGCGGGTCACTTACCTATGCCTATTCTGCTTACTGATGAAGGGGCAGAGTATTTAACGGGGCGTGGTAAGCCTGTCGGAATATTTAAAGAGGTCAGTTGGGAAGTTTACGAGCGTCAGTTGCCAGAGAAATTTGCGCTGGTTTGTTTTTCTGACGGGATACTGGAAACCTTGTCTCAACAAGAACTGCAAGAGAAAGAGGCTCAGCTGTTAAAACTAATTGCTTCAAGTAGTGGCGGTTTGGATTCGGTCTGTAATACTTTAATTATAAAAGAGATTCGCGATAACCCGGATGACATTGCAGTCTTGTCCATCACCCGAGGTGTGAGTTGATGAAAGCCGGCCAGATTTTAGTTGCCGATCATAATGGGGTCTATGTGATCAAAATGTTGGGCGATGTGCGCCTGACTTTGTGTATCTCGTTCGATCAGTTTATTGATGCCATGTTCAAAAGTGAGAATTTTGCCTCAGTCTTATTCGATCTCTCTGATGCTGAAGCAATCGATAGCACCACATTGGGTTTGATGGCAAAAATTTCCATTCTGGGGCAGGAGCGGCACGGTATCATGCCAGTGATTTTGGCGAGTAACCCTAGCATCCAACGCATTCTGCAAACTATGGGGTTTGGCGATATATTTACCATTGTCGATAAGTTGGATGCGCCCGTTCTGGCAGAGCATGCACTTAATTGTATTAATTGTGATGAACAGGAAGTAAAAGAAAAGGTGATTGAGGCGCACAAAATTTTGATGGGATTAAATGCCAGTAATGCTGATACTTTCCGTAATTTGGTCAATATGCTCGAAAGCTGTTAACCTTTCCTAGATATAATCATGACTGATGAGTTGTTGTTAAGTTCGCCTTAGTCAGGCTTTTAGCGCGAATAAAGTCGGCGTGAGGCACATAAATTAAATCCGCCACTTTGCGAATAATATAGTCTTCGTATTTATCCAGATCCCCATCGGCATAAGCCATTTCCCACATGGCTCTCATCAAATTAAATTTTTCTTCTGCGCTACAATTTTGATTAATAAGCTGAGTAAATTGATGCAATGACGTTGCATGATTTGTCTCGTTTTTAGCGAGATTAATCAGCTCGGTGAGCTCATCGTTTGACAAAGAGAATTTGCGGGCAAGAATGGTATTTAGATTATGTAATTCCACATTGGAAAATTGATGATCTGCCATGGCCACTTCAACCAGTAAAGCAGCTACCGCCAATTGTTTTTGGTGATCGGAAAGTGTGGGCGACGCGTCACTTGCAGGTTGCAAGTGACGCTCGATAAAGCGCGAGAGTTTATTGAGCACGAGTTTTCAGTAAATTCTCAAGATTGATCTGGTCTTTTACAAAACCGCGAATACCTTCAGCCAGTTTTTCGGTCGCCATTGCATCTTGATTCAAGCCAAAACGGAAGCTGGTTTCAGTCTCAATTTGTTTGGCAATTGCTGCACCGGTGTTATTAGGTGAAAGCACACGCTTGAGTTCGCCTTTGTCTTGCTCTAACTCTTGCAGTAACTGCGGGCTGATAGTTAAACGGTCACAGCCTGCAAGCGCTTCAATTTCGCCAAGGTTGCGGAAGCTGGCTCCCATTACCACAGTGTTATAGCCATTTTGCTTGTAGTAATTATAAATGTGACGCACAGATATAACGCCTGGATCTTCTTCAGCGGTATATTCTTTTTTGTCAGTGTTGGCTTTGTACCAATCCAGAATGCGGCCCACAAAAGGAGAAATCAAAAACACACCGGCATCAGCACAGGCAGCGGCTTGATTAAAACCAAACAGCAGGGTGAGGTTGCAGTTGATACCTTCTTTTTCCAGCACTTCTGCTGCGCGAATGCCTTCCCAAGTGGACGCGAGTTTTATCAGTACGCGGGACTTATCGACGCCACCTTTTTCGTACAAACTGATCAGTTCGTGAGCTTTGGCGATAGAGGCTTTAGTATCAAACGACAAGCGTGCATCTACTTCAGTTGAGATGCGGCCGGGAACAATTTTCAAAATTTCCAAGCCAATTCCTACTGCCAAGTGATCACAAGCGGCACTTAATTGTTGTGCACTGTTAGTGATGCTTTTGCTGGCATTGATGGATGCCGCAAGCAAGTCTTGGTATTGCGGCATTTGTGCGGCTTTATACACCAGTGATGGGTTGGTGGTTGCATCCAGTGGCTTGTAAAGGCGGATGGCTTCGATATCGCCAGTGTCGGCGACCACATCGGTAAATTGTTTCAGTTGTTCAAGTTTACTAGTCACAGTGGTAATCCTATCTCTGAAAGTACAAGTGGTTGATCTTCGGTAATTGCCGTCAGATATATTATAGTCTTCATGACTTTATGTTGAAAGCAGTCATTTTTTATAAACAGATAATTGAATAGTGTTTGAAGTCTTAAGCATTTCCGATTTCAAGGTTATTTGCTAATGGTACCTCATTTAATACAGCAAGAGCGCGTTCAAGCACTTCAATTCCTGCATTCGGCTTATGAGCTTGTTCACTAATAATCCGGCGAAACTGACGAGCACCAGGCAAGCCTTGATAAAGCCCAAGAATATGTCGCGTTAGATGATTGAGTCGAGTGCCGTTGGCTAGTTCTTCGTCACAGTATTGCATGAATTTTTGCATGACTTCATTCCGGCTGACTACAGGCCTATCTACGCCGTAGATTTGCTGATCAACTTGTGCCAATAGATAGGGATTACTGTAGGCTTCGCGCCCAATCATGACACCATCAACATGTTCCAGCAGGTTTTTGCTTTGCGCAAGCGTTGTAATGCCGCCATTAATGATGATATTCAGGTGCGGGAAATCCTGCTTCAGCTGATATACCTTATCGTACTGTAGCGGTGGAATCTCGCGATTCTCCTTGGGGCTTAAACCTTTCAACCAGGCTTTGCGCGCATGTACGATAAACGTGCGGCAACCGGTTTCGGCAATAGTTCCAACGAATTTCACCAGTCCTTCGTAGTCTTCCATATCGTCGATGCCGATACGGTGTTTAACTGTGACAGGAATTTTTACCGCGCTCTGCATACTGGCGATGCAATCTGCAACCAGTTCGGGTTCGGCCATTAGGCAGGCACCAATCATGCCGTTTTGTACGCGATCACTCGGGCAGCCGCAGTTGAGATTAACTTCGTCGTAACCCCAGTCCTCTGCAATGCGCGCGCATTCTGCAAGTGCTATAGGGTCGCTACCACCTAATTGCAGGGCTAGCGGGTGTTCACAGGCGTTGTAATCCAGAAAGCGCGATTTATCGCCGTGAAGCAATGCGCCAGTGGTAACCATCTCGGTGTAGAGCACCGCTTTTTGAGTTAACAGGCGCCAAAAAGTGCGGCAGTCTGATGTTGACCACTCCATCATAGGGGCAAGGGTAAAACGGCGGTCGAGAGAGTGGCTTGAAGTCATTAGGCTGTGGAATTCTGCTGCGAGGAAATAAAAGTGCGGTCATGGCCGATAGGTGTTTTATGATAGCGATATTTACTCCCAGCTGCACGGTAAAGTGTGGCGTATTACCTCGGACGAGCTGTTTATGTCACTAACTCATATAGATTCCCATGGGCACGCCAGTATGGTGGATGTCTCGGAAAAACCGGCCAGCGTGCGTGAAGCGCGCGCGTTTGCGCGGGTATTAATGAAGCCCGACACATTGGCGCAAATCAAAGCTAACAGCCTGAAAAAAGGTGATGTATTCGCCGTCGCACGTATTGCGGGTATTCAAGCGGCTAAAAAGTGCGCCGATTTAATTCCGCTTTGTCATCCATTGGCGCTGAGTAAAGTGGCAGTTGATTTCGCAATAGATGACCAACAATCGGCGGTAGAGATTACCAGCTACTGCAAGCTCACCGGACAAACCGGTGTTGAAATGGAGGCGCTGACAGCAGCGAGCATTGCCGCGTTAACTATTTACGATATGTGTAAGGCCGTTGATATGGAGATGGTGATCGAACAGGTTTGTTTATTGGAAAAATCTGGCGGACGGCGAGGTCACTATCGCCGGCAGGAGCTTGAAGAATGATCCGGGTGTTATTTCTTGCGCAATTGCGCGAGCAGTTGGGCACTGCTGAGTTGCGTATCAACGATGACAGTGTTGTTAGTATCTCAACTCTTAAGCAATATCTTGTAACTAACCATCCACATTGGGAACCGTTTATTGCCAATAGTAAATTGCTGGTTGCGGTAAATCATGCCTACGCTAAAGCGGACGCAGCGATTAAATCAGGTGATGAAATCGCTTTTTTCCCACCGGTTACCGGAGGTTAGTATGTCTTTTTCGATTGCGGTGCAAGCACACGATTTTGATGTTGGGCGCGAATACGCTGCGCTAACAGCGAACGATACGGCGGCAGGAGCGGTGGTATTTTTTGTTGGGCGAGTGCGCGATATGAATCATGCCCGCGATGTAAAAAGTATGTCGCTCGAACATTATCCCGGTATGACAGAAACTATTCTGCAGCAAATTGTAGAAGAGGCGAAAGGGCGGTGGGAGCTACTAGCTGCACGCATTGTTCATCGCGTTGGCGAATTGCAAGTGGCTGACCACATCGTATTTGTTGGGGTTACCAGTGTGCATCGTGAACATGCATTTCAAGCAGCAGAATTTTTGATGGATTTTTTAAAAACTCGCGCACCCTTTTGGAAGAAAGAAATAACCAGTCAAGGCGCGATATGGGTTGAGGAAAATGTCAAAGATGTTAAGGCAGCGCGGCGTTGGCAAATATAGTAGCTGCATGATATGTAAAAAATGGGCGCTGTAGCGCCCATTTAATTATCAAAAACTAGAGATGTGCTGGTTCGGAATCTGGTGCTGTTTTGTAGATGCCCGCATACTTAATACCAAAATACATAATGTACAGGTAGCAAGCAGCAGGTAACAAAAAGGAAATTTGCAGGCCAAAAATATCAGCCAAAGCCCCTTGAAGTAGTGGCACAAGCGCGCCGCCAACAATTGCCATGCACAAAACGCCAGAACCTTGGCCGGTAAACTTGCCTAGGTTGTGTAGTGCCATACTGAAAATGGTTGGAAACATGATGGAGTTAAACAAGCCAACAGCGATAATGGCCCACATGGCCAGCTTGCCTTCGCTGAAAGTGGCAGTTAAAACCAGCAAGACAGCACAGATGCAGTTGAATGCCAAGGTTTTACCCGGGCTGATATAGCGCATTACTGCAAAACCAATAAAGCGGCCAATCATTGCACCGCCCCAGTAATAACTTACCAAGTGAGCTGCGTCTGCTTCTTTCAGACCGGCGATATTTTCTTCGCCAAAAAAGTTAATCAATAAACTGCCGATGGCTACTTCTGCGCCAACATACAAAAAGATTCCGATCGCGCCCAATACTAAATGCTTATGTGAAAGTGCAGATTCTTTATTAGATGCCATATCACCAGATACGCCGGGTGTATCTTCGTGCTGAATTTTTGGCAATTTAGCGAAAGCAAAAAATAATGCCAAACCGAGTAATGCAGCAGCAAGTGCTAGATAGGGGCCTTGAACTGTAGCTGCTTCTTTTGCGCGGTATTCAATAACTTCTGCTGCAGGTAACAAACTGAGCTGGTCGGCAGTTAAAACTGCTCCACCGAGAATTAAAATTCCACCTAACCAAGGGGCGATGGTGGTTCCCAAAGAGTTAAATGCTTGAGTCAATGTTAAGCGACTGGATGCGGTTCTGGCTGGGCCAAGTATGGTGACATAGGGGTTTGCAGCAACTTGTAAAATGGTAATGCCAGATGCAAGCACAAATAACGCAAGCAGGAAAATGGCGTAACCACTGGTGGCGGCGGGATAAAACAAAGCACAGCCTGATGCCGCGATAATCAAACCAGCAACAGCACCATTTTGGTAACCGAGCTTTTTAATGAGCGCACCGGCAGGCAATGAGATAACAAAATAGGCGCCGAAAAAGCAAAACTGTACCAGCATCGCCTGGGTATAACTTAATGTGTAAACACTTTTTAAATGTGGAATCAAAACATCATTCATTGATGTTAATAGACCCCACATAAAAAACAGAATGGTGATAATAATGAGGGGCACGGTATTGTTACCTGTGTCCACCGAGCTGTGTTGCGTTGATGAGCCTTGCGGAATGCTGGCCATGTTTTTACCTCTTGTTATAAAAATAGTTGTATTTGTCGTGGTCTTAAATTGACGATTGCCGATTAAAAGCGGGCGTCAAGCGCGCAGTACTATAATCCAAGGCTATTAGGCTGTCACATTGTTTGTTCTGGGTTTACAATCAGGAACCTGGTTTTCATCTTATGGTCAATTTGACATATATTGTCGAGTTCAACACTCTGCTTAATTGAGTGACGGCAATTAAAAAAGCGTGCGATAAGAAAAGCGATAAAAATCAACTTAGAGGTAATTCCTGTGGCAAAAGCAACCATCGACGACGTGGCCGCTCTCGCGGGCGTCTCCATGAAAACGGTGTCGCGTGTGGTAAATAACGAGCCCAATGTTCGTCCCGCTACGCGTGAAAAAGTTGAAGCTGCGATTAGTGCTCTTGAATATCGCCCCAATCAATCTGCACGCAGCCTTGCTGGCAACTGCTCCTATCTGTTGGGGCTTATTTACGGTCACCCAAGTGCGCACTATGTATTGGATATTCAAGA
>CAXAVL010000120.1:0-12922 GCA_963971905.1 uncultured Cellvibrio sp.
CTCACGCCTTGCGCGGCGAGTTGACGCTCCACCACCATCTGTGTAGCGATACCGGCGTGATCGGGGCCCACTTGCCACAAAGTATCGTCGCCTTTCATGCGGCGATAGCGAATCACGGTGTCCATTACCGCATTATTAAAACCATGACCCATGTGCAAACTGCCGGTGACATTGGGTGGTGGGATCATCATGGAATAGGGTGTACCGTCTCCGGCAGGCTTGAAATAGCCTTTTTCTTCCCAGGTTTGGTACCACTGGCGTTCAATAGCATGGGGTTCGTAGGTTTTTTCCATAGCAATAACAGACTCTTGCGGATGCCGCTGCGCGGCTGATCGATAAACGAAAAATTAGGCTGGCGATTATACAGTCTGGGGCTGCTATGGCCTAGTTTGGATTTCTACTTTGTTCAATGCTTTAGGCAGCTTCGGTGGCCGGTTGGATGGTAATATGCACGTGTTTCCACAGATTGGTGTTGAAGTTGTTGTTTAATGGTGGAACTTACATTGTTGAGTAGAAGATAAAGAGTGGTATGGAATGAGTAAATGCATTGCTATTGTTGAGCATAAATTTCACGAAGAGCTATTGTTGCCGCAAATCAACTTACTGTTGCGTGATAACTATCAGGTTCATCTGATTACCAATGCTCAAATAGCTGCCTCAGAGTCGCTTGACTCAATTAGGGATAAAATTTCCATTAAAACATTTGAAAACACTTCAAAGTTTGTAACGAAGCTGAAAATGTTTATTGAAATTCCAAGATATCTCAAGAAACATCTAATCAGTAAGCTGGTGATCAATACTTTGGATAGTAGATTTTGCCATCTGTTGTTGAATCGTGTTGATGGGGTGGAAACTTTTGGTTTTATACATAATGCCGATAAGTTTTTATCGCATCAAAAATTTCATGCGATACTTAAGAAGATAAATCGTCCAATGGTATTGGGTGTTTATATCGCTGAGTATTTACGAGCAAACCATATACATGTCACGCCTGTATACCTTACGGAGTTTGGAGTCACGGAATCTGATGCGGTAGAAAAGACATGCGATCCCATCCAAATAGTGATACCAGGGCAACTTGATCGGCGGCGGCGCGCTTACGATGATTTAATTGATGTCTGTAGTTCAGATATGAATATGCGTTTTATCTTACTTGGTAATGCAAATAAGGGAGACGGACCTGAGCTAATAAAGAAAATTCGAGATCGTAAATTGGATCGGCAGTTTGAATGGTTTGATCAGTATGTGCCGCATGAACAATTCATAAAAATAATACGCAGCGCCGATTATATAATGCCATTAGTACACAGTAATTGTCTTATATATTCTCGTTATCAAGAGTGCAAAGCAACTGCTGCGTTTATGTGGGCTATAGCTTCTAGAAAAATGATGATTATGGAAGAGGGCTTTAAAAAAATAGATGAATTCAGTGTGTTGAGTAAATATTATAATGTAAAAACACTCGCTGAGTTTTTGGTTTCGATCGCACATCCAGAAGGGCGGGTGAATTTGGATGGCCAGCATGAAACAATAAGAAATAATTATATTGCAACCATTAACGGTAAATAGAGTTTAACCATTAAGCTTGATACTGGTTTGTAACTGGGCGGGTAAGTATATGAGTGCTAAAGTTAATCAACCGGTAGATGCTGTTATTACCTGGGTGGATGGCGCTGACCCAAAACACAAAGCTAAGCTTGATAATTATTTATCGAGCATTGGCAGTGCTCGTCCGCACTCAGCCAATCCTGCGAGATTTAGTAGTGTGGGCGAGATTGAATACTGTGTTGTCTCTTTGTTGCGCTATGCGCCTTGGATTAGAACTATATTCATTGTTGCTGATCAGCAGCAACCAGAATTTATGGCCAAGCTGGTAGGAACTGTCTATGAATCGCGGGTTAAGCTGATTGATCACAGTGTTATTTTTGCTGGCTACGAACAATACTTGCCAACTTTTAATAGCATGTCGATCTCAAGTATGTTGTGGCGAATTCCCGGTATCGCAGAGCGATTTTTATTTCTAAATGATGACTTTGCATTGATTCGTCCGATAGAGCCCTCTGCATTTTTTCGCGATGATAAGGTTGTTCTTCATGGTGGCTGGAGAACACAAACGGATAGGCGCCTTGTGAAACGAGCCTCAAGTTTTTTTAAAAGGCTGCTCGGAAAAAATGAAAAAGATAATCAAAATGAACGCGTAAGATTTATTGGCGTGCAGGAGAATGCGGCTAAGCTGTTAGGTTACAGTGAACAAGTTTTTCAGTTAGAGCACAATCCTCATCCGTGGAAATTATCTACTTGGCAAGAATATTTTGTCGTCAATCCTGATGTTTTGGAAAAAAACATCAGTTTTAGATTGCGTTCTGCTCAGCAATTTGTGCCAGAAGGTTTTAGTGCGCACTATGAAATTAAAGCTGGGAATGCGGTTATTGATAACACCCTAAAAACTCTGCAATTAAAACCAGCGGATCAAGCGTTAGTGCGTTTGAGGGCAAAGTTAGCGCAAGCCGAACGCGATAAAAATTATGTGTTTGTCTGTATTCAAAGCTTGGAAAACGCACAACCTGATTCGTTTGTGCTGATTGTGGATTGGCTCGATGAAAAAATTGGCCGGTTCGATCAGCTGTTACAGTAATGAAGCTGGCAACTAATGTTGCCAGCTAAGGGTTTATCGCTTTTTCTCAATACCATTCTCCGCCCAAAATCTCCCTGTGCGCTTAACGTCATTGCGGATGGCGTAATTTTTTTTCCATGTTTCCGGGTTGTCGTAATGGAAGTTTTTCAAGATGAATTTCAACCAAAAGGACTTGATGGTTTTGTTTTTAATTAATTTCCACAGTTTATGGTTGGCTGGCTGGCCGGCTTTTTTGAGCCAGTCGATATTAAAAATCACACCGCTGGCGATATCCGCTTCGCTAATGGCTTCGGATACCGGCGTTGTTAATTTCACATAACCGCCCGATAAAAAAATAACCCGGTTCGGCCAGTGATTGGTGAATGCTAATAAAATCCGGTTCGGGTATGCAGTCGCCATCGGTGAAAATTAAATAGTCACATGCAGTCTGCGCTATAGCTTTATTGAGAATCTGGCATTTTTGAAAACCTTTGTCTTCGTGCCAAACGTGTTCAATGGTTAATTTTCCGCGCGCTTGAAAAAATTCGATTACATCGCGTGTGGGTTGGCCTGAGCCGTCGTCGGCAATAATGACGGTGAAATTGTTATGGCGCTGCGCCTCATAACCAAACAATACATTTTTAAGCCACTTGGGTTGATTGTAAGTGGTGATGACTACGCCCATCTTTTGCGGTGTCATAAAAAATCCTAATTCAGTTTTGGTTTGAATCGATCAGTGTGGGTTCGCATCGTTTACTACGTGTGCCGATAATTTTTCTTGTAAGGCTTGCCAAACCGCTTCGGCTTTCACGCCGCTCATACACTGCGGTGTATCGTGGCTATTTTCAGGTAGCCATTTGCAGTGGCGTTTGTGGCAGGGCATGCAGTCTAGCGGTTCTTGTAATTGCAAATTCCGTGTGTGCTCACCAATTAAGCCCACCTTGACTGGCGATGTTGCGCCATAAAGGGCAATAGTGGGAGTCTCCAGCGCGCCAGCAAGATGAGAGAAGCCTGTGTCCAAGCCTACAACACCTACAGCTTCTACTAATTTTTCCGCAATGCGAGTAATGGATAAACGCTGTTCCGGTCGAGTGGCTTGTGGGCATGCACTAATAATATTGTCGGCAATAGCTTGCTCTTCTTGGCTGCCCCAAATAATTTCGATGCTGTAACCCGCATCTAGCGCAATTTTCCCCAGTGCCTGCCACTCGCTGGTTGCCCAGAGTTTGGTGACCCAGCTAGTGCCAATAATAAATACCAGTTTGCGCGGGTTTTCTTCAATGTGGGTAAAGTTTTGGTTGATGCCAAAATTTAATTTTTTCGATGGCGTATAACCAAGTGCTTTGCCAACTAATTGGCGTGTGCGTTGTACGGCGTGTTGATCTTTATCGATGTTATGGCGGCGTTTATAAAACCAATGGGTGATAGGTTCGCGCGCTGAGTGTTTGTCATAACCATCAATGCCGTGACCTTTGGCGCACTTGGCAACTACGGCGCTTTTGAGCAAGCCTTGTGCGTCGATAATATAGTCATAATTTTGTGTGCGTAACGCCTGACGCCAGCGTTTAAATTCTTGCCAATTTTTTTTGCTGCGCTCTTTTGCCCAGAGGCGTAATTGGATGGGGATTACTTTGTTCACTCCAGGATGCCAGGCTACAATTTCTTTAAAACTGTCTTCCACTACCCAATCAATTTCTGCGTCAGGGAATTTTTTTTTGATATCGCTGATCGCCGGGAAGGTGTGGAATATATCGCCCATGGAGGACATTTTGACAAGCAGGATGCGCATGGGCGAAATCTTCAGTTAAGTCTGGCGGCAAATGGAACTATTGATAATTCTTGTACGACTTTTCTTCGATTAATTCCGAACCAAAGGCGAGGTTGATATCTTTTTTGACGGCGGCGCGTTTGTCGTTGGTGAAATACACGGCGCGCGCGAGTTGGATAAATTTATCGCTGAAGTCTTTAGCCAATTCGCAGTCGCGAATATCGTCTTCAATAATCCACAATTCCTGATTGATGTCTTTCAAGGCTTGCTTGAGCGGCGCCAGTTTGGCTTGGCCTTCGGCGTCGAGCAATTGTGTCACCTTGGCATTGAGGATGTTCAGCTCGTGAGTCACATTCTTGAGTTTGGCTTCATCGCCAATATTGACGGCTTTGATTTCTAGAATGGTGATTTTATCGATCAGTTCGCCAAGGGAAATAGGGGCTTCAATCAGCATAGTCAGGCTCTCAGGGATTTTTTTGTGGCGGCGATTCTAACAAATCAGTGGGCATCTAGCGAATGGATTAGTCCTTCCCACACGCCCGATTAGCCGGTACTGCAATGTCCATCATTTGCGGGTTCGGCAATTTGAGATTGTTCATAATTTCTACATAAGCGTTGATGTCTTTCACTTGTAAGCGAGGATTATGGGCTTTTTCTTCGCCGATGCTGCTCAGTGTCCAGCCTTTATAGTCGTGACCCGGGTAGACCAGAGTGTGATCGGGCAGGGCGAGTAGTTTGTTAAACAGGCTGTGATATTGGTCGCGCGCATTGCCATTTTGGAAATCGGTGCGGCCAGTGCCGCGAATTAACAACGTATCGCCACTGAATAGATAAGTCTGGCCTGCATCATTCAACAGGTAGGAGTAGGAGTCATCGGTGTGCCCAGGGGTATAGATTGCCTTGAGTTGGAGTTGGCCAATGGTAATCACATCGCCATCTTGCAGCCCCTGTGATATGCAAGTAGAGCCTGCCTCTTCACCTAACAGCGTGGTACAGCCAGTGGCATCGCGCAGGGCGCCAGCGCCGGTAATGTGGTCGGCGTGAGTGTGGGTATCCAGCGCATAAACGAGCTTGAGCCCTAGCTCTTGCAGCAGTTGCAGGTATTTGGGCACTTCGCTTTTGACTGTATCGATAAGAACTGCTTGTTGGCTCTGCTCACAGCCAATCAGGTAGGTATAAGTAGACGATTCACGTTCAAACAGTTGACGGAAAATCATAAAAAGCTCCTCACCAGAGTAATGATGCAAACGATAACCAAGCTGGCAGCAAAGATTTTTTGCAGCAGTGCGTTGGCAATTTTGTGACTCACCGCTTGGCCGATAATCATGCCCGCGACCCCACCCGCGGCGACTAACCCGAGGGTTGACCACTGGCTACTGCCAGCAAGTGCGTCGTGGCTGGCACCTAACCATAAATGGCTGATAAAACCCGAGCCGCTGATCAGGGCGATAATCATCAGTGAAGTGCTCACTGCTTGCGCCATGCTCACGGTGCTCAGCGCCAACAGTAGCGGCACGATTAAAAAACCGCCGCCTACACCAAACAGCCCCGATAGCAAACCCACAATCAGCCCCCCGATCAGCAACCCGCTGACGCAGCGCGGGCGCAGCTCAAACTGGCCGGTTTGGCTCAGCCTACAGAGTAAATCGGGCGATGGCGTATCGCTAAAGTTACCTGCGCGCACCACGCTGGCAGCGGCGGGATTCTTCTGCGCGCTCGACCACATCCGCAGGGCGATAACACCCGCCAAAAGGCTAAAACCCCCGATCAACCAAAGTTCATTTAACTGTAAACCGAGCCATTTTCCTGCCGGTGCGCTCAGTGCACCGGCCCCGGCGAGTATCACACCGGGTTGCCAGAGAACGGGCGCCGTACTCTTTTGCACCAGATTGCGCAGGCTGCCGTATAGTGTGCTGGCGGCCACCGCACCGAGCGAAATCCCCACCGCATCCGCCATCGGCATACCGGCCAGCAGCATCAGTAGCGGTACCGCAAACACCGAGCCGCCAGCGCCGGTCAGCCCTAAGATCAGCCCAATGATCATGCCGATTAAAAGCAGCATTAGCGGTTCCATGGCATACGCGCGATCAACATGCCCATCATGCAGGTGTCGGTAATGCCTGCGAACATCAGGCCGGCGCCGACGAACCCTGAGAGAAAGAAGAAGTTAGCGCTTAACTGAAACCCTAAGATCACCCCGATCAATACCAGAAAGCCCGCTGCGATACGCACTTGGCGCTCCAGTGACATGGCGCCTTTGCCTTCGGCGAGTGGGATGTTGGCGGCTTTCACCGCGTTAATGCCGCCTTCAATGACCACCAGTTCTGCCGGGATCTTGCCCTGCAGTTGCTCGGCTGCCATCTGTGCGCGCTTGCCGCCTTGGCAGAGTAAATACACGCAGCTGCCGTTTTTGCCGCTCTTGGCAATTTCATCCTGCAGGCGCTCAGCGGTTAATTCGTGTAGCGGAATGTGCAGGCAGCCGGGCAGGTGGGCGGCTTTTATTTCGGCGGCGGTACGCACATCCAAAATGCACATATCGGCCGTTTTATTGATGAGTAATTCTTGTGGATGTATGTGTTTGTGGCTCATGGAAACCTCGGCTGGTTAGTTGGGTGATTCGGTTGGGCAGTAAATGGATTGCAGCACCGCAATGATTTTCTGCGCTTCATCGCCCTGTAATGAGTAGTAAACGGTCTGTGCCTCTTTGCGTGTGCTCACCAATCCCGCTTCACGCAAACTGGCTAAATGTTGCGAAAGGGCTGACTGGCTTAGCGGCACCCGCGCATTTAATTCCCCCACCGACATCTCTCCGACGATGAGTGTGCACAAAATCATCAAGCGGTTTTCGTTGCTCAAGGCTTTGAGCAGGGTGGCGGCGGCCTGCGCGTGCTGTTGCATTTCGGCCAGCTGCGTATTGTTTAGTGAAGTGGAGTTCATGGTTGCGCCTCGGGTGATCTGT
Organism: uncultured Cellvibrio sp.; assembly: GCA_963971905.1. Taxonomy (GTDB): domain Bacteria; phylum Pseudomonadota; class Gammaproteobacteria; order Pseudomonadales; family Cellvibrionaceae; genus Cellvibrio. The sequence goes on from CAXAVL010000120.1 coordinate 7,342, forward strand.
ACCTAATTATATTAGATTTAATTAAATTAGCAATATCTAATTTACTTAAATCTAATATTGCCTTGGGTGAGTTTGGTGGCGTCCCACCTGCAGATTTTGCTTAGTGGCACGCCGTTTTAAAGGGGGGTCAACTCTGTGTTTGAGTGTGAAGAAAGTCGCGTTATCTTTGCCAAATTTGTTTCTTATATTCACGAATAGTTTCACCAGTTCGCATTTGTGAAGCTCACTTCACGCCAGTTCCATAGTGGGACGACACAAAATTTCTATCTGCCTAAAATCCCATTCGTTAGTCGGGCAACTCAACCCTCCACAACTCACTGTTTCAAAAAAACAATAACTCACTGTTTCAAAAAAACAATAATATTCAACAAGAGGCAAAATCACATGCGAATCACTCAAATTGGGCGCCGTGTACTCGGGCGCCGCGTTGTTTGTGCATTGCTGACGCTGGTCAGTAGCGCTTTTTATGTTCACGCCGCTAATGCGCAAATTATCAATATCAATCCCGTTTCTGCCAGTGGCAGCACTAATCTACAACCGGCAAGTTTTGCCATAGATAACATTGGCAATACCCGTTGGGAATCCAATCACGGTGTTTCACCGAGTTCACTCACGCTCGATTTAGGGCAGCCTTACGCGCTAAATCAAGTGGTGATTTTGTGGGAGGCCGCCAATGCGGCGAGCTACGAAATTCTCGGCTCTAATAATAATTCCAGCTGGACACAATTAAGCCTGCGCACTGGCGGCACCTTTGGCAATCGTACCGACACCGTGCCTTTGTCTGGCACTTATCGCTATGTGCGCATGAATGCGTTAACACGCAGTGCGGGCAATAATTGGGGCTATTCGATTTTTGAAATGGATGTGTTCGGCGCAGTGCCTGCGGCTTCATCCGCTGCGGCATCCAGCGTGGCGGCAGGTAATTGCAATCTCGGTTGTGTGACCACGCTCAATAGCACTACCTTGCGCGCGACTGTTACTCAGGCCGATATCGTTGATATTCACTACCGCATCAATAACGGCGCGCAACAAAATGTGCGCATGAATGTAGCGGGTGGTGTGTGGACCTATGACATTCCCAATTTGAATTCGAGCAGTGTGGTGAGTATCAATTTCACCATTATTAAAAACGGTGCGGGGCAGGATACGCCTTGGCAGAATTATTCCGTTAACGCGCCTGCCTCCAGCGTTGCGCCGTCAAGTTCATCACGCAGTTCGGTAGCGCCATCTAGTGCACCGCTGTCCAGCTCTTCGCGCAGTTCTACGCCGGTAACGCCATCGAGCTCTTCTGCGGCGAGCGTTGGCAATATCGTGCCTTTATATAACTCATCAACCGTATTGGAAGGCGCGATTCAATTTGATCGCGGCGATGCATTAGTTACGCGTATTGCCGACCGCGGTCGCGACCGACATGCAAAAGAAGATCAGTTCCAAGCCTACGATCACTTCCTCAGTTTTTATTGGGAGCATCGCACGGCAACAATTGAAATTGTCGACTACGTCGCCAAGGGTGGTAACACCGTACGGATGAATGTGGTTTCACAATTTAAGTTGAACGATACCGAAGCAGAAAATCGCTGGTTCTATCGCGGTGTAGGCACAGTGGCGGAATATTTCGATAACGGCACCATGAATGTGATTGATAATTTTCGCTACTACAAAGAGCGTAGCTACAACGCACGCGAAGGGCGTAACATTCAAATTGGCGATAAGCTTGAATTTGAGATGAGTCAATTCCTCGATCACAGTGTTCCCCATGGCCGCTCGGCTTATTACGGCACAACTTACTTGTATATCGTCGGCGAAGGTTTAGTGCCTTGGGATATCACCGGTTCATTTGGCACCCTTGGCGGCAGAAAAGATTCGGTAAAAATTCCAGAGAAAGCCTGGCTCGGCGGAAAAACAACGCTGCCGTATAACCATTCAAATGAGCCGGATAATCATTTCATCCAAATGGCGACCAATCTTGCATCGCAAAATGGTCAGCCATTTGTATTGGGGCGCCGCGTACATCACGCTTCGTTTATCGATGGTTCGCACGATGAGCATGTTGTCGATAACGGCACTTTCCCTGACACAGTTGGCAAAGCGGGTCCGCATTATGTGAATGATCGCTGCGCCGGATGTCATGTGCGCAATGGTCGCGCGGCACCTGCACCGGTTGGTCAACCGCTCGATAAGTGGGTATTTAAAGTGGAGGACATTAACGGCAATCCACACCCAAATCTTGGCCGCGCTTTGCAGCCAAAATCTACCAATGGTGCAGCGAGCGAAGGTCAAGCGTCGATTGCCTTCTGGTCAGATGTGAATGGCCTGCGTAAACCCAACTATCAATTCAGCGGCGTAACACCAGCGCGTTTTTCTGCGCGTGTTGCACCACAATTAGTGGGCATGGGTTTGTTGGAAGCAATTCCTGAAGCGACCATTTTGGCGAAAGAAGATATTAATGATGCTAATGGCGACGGCATTTCCGGCCGCGCTAACCGCATCACTGATCCTGCTACCGGTCAAACCCGCTTGGGTCGTTTTGGTTACAAGGCCGGTACTACCAGCGTGAAGCATCAAGTCGCTGCGGCATTTAATTCCGACATGGGGGTGATGACCAGTTTATTGCCCAGCCCGGATTGCGGTTCAGCGCAAACCGATTGCGGCAACAGTGGTTCCGAGTTGTCGGATACGCACCTGAATAATTTGGTGAAATACATTTCAACGCTCGGTGTTCGCCCACAGCGCAATCTAAATGATGCAGCGGTACAACGCGGAGAAACCCAATTCGCCAACATTGGTTGCGTGGGTTGCCACACGCCGCAGCATGTCACCAGCCAATACCATCCGCTCGGTGAATTGCGTAGCCAAACTATCAAGCCGTATACCGACATGTTGTTGCACGATATGGGTGCCGACATGGCGGATAATTTAGGTGAAGGTTTGGCGAGTGGAGCTGAATGGCGTACCGCGCCACTCTGGGGCTTGGGCTTGTCTGCTTGCGTAACCGGTGGTGTTACTAATGCAGGCCAAGGCGCGCAAGTGTGTACACCAGTGCACAGATACTTGCACGATGGCCGCGCACGTTCAATTGAAGAGGCAATCCTGTGGCATGGCGGTGAAGGTCAAGCGTCTAAAAATGCGTACCAATCATTGTCTACTTCACAAAAACAAGATGTGTTGCGCTTCCTCGAATCCCTCTAACGGTTACGTGCGTTAACACGTTAGGTTCTCCTTGCCCCGGCTAAATGCCGGGGCTTTTTTTTTACTACTGCCAATTTCTGGCACGAGCACGCTGTAACTTGTTTATGCGAAATTAGTTGGTGGTTTCGTCAAGGTAGATAAATTAAACAGGAGCTTTGTTATGCGTTTTATGTCTTTTGGGATTTTTGTTGCTTTTCTTTCATTGCATTCTATGGTCAGTGCGGGCGAATACTGCGCAGGAAAACCAGTTACTGAGGTGGTTATCTTCAAATTGGCTGCTGAGGCATCTATAGCTGAATTTAAAGCCTCGGCGCTTTCCGTTGAAAAGGAGTTACAAAAAATTCCCGGTTATCAACGGCGAAACTTATTGCAGAGCGATACAGGTGAGTGGGTCGATATTGTCAATTGGGGCCAATTAACCTCCGCAAAAGCAGCTGCTGTAGCAATACAAGAAAATCCAATTGCGCAACAATTTTTCAGTCACATCGACTTAAACTCTGTGACATTCAACTACTACTGTGAATAAGGAGGCTCTATGAATCAGGTTAACCCTTCAATTATTTCCCATGTATCCATCGGCACAAATGATTTTGATAAAGCGCGCGCTTTTTATCAGCAAGTGCTTGCTGCACTTGATATTCAAACTCTAATGGATTTCCCTGGCGCGACTGCCTTTGGTCGTATGTATCCTGAATTTTGGGTGCAAACGCCAATTGATGGAAAACCCGCAGCCCAAGGTAATGGCACTCACTTTGCGTTTATCGCCAACAACAAAGAGCAAGTGCATGCGTTTTACGATGCCGCCATCGCTGCCGGTGTAACTTGCGATGGCCCACCCGGCCCCCGACCAGCCTATAGCGATGCTTATTACGGATGTTTCGTTCGCGATTTGGATGGACATAAAATTGAAGCGGCGTTTTGGGATGAGTCCTTAGCACCTGCGGCAGGGCATTAGAAAATATTTCAGTTGCTGAGTGAATTTGCTGCCCGTCAGGGCAGCAAATAATTACCTATTTTAGAAGAGCTAATACTTCAGGGTTCACTTCTGGGTGTGTGAGGTGGTTTATATAATTTGAAAGAGTTTTGATGGTTACCACCAAAATAATTTCCATAATTTGCTGCTGATTGAATCCTGCACCAAGAAAACTTTCCAGATCTGTATGTGCGAGATGACCTCTTTTGTTAACTACCGCCTGAGTAAAGTTAACGAGTGCGGCGTCTGTAGGGCATTCAATTTTCTGTCCAGTTAATATCGCATGGTAAGTTTGCTCTTTCACCCCAAATTTTTTCGCGAAAGCTTGATGCGCAATTCGGCAAAACTCGCATTGGTTTTCGATACTAGTGACCCATAGCGCTAACTGGGCGTTCTGTGGTGTCAATGATGATTTGGATATGAGTTCGTTTAAGGCTAGGTAGGCCTCGATTGTCGCGGGCGCTTCCGCCATGTAGGCGAATAAATTGGGAATGAACCCGTAGGAAGCATTGATTTTTTCAAGTAAGGGTTTCGCTTCAGGTGATGCGTTGGTTAGAGAATAAAAATTAAAAAGACTGTCCATACATTAGCTCCGTTGTGAGGTGTTACTGAACTGGAGCTTGTACTTTACGCCTGCGGCTCTGTACTATTAATGCCTATAAGTGCACCTTTTATGCTGGATAGTACAAATGAATGCTTTCGTAGATTTGATTCGACGCACCCGCCTTAATGTGACGGTTTACCATAATGCGATGGTTTGTGGAGATTGGCAGTTGAGCGAATATCATTTGGGAGTGTGTTGTTTTCACATGGTCACCATAGGGAGCTGCCATATGTCTGTGATGGATCAAATGATCGTGTTAAACCAAGGAGATTTGGTGTTTTTCCCGCGTGAAATCGCCCATAAAATTTACCCCATTAATGCCTCCAAGGGAGACCAGCAGCATCTGGCGTATTCGCGCAAAGATGATCATGAGGGCACTGGCCTTTTATGTGGCGCTATTTATTTTGATCATCCGTCAGCTAGTCAATTGCTTGACTCTTTACCGGTATATTGTGTGATACCCGCAAACTCCAGCCAGGCTTGGTTTACGCCTCTTTATGAATTAATCCTAGCTGAGTGCTATGCGCCGACTCTTGCGTCTTCGGTGATTTTAGACCGTCTATCAGAATTGATCTTCTTTCAGTGCTTACAATATGTCCTTCAAACTTCACAGCAACACAATCTTCTTTCTTTGTATGCGCACTCACAATTAGTTCAAGTGGTTAACGCAATTCATAAGCAGCCGCAATATCCTTGGGGGTTGGAGTCGTTGGCGCGACAGGCGAATGTCTCCCGCACGAAATTCGCCAAACTTTTTCGCGACACGAGTGGTTGGACACCTATGCAATACATCACGTGGTGGCGCATGCAAATAG
>CAXAVL010000121.1:0-12915 GCA_963971905.1 uncultured Cellvibrio sp.
CGAATCCCGTCATGCACAACAATCGGCGCTGGTGTGGACTTTACCTGCCGCGCAAGCCGATGAAATTCTCGCCTTAAACGATGCGGATTTTCTCGCACAATTGCAGGCGCAATTTGGTTTTCGGGTGGGACGTTTTAATCGCGTGGCCAAACGCTTTGCCTATCCTTTGCAATTAGTTTTAGCTGAAGAGCAAGTGCGCTCGCATGTGGTATTGCTCGGCAATGCTGCGCATTTTTTGCATCCGGTTGCCGGTCAGGGGTTTAATTTGGCGCTGCGCGATTGCGCTGGTTTGGTAGAAACCCTGCGCGAGGCGACGGAAAAAAATAAATCCTATGGCGATTTGGCCGTGTTGCAATCCTATCTGCACAAACAATCACTCGATCAGCAACTCACCATTGAATTTAGCGATAAGTTAGTGCGCTTGTTTTCCAGTGATCAACTGCCGTTGATTGCGATGCGTCATCTCGGTTTGTTAAGTCTCGAATCTATTCCGCTGATAAAAAATCAATTCATCGCTCAGACAATGGGCACCGCTGGCCGCCGGTTTCGCTGGCTGTTGGATGAAGTTTCGGGCGAAAAAATTGCTGCTAACAATAGTGAAGCAGTTGCAAATAATGAACCGGCTGAGCAACAAAATAACTCGAATTACGATGTGGTTATCGTCGGCGCGGGTTTGGTGGGGGGCGCACTCGCGTGCACCATTGCTCAAACAGATGCTGCGCAACATTTACGTATCGCTGTGATAGAAGCGAGCAACGAGATGCAACACTTTAGCGGCGAGCAGTTTGATCCGCGTGTGGTTGCGCTCACCCATGCATCGCAAAAATTATTTACCGATATTGGTTGTTGGGATGAAATTGTTGCTCAGCGCGCTTGCGCCTATCGCGAAATGAAAGTGTGGGACGGCGAGGGCACCGCCGCGATTGAATTTGATTGCGCCGATGTGCAGCAATCTCATCTCGGTCACATTGTGGAAAACTCGGTGATCGTGAAGCAACTGCGTGAACGTATGGCGCAGCATAACAATATTTTTCTGCTGCAGCCTGTTGCCGTCACGCAGATTATGTCGTCACAAGACGGCGCGGCGCGCACGCGGGTGCAGCTTTCTAATGGCAATGAAATTACCGCGGCGCTGTTAATTGCCGCAGACGGCGCTCACTCCAAAGTACGTGAGCTGGCTGAATTTTCCACCCGCGAGTGGGACTATGGCCAGCAGGCAATTATCACCACCGTGCGCACCGAGCTGCCGCACGAATTTACTGCGTGGCAGCGGTTTATGCACACGGGACCGCTGGCATTTTTGCCGCTTCCCCAGCAGGGCGACACACATAGTTGTTCAATTGTTTGGTCGGCAGAAGATGCATTAGCGGCGGAATTAATGGCACTGGATGACGAAACATTTTGCGTGCAACTCACCGCCGCATTTGAGGCGCGCCTTGGCAAGGTTATCCACTGTGATAGGCGCTATGCCATTCCTTTGCGCCAGCGCCATGCGACGACCTATATCCAACCGGGAATCGCATTGGTGGGTGATGCCGCCCACAATATTCATCCCTTGGCCGGGCAGGGTGTCAATTTAGGGTTGTTGGATGTGATCGCGCTGGCGCAGGAAGTTGAGCGCGCATTGCTGCGCGGCATCCCGCTGGCCGATTATTCCATTCTGCGCCGCTACCAGCGTCAGCGCTTGGCGGGTAATTTGGGCATGATGTCAGCAATGGAAGGTTTTAAACGCTTGTTTGGCAATCGCAGTCTGGCCGTAAATTGGCTGCGCAATACCGGCATGCGCCAGCTAAACTCAGTAGCAGCGATTAAAAAAATTATTATCAATACCGCGCTGGGTGTTTCCTGATTTGCGTGCTGAGGTAAGCCTATGGATGTAGATGTAATCTTGTCGGTCACTCCGTTTGATTGGAGTGCGATTGGCACTGCGCTTTTATGCGGCAGTATCGTCGGAATTGAGCGGCAGTTGCGCGGCAAACCCGTCGGTATTCGCACCTCCTCCCTCATCACCTTGGGTACCTATATTTTTATCGCTTCATCGCTGTTCGCTTCGTCCCATTTTTCCGGCCCGGAGAAGGTGGTGACCGATCCCTCGCGCATAATCGGTCAGGTGATCACCGGCATTGGCTTTTTAGGTGCCGGTGTTATGTTGGCGCGCGATGGTTTTGTATTGGGGGTAACCTCGGCAGCGACCATTTGGATGTTGGCGTCGATTGGTGTAGTCATCGCGATAGGTTACAACCTGGTGGCGATCAAATTATCGCTGGTCGTTATTCTTGTATTAGTGGGCGTAGACTTCCTTGAAGACTATTCCCAATCCTTTACTCGCGGTGTGCATAAAAAATATCAAGATTGGCGCGGCAGAGGTAAATCCAGTTCTGATTAATTGGTGTAGAAAAGTAACGCTCCTAAAGAAGTATTTATGTCAAAACTCCTAATTGTGTCAAACGTATTAAACGGCCTACTGTTAATTGTTTTAGTTGCATCGGTCGCTGGTTTTATTTCATTTCTTAATATCTATGGCGTGTTTTTGGCGTCTGTTACTGCGGCTATTGCCTGGGGTGTTTTTAAACAACAGCGTTGGGGCTATTTTGCCGCGGCTGCATGGGCGCTTGCCTGCTATCAATTAGCAAAACAAGGTTACGAATTTCAAAGCATTAAGCGCCATGTGATGATATTGGGCTTTGTATTAATTCCGCTTGCACTGTTTTTGCACGAAACTTTGGGTAAAGCTACAGCAAAATCTGCACAAAAGAATGGCAAAAAAAGCGATGATGACTCCAAAATGCCCGATTGATTGTGTGCCTCATACCCAGCATTACAAAAAGTGGCGATAATCGCTAAATTCACGGATAACTGCTTGACTCGACAAGATCAGTGTTTTAATTTTGAACCGCTACAGATTGAGATCCGCCCCAAGACTAGACTTTTGTAAGACACCCGCTTGCTTGCTCAAGACACTTGGACGTACCACGACCTGAGCAATAGCTTTATTTCAAGCTATTTCACTCTGGCTTTTAGTAAAGTCGGTTTTTTTGTTCGGTCAGCTACGCTGACGTTTTAAATGCAAGATGAGGACGCTATGTCAGATCTAGTCTCTGGTGTTGTTAAATGGTTCAACGATGACAAAGGTTATGGTTTTATTGAGCGTGAAGGTGGTGCAGATGTATTTGTACACTTCCGTGCAATTAACGGCAATGGCCGTAAAACCTTGAAAGAAGGTCAGAAAGTGACTTTCGAAGTAACCCAAGGTCAAAAGGGTCCACAAGCAGAAAACGTAACTCCACTCTAATTTGAGAGAGTTTCGAAAAGGGTGATTGAGCAATCAATCACCCTTTGCTGTTTTAGAAGACTTGATTGTGATACCTCGGTGTTTATCGCAATTAGCTGCACTCTATTCTGTCATCCTGTGGTGATCGGCGTTCGTTTGTTTTTCTCATCGGCTTCTGTTTCATGTTCGATTTACAATCCGTCCTATGGCTTACCCTTATTGTTGTTGCTATTTATTATTGGCGCGGCGCTCTGCTCGTTAAAGATCGCGCTTATCACGCTGCGCAAAAACGTTGCGAAGAAATGCAGGTGCAATTGTTGGATGAAAATGTGTATCTGCGTCGTTTGTGGTTTAAGCGCAACGAGCAGGGGAAGTTATCACTTTGGCGCGAGTTTTACTTTGAATTCACCGTCTCGGGTGCAGATCGTTATTTAGGGCGAGTAATCATGCTGGGCTCGCGCATTACCCAGGTGGAGCTTGATGCACATCGCGTGCACTAAAGACTAATCCGGATTTTATATGACTGAAAAATTTTCCGTTGCAAAGATTGGTGGCTGGCAAACCAAAACCTCAACGGTTGTATATGAAAACCCTTGGATAAAAGTGTCTCACGAAGAGGTCGTCACCCCTAAGGGTACCGATGGTATTTACGGTGTAGTGCACTTTAAAAATACCGCCATCGGTGTAGTGCCTATTGATGATGAAGGCAATACCTGGCTAGTAAAACAAAGCCGCTACACACTCAATCAATACACTTGGGAAATTCCTGAAGGTGGTTGCCCGCAAGGTGAAAGCCCGCTAGCTGCAGCTAAGCGCGAGCTAGAAGAGGAAGTGGAATTGCAAGCCAATGATTGGCAGCCACTAATGACTTTGCATTTGTCTAATTCAGTCAGTGATGAGTTCTGTGAAATATTTATAGCGCGGGATTTATTTCCCGGGCAACAGCAGCTTGAAGCTACTGAAGATATTGAAGTTCAAAAAATTCCGCTAATTGATGCTATAGAAATGGTTAAGCGCGGCGAAATAACCGATGCAATTTCAGTTGCTGCATTGTTGCGTATTGCACTCGATCTAAAATAGTTGTTAGAAATAATTGTAGCAATCGCTTCGCTGATTAATCATTCTGGTTGGGTTTGAACAACGAGCGCAACCAATTCCACCAGCCGTTATTACCTAGCATATATTTATCCAACTGATCCTGATTGTAAAAATAATGCTCAGCATCGGAAAATAATAATTCCCGTTTTAACATTCTGCGGTTGGAATTAATCGTTTTGATAATCCGCGCTGGATTTCCTGCCGCTACCGAGTTGGCCGGAATATTTTTGGTGACCACTGAACCTGCGCCCACTACCGAATTTTCGCCAATGGTCACACCTTTAGTGACTATCACTCGCTCCCCCAGCCACACATTATTTTCAATCACCACAGGTTTGGTGCAGCGAAACGGGCGAATGCGATTGTAAATGCCGTGCCAATCGCTATCGCTAATGATGACATTGGCCGCCAGCATACAGTTGTCGCCAATTCGAATCGACTGCGCCGCTGAAATACGCACGCCCGGTGAAATTAAACAATAATCACCAATCACAATTTTGGCATCGGCTTGTTTACATGGCCAACTGGTAAGGCGCACGCAGTTATCGCTCGCGCAAATAATTTGCGCATATTTGCCCAAATGAATATTGCGCCCGAAAATAACCAGGCTGCGTGGATGTGCAATTTCCGGAATGCTGCCTAGCGTATCAAATTGCGGTGCGACAAAACGCTGCACATACCATTGGTTGATAATTTTGTAGAGACGTTTGATCAGGTAAGGTGTGCTGCTGCGGCGCATGGGCGGGTTCGCTTAAAGTGTTTGTCTGGTAGAATTATTGCCACGATTATGAGCGAGAATAACAATGCTGCCAATTGATATAAATTCAGTAAAAGGTTTTTTAGATCTGCAAGAGGGCGCTGCGCTGTATGAGCAAGCTTTGGCGGTTGCATCGCTCGGCCCCTGTTTGGAAATTGGCAGTTACTGTGGTAAATCTACGGTGTATCTCGGTAGTGCCTGCAAACAAGCGAATAGCGTTTTATATGCGGTTGATCATCATCGCGGCTCGGAGGAGCATCAGCTGGGCGAGGAATATCACGATCCACTTTTGTACGATAAAGAATTCGGCAAAATGGATAGCTTTCGGGAATTTCGCCACACGCTTGCGCGTGCACAGTTGGAAGATTGCGTAGTGCCCATTGTTGCACCGTCGCAATTAGCGGCACGCTATTGGTCAACGCCTTTAAGTATGGTGTTTATCGATGGTGGCCACAGCATGGCGGCGGCCTTAATTGATTATCGCGCTTGGGCACCTCATGTGGTGCGCGGCGGCTGGCTGGCGATTCACGATGTATTTCCCAATCCTGCCGATGGCGGTCGCCCACCATTTGAAATTTGGCAGCTTGCACAGCAGTCTGGTTTATTTGAGCCCATACCCTTAATAAAAACCCTTGGGCTGTTGAGAAGGTTATAAAACATTGCTGAGCCGATAAAAGATATTGCGTTTATTTAATCACCCAAATAAACGCAACGCCCCCGCGATAAACATCACGTGTTTTTACTAAGGCGCTGTTAGTGAAATCGGTGCCGCTGATATTGTCGTAACGAACAAACAACGCAAGCCTCGTATTAATGCCGTTAGTATTAAAACTGCGGCTTAATGCAATCTGATTATTCCAGCCGCTATAACCACCATCCGCGTTAAAGTAGGCACGCGTTTCAGTTACATATTCTTGTTCTACATTGTAGTAATAATCGTGATAGTCATCGCTCGCAAACATAATGCCGGCACGATAATTTAGCGCCCAGTCACCCAGTTTGGTGCGGTAAACCAGCTGGGGTTGAAAAACCGAACCTATATAGCCCGACTCATCTGCACCTAAGGCAAATACCGCGCGCCACGGAATTTGTGCGTGCCAGCCATGCGCAAAATTATCGCCGGTTAAATTAATGTTGAAAGATGGCCCTAATTCCAGCGTTGAGCCTAGTTCAGGCATATCTTCACGAAGTTCATTTTTATCGGCATCGGGTGTGATGGATGCGCTAGCGCTAAAGGTAAATTCATATTGATCGGTGCGCAAAAAATTGCCGCGAACGCCATCGCGATCAGTGCGAATAATTTTCCCCCGATACACAACATAGGGGATCGGGCTGATAAACGTGCGGTACTCATCTGACCCGCGATAATCTGGCCCGCTGACGGCGCCAATACCTAGGCCCAGCTCCCATTTTTTATTGCTCTCTTCTTGCGCGTGACAGATATTGCCAAGTGCGACAAGTAATAGCGAGCCAAGAGAAAACTTCAGGCGATAAGGTAAATTCATAAAAAATGATCTAATCCTATAGTGTGTGCAGCCCTTATCCTGGGCGACTTGAGGGGATTTTACTGGTATTCTGCGCGCATTATCCACGTAATTATTTATTCCATCGAGACGCCTGTGACTACCACCGCTTTTTCTTCTTTATCGCTCAGTGCCGATATGCTCGCCAACCTTGAATCGCTTGGTTATTACGAAATGACCCAGATTCAGGCGCAAAGTTTACCGTTGGTGTTGCAAGGGCAAGATATTATTGCACAAGCAAAAACCGGCAGCGGAAAAACCGCCGCGTTTGGTATTGCGTTGTTAGAAAAATTAAATGTGCGTTTTTTTGGTGTGCAAGCTTTAGTGCTTTGCCCTACGCGCGAATTGGCCGATCAGGTTGCGAAAGAAATTCGTCGTCTCGCGCGCCTGACGCACAACGTAAAAGTATTAACACTCTGCGGTGGTGTTTCAATTGGCCCGCAAATTGGCTCCCTCGAGCGCGGCGCGCATATTGTTGTAGGTACACCAGGCCGCATTGTGGATCATATAGCCAAAGGCACCTTGAAACTCGACAGCATTAATCAATTAGTGCTGGATGAAGCTGACCGCATGTTGGAAATGGGGTTTGCCGATGATTTGGAAACTGTATTAGCGGCCTGCAATACCGAGCGTCAGACCTTATTGTTTTCCGCAACTTATCCTGATGATATTAAAAAAATCAGTGCGCGCTACCAACGCGAGCCAAAAATGGTGCAAGTGGAAGTCATTCACAACGGCGCCAATATCGAACAACACTTTTATGAATTGCGCGCGGATGATGAAACTTATTCGGCAGTCTTAAACTTGCTGGCTCATTTCCGGCCGGAAAGTGCCATCGCTTTTTGCAATACAAAAGTCGCTTGTGATGAGTTGCTGGATTATTTGCGTGATCAAGATGTAAGTGCTTTGGCATTGCATGGTGATTTGGAACAAAAAGAACGTGATCAAGTATTGGTGCGTTTTTCCAATCGCAGTTGCTCCGTATTGATCGCCACCGATGTAGCTGCACGCGGCATTGATATCAAAGGTTTGGATGCAGTTATTAATGTCGATTTGGCGCGCGACAGCGAAGTACACGTGCATCGCATCGGTCGCACTGGCCGCGCGGGTGAATCGGGTTTGGCATTAAGCTTGGTAGTGCAAAAAGAAGTGCACAAGATTAATCGTCTCGAAGATTATATGAAACAGTCGATTGCGCTCGAAACCTTACCGCAGGCCGATAAAAACTTGGTGCCTTCACCCGCAATGGTGACCTTGCATATTGATGGCGGCAAAAAAGATAAGTTGCGCCCCGGTGATATCATCGGGGCATTAACTAAAGACGCTGGGTTGCCGTTTGAGAAAATCGGCAAAATTGATATGTTTGATAATTCTGCCTTTGTCGCGGTCGATCACAGTATCGCGCGTGCTGCATTAAAACAGTTATCAGATGGCAGATTAAAAGGTAGGAAGTTTCGTGCAAGACGCCTTTGATAATTTTCAATTTGAAAAATTAAGTAAATTTTCTCGTCAGTTTTCTCACCTTAATAGTATTAATGTAGTTAAAAACATATAGGGTTGGAGTTCGGCGCGCTCTTTGAGACCGTCTGAGACATGGATGTCGAAGATGAGCCTACAGGGGTGTAGTGCGCAACAAGCAAAACGTGTTTTGCGCGCACGGAACGACCGCAATTTATTGCGGGCAGGTCCCGAATGGGGTTTACGGCGTGTCTCAAAGAGTGTGTCGGAGTGCGACACGATCTTCTCAGATAAGTAATTCCAAAAAATAACAAATAAATAATAGGAAAATTCATGGCCTTAGCAGCAGTCATTATTGCAATTCTGATTCTGGTGGTTTTAATCACTGGATTAAAACTCAATCCCTTTCTCGCGTTTTTGGTTTCGGCAATATCCGCAGCGATAATGCTGGGTATTCCGCTCGATAAAATTCCGGCCACGATTGAGGCTGGAATCGGTGGCATGCTGGGATCACTGGCGATTATTTTATGCCTCGGCGCCATGTTTGGAAAACTGGTTGCCGAGTCTGGAGCCGCGCAACAAATCAGCCGTAGTTTAATGAGTTGGTGCGGGCCAAAATATATCACCTGGGCGCTAATGCTCACCGGTTTTATTGTGGGCATTCCGTTGTTTTACAATGTCGGTTTTGTTTTGTTAGTGCCGCTGGTTTTTTCGGTAATGTATCAAACCAAATTACCCGCCGTTTATTTAGGAATTCCGCTACTCGCTGCGCTCTCGGTTACACACGGATTTTTGCCGCCCCACCCGTCACCTGTTGCATTGATTCCACAGTTTGGTGCAAGTATGGGCACTACATTGTTTTATGGAATTATGGTGGCTATCCCCACCATGATTGTTGCTGGGCCAATTTTTTCATCGCGGTTAAAATCCATACACAGTGTGCCTATGGCAACGTTCAAACCGTCTGATTTACCTGAGCATGAATTACCAGGCGTTGCAAATAGTTTTCTGACTGCACTTTTGCCGGTCATGTTAATTGCATTGAGCAGCATCGCCGTCTATTGCTTGCCCGCCGAAGTTGCCGCCGCACCTGTTGTACTGCTATTAAGTAACTCAATGATCGTGTTGATGATCGCGCTTGCTATAGCAACGGTGACGCTAGGATTAAAGCGCGGAATGAGTATTGGCAAGGTAATGAATATTTACAGCGATGCAATTAAAGATATCGCTGTTATTTTATTAATCGTCGCCGGTGCCGGTGCATTAAAACAAGTAATGGTGGTTAGCGGAGTGAGTGAGCAGTTGGCGCATTCACTGCAAAATATTGCGCTCAATCCGCTAGTGTTGGCCTGGTTAATTGCTACGGTAATTCGTATCGCACTGGGCTCTGCGACAGTTGCAGGTTTAACCGCGGCGGGCATTGTTGCACCAATTATTCCACTGACCGGTGCCGATCCAAACTTGATGGTATTGGCCATTGGTGCCGGTAGTTTGATGTGCTCTCACGTTAATGATTCAGGTTTTTGGATGTATAAGGAATATTTTAATTTAACTATAAAAGATACTTTTAAATCCTGGTCGCTAATGGAAACAATAATTGGTGTGATGGGATTAATTGGCGTATTGGTGCTGGATATTTTTGTTTGAGGTTAGATGGCTGAGGGTAGCCTTTGCTCCCTACGTAGGGTGTTATATAAAGGGAGTCGTCATGCTCGTGAAACAGGTATCCACTATGTCAATGTCTTAAAAATTGGATACCCGCCACGCGGGTATGACGACGGATAAATTAATAAATTTAATGCAGTACATCGCCACCCAATAAACCGCGCACTTCTTCGGCAGAAAAATGATAATGTTGATTGCAGAACTGGCAGTCAATATCAATGCTGCCTTTTTCTACCAATAATGACTCCACCTCTTCTTTACCTATAGTCAGTAGCGCATCTGCACTGCGTTCGCGTGAACAGCTGCAAGCAAAACGCAAGGCTTTTGGTTCAAACAGGCGCAGTGGTTGCTCGTTGAATAAGCGATACAACACAGTTGAATGATCCAGCTCTAGTAGCTCATCTGATTTAATCGTGTTTGCGAGGGTGAAGATGGTTTCCCACTTGTCGCGATTGTCTTCTTCGTTAGTAATTAATTGCTGTGGCAGTGCTTGAATTAAAAATCCGGTCACTGATTCTTCATTGGCGGCGAACCACATTTTAGTGGCGAGCTGTTCAGATTGTGAAAAGTAATGCTCCAAACAGCCGGCAAGATTATCGGCATCCATAGGGACTATGCCTTGGTGGCGCTCAATGGTGCCGCTAAAGTTTTCGCGGCGTTGCGGCTCAATGGTAATCACCAGCACACCGTTGCCGAGCAATTGTTGCAAATTACCTTGAATGGCAATGTCCTCGCTCAGTTCTATTTCGCTATTTAAACGCACTATGCCGCGTAAATTATTGTGATGATTGCATTCCGCCATAATGGTAGAGATGGCACCGTCGCCGCGCGCTTGCAAAATAATTTTGCCGTCAAATTTTAAGGTGCTGGATAATAATCCCACTGCAGCGAGAAATTCACCCAGCAATCGGTGAATGGCGGGTTGTTGAGGGTTGTGACTGAGCACTTCGCGATAGCTGTCACCCAGAGTGACTATTTCTCCGCGCACGTCGCAGTCGTCAAATAAAAAGCGGTGTAATAAATCATTGCTTGGCATTGTTTAATCTCTTCACAATAAATTCTAGTTTTCGTCGCCCAGTAAATTAATGCGCTGGAAACGATGAATATGGCGGCGATCTTTTTTGCTGGGGCGCTGGTGGCTGATGATGTAACTACCCAGCCCGGCTTTGCGTTCAGCGGCGCGTTTTTCGCGTTGGACTTTACTTTCTTCCGTCTCTTCATAGAGCAGCGCTGCTTCCGGTGCGCCGCGGCGTTGATCGGAAAGTGCTTTCACCACGACAATTTTTTCATCGAGATTTTGGCGTATGGTCAATACCAGACCTACAGTCACTTCTTTGCTGGGTTTGATGCGCTGTCCATCGCAGTGGATTTTCCCGCCGTCGATGGCTTCTTTGCAGAGGCTGCGGGTTTTATAAAAGCGCGCGGCCCACAGCCATTTATCGATGCGGATTTTATCGTCATCAGCTTGCTCGTGTTTCTGTTTACTCATGCAGTTGTGTGCTCGTCAATAGGTTTGCCTAGGGCATAATTTCGTCAAAATGATGGATCGCGGGATACTGCTCCATGCGGCGTTCAATTTTGCTGTCGGGCTGATGGATGCCCAATAAATGTTTGATGCCGAAGGTTTTGGCAGAATCGAGAATGCGCACAGTGTCATCGATAAATAAGGTGCGCGCAGGGTCAAACTGTTCGCGCGCTTGTAATTCCTGCCAGAATTTTTGTGATTCTTTTGGCTCCTTAAATTCGTGCGATGAAATAATCACATCCAACCATTGATCGATTTTTGTCACTTGCATTTTGAGTGACAAACTTTGCGGGTGCGCATTGGTCACCAACAACACTTTTTTGCCACAGGCGCGCAAGCGCTGTAAAAATTCGCCGACCTGAGGGCGAATTTGTATTTTGTGTTTCACTTCTTCTTTTAAGCTGGAAATATCCACATCCAGCGCATTGGACCAAAATTCGAGGCAGTACCATTGCAGTGTGCCTTCGTGCTGGCGAATATCGCCCGCTAATTTTTGTCGCGCGGCGGCCAGATCAACATTGTGAATTTGCGCGTAGCGCTGGGGCAGGTGATCCAGCCAAAAATAATTATCGAAATGCAGATCCAACAAGGTACCATCCATGTCTAGCATGACAGTATCTATTAAGTCCCAATTGATCATAAAATTGTCTCTATCACTTTCTGCGAACTGTACTCTACGACTTATGCCGACCAAGCCCAGTATTTTGAAGCGCGCCACTGTTGCGCGCAGCCGATTATTTCGTGCCGATGAACTTCACCTGCGCTTTAGCAATGGCGAAGAGCGCACCTACGAAAAGCTCTGTTCCGGCGGGCCGGGGGCGGTGCTTATTGTACCCTTGCTCGACGACAATACGGTGCTTTTGGTGCGTGAATATGCCGCTGGTATTGAGGATTACCACCTCGCGCTGCCCAAAGGCGCTATAGATCAGGGTGAAACCCTGCTCGCGGCGGCCAACCGCGAACTGAAAGAAGAAGTGGGTTACGGCGCGCGCAAACTGCAATTTCTCAAGCGTATCAATCTATCGCCTGCTTATATGGAGCACGGTATTAACATCGTCATTGCTTGGGATCTCTATCCCGAGCGTTTGGAGGGCGATGAGCCGGAGCCAATTGAGGTGGTGCCTTATCCGCTCGCGGATTTGCTGCAATTGATTGCCCGCGCCGATATGTGCGAAGGGCGCAGTATCGCCGCGCTGTTTATGGTGCGCGAATGGCTGGCGGGCAATTATCAAGCGGCTGAGCCGGTGTTGGATTTTTCGTCTGGCGAGGTCAAACATGATGAATGATCACCCTATTAGCCCGGAATTAATTGCCCGTTTGGTCGACCTCAGCCGTCGCGCCGGTGCGGCGATTATGGCGATTTATAACAATCGCGATAGTTACAATATTGAAAAGAAGGGCGATGACTCGCCCCTCACAGCGGCAGATTTGGCGGCGCATCGCTTGATCAGTGCGGAGTTACCTGAGTTGCTACCGCTGCCGATGATCTCGGAAGAGGGCGATATACCGGAATTTGCCGACCGTCATTTATGGGAAAATTATTGGCTGATTGATCCGCTCGACGGCACCAAAGAGTTTATTGCAGGCAATGGCCAGTTCACCGTTAATATTGCCTTGA
>CAXAVL010000122.1:0-12912 GCA_963971905.1 uncultured Cellvibrio sp.
CACCGATAAATCACTGACCGTACGCGATACTGAGTATGCTGGCTGGTCACCCATTTCTACCGCTTGGGTCAATGATCAACGCTCTGCTTCAGCGGCGGTAAACCACCCTGAACTCTACGAGAGAATTGACTTCTCAGATTACTATAACGGTAAAGTCCTGCATGGCGATCTACAGAGCTTCCTATTTCCTCGCGTTGATTTGGTCAAAAACTACGCTCAAACACTACGCGACGGATGTGCAGCTGGCTGGTCTACTGTGGGTGATTCTGCCGGTAACGCTGCTGATAAAAGTGGGGGGTGTGCCATTCCTTATGAAGATATGGAAGGTCGGATCAGTCATTTTGCGCCGTATGATATAAGCGAATCGAGTGAGAAGCGTACAGAGTTTTACGTGCGCGGCGATTTCGAATTTGCGGATCTGGCAGTACCTGTTAAAGGTAACGTTGGTCTTCGCCATGTGAGCTATAACCTGGAATCTACCGGTTACCCAGTGCTGCCGCCTGCCGCCAGTCGCGGTCCTGCACAAACGGCTGCTGCCCTGCAGGCCGAATACCCAAGCGTTTATAACCTTGCCGGTGGTGAGTCGCAATTAAGTACAGTTGACGGTACAGACTACGATGCTGTTTTACCGAGCTTGAACCTGACCTTTGGCATTACTGATGATGTAATAGTTCGTTTCGGTGCATCCCAAGGCTTGTATTACCCAAGCCTGGTAGATACTCGCAACCGGGTGATCCTCGGCATGGATGTCGATCCGAAGCTTCAGGATGAGTCAAAGCCGCAGGATGATACGAACAACCCGGTTGTTGGTATCGAAAGTGTTTCTCTGACTGCTCAGGCTAGCAACCCCTTCCTGGAACCGGAAGAGTCGGTCAACTTCGATTTGAGTACCGAATGGTACTTTGCTAAAGCGGGCTCAATGAGTGTTGGTCTGTTCCACAAAGAATTGGACAACATCATCCGCAACAGACAATTTGATCTGAGTTTCACTCACGACGGTGCAGAGAATATTGTCTCTGCCTATGGTCCTGCTAATACCGGCTCAGGTACGATCCGTGGAGCGGAGTTCTCCTACTCGCAGTTCTACGATATGTTGCCAGGTGCTTGGAGTGGTTTAGGTTTGCAGTTTAACTTTACCTATATCGACCAAAATGGTCTGGAAGACCCTAATGGTGCGGTACCGCCGACCTCTCGTTTCAACGCCGCTGGTGAGCCAATCATTGATGATCGCAACACCTTCCGTGTATTTACCGGTCTGCCGTTACAAGGTTACTCTGACAAAAACTTGAATATTGTTGGTATGTATGAATACAACGATATCTCGTTCCGTCTGGCTTACACTTGGCGTTCTGAATACTTGTTGACTCTGCGTGAATCTGAGGACTACACCCCAGTATTCGCCAAGGCCTCAGGAATGATGGATGCAAGCTTGTACTACACCATCAACGATACGTGGAAAGTTGGTATTGAAGGCAGCAATCTGCTTGGTGCTGATACCGAGACGGAATATCAGATGAACCAGGAAGGTTTAAGAACTGATGCATTAAGCTTTACCACTGACCGTCGTTACGCCCTGAGTGTCCGTGCAACTTTCTAATCTGTTATTTTTAATAGAATAGACGCTCGGTAAAAAGCGCGCAGTATTACTACTGCGCGCTTTTTTGTCACAATCGCCACAGATAAATAGCTCTCTGAGTAGAAATTGGCTATGCAAAAAAATCCCCTTAACTCCATTTGTATTGTCGGCGGCGGCACTGCCGGTTGGATGGCTGCCAGTCTGCTGTCTTCTGCCTTACAGGGCAGCAATATAAAAATCACTCTGATTGAATCGCCGGATATTGCCACCGTTGGTGTGGGTGAATCGACAGTGCCTTCTATTATGGAGTTTTTGCGTGTTTGTCAGATTAACCTTAAAGAATTTATGCAGGCAACATCGGCCAGTTTTAAATTGGGGATTCGCTTTGATGATTGGCTAAAGCCGGGTGAGCAATTTTTTCATCCATTTGGTAGTGTCGGTCAGGATGTTAATGGCTTTGAGTTTTATCAGCTGTGGTTAAAAAATGTAGTTGATGGCAAATCCAACCGTTGGCTTGACCATTCTCCTTGCGCGATCATGGCTGAAAATAACCGTTTTATGTTGCGTCCACCTCAACAACAAAATTGGGTGTTAAATAATTACGCCTATGCGTTGCATTTGGATGCGGAATTGGCGGCGCGCTATTTGCGTGAACTATGTAAAAAACGCGGCATAGAAAGAGTGGAAGCAACCGTCAAAAAGGTTGCTGTGGATGAGCGACAATTTATTCATTCACTTGAGTTGGATAGTGGGCAAGCTGTTGCCAGTGATTTTTTTATTGATTGTACGGGGTTCAAAGGGGTGTTGATTGATGGTGCCCTCAATATTGGTTATGAAGATTGGACACATTACTTGCCGTGTAACCGCGCAGTTGTAGTGCAGACAGAAAATGGCGATGGCCTGCATCCTTATACCGTCGCCACTGCCCGCGAGGCGGGTTGGACGTGGAAAATACCATTGCAACATCGCACAGGTAATGGCTATGTGTTCTCGAGTCAATACTGTACTGACGAGCAAGCGATTGATACCTTGCTGAAATCCGTTAAAGGAAAGTTGCTCAATGAACCGCGAGTTATTCCATTCACCACCGGGCGGCGCAAAAAAATATGGCACAACAACTGTTTGGCGTTGGGCTTAGCTTCCGGATTTCTGGAGCCGCTCGAGTCCACTGCTATTCATCTGGTTTATAAAACCCTTATTCGTTTTATTCGATATTTTCCCGACCGTGATTTTGAACCGCATACAGAGCAGTCTTTCAACCAAAAAATCAACGGTGATTATGATGAAATTCGCGATTTTATCATTTTGCATTATTGCACTAGCGGGCGTGATGATACGGAGTTCTGGCGTTGGTGTCGGACCATGCCGGTACCCGATTCCCTACACGAAAAAATCAGTTTGTTCCGCGAGCGTGGCCAAATAGAACATCTGCCCGATCAGTTTTTCTCGATTGATAGTTGGTGTTCGATTCTTGAGGGCATGAAGGTTCGCCCAAAGAAATATCATCCGTTGATTGATGCATTTAATAAGCAATATTTGGCGGCATTGATGCAAGAGAGTTCGCGTAACATCCGCGAAACCGTTATAAACATGCCAAAGCATGATGACTATATCAGGCAGCACTGCGCCGTGAAAATTCCTGGTGAGTAAAATGGCTATGACGGCATATAAACGAATTCCAGAATACCAACAGCTTGAGGCTACCCAGTTTTTTGAACAGATCGCACCTGAGCAAAACCCGGTGGTTATTCGTGGCTTCGCAAAAAATTGGCCACTAGTGGCGGCAGCGCAAAAAACACCGCAGGATTTCGCCGCCTACCTGATGCGCTTTTACACGGGCAAAAAAGCCCGCATTTTTGTTGCACCTCCCGCAGCCAACAAACGCTTTTACTATAACGACGATCTGACCGATGTGAATTACCTTAGTGGTGAGGAGCGTGTGGATTTGTTTTTGGGACGACTGTTGGAGTTGATAGACAGGGAGGTGTATCCCGCCATTTCCATGCAAAACTCTTTGCCCAGCGAATTACTACCTGGATTGAGTGATGAAAACAGATCCAATTATTTCCCCAACGTGGAGCCGCGCCTGTGGGTTGGTAATGAAGGCATCGTTAGCGCGCACTATGATGGCTCTGACAATATCGCGTGTGTTGTCGCAGGTCGTAGACGCTTTGTGCTATTCCCGCCAAATCAGACCGGCAATTTATACCCCGGTTCGCTCAATTTTACTCCGGCGGGAGCTCCTACCAGTATGGTTAACCTAAATGAACCAGACTTTGATCGTTATCCGCGTTTCAGAACAGCGTTGGGTGAAGCGTATTCAGCTGAGCTCGAGCCAGGCGATGCGATTTTTATTCCCATGCTCTGGTGGCATCATGTTGAGTCTTTGGAAAAAGTGAATGCGTTGATGAATTATTGGTGGAATGGTTCTTCAGCAAAGGGCGCCACATCGCCTAGTCCGATCGACAGCTTGAATATAGCACTACTCGCGATGCGCGATTTATCTCCAGCGCAACGTAACGCGTGGCGCCACATGTTCGATCATTATTTGTTTAAGCAGGGGGTTGATCCGGCTTCTTATATTCCTGTGCACCAACAACATGTACTGGGCAAAGTGTCGCCAGAGTATGTCAGGGCAGCTAAAGATTCTTTTATCGAAAAGTTAAAGAAATAAAAATTATGCAAAAGCCTAAACGAATTTTGATTGTTGGTGGCGGTACAGCTGGTTGGATGGCGGCTAACTTATTAGTGACGCGCTGGCCTGATGTCGAACTGTGTTTGTTGGAGTCTAGCGACATTGGGATAATCGGTGTGGGTGAAGGATCGACGCCACACTTACGATTATTCTTTGATGAGGCGGGTATTGAAGAATCGGAATGGATGCCTCGTTGTAGCGCAACTTATAAAAACGGTATTTCTTTTTCAGGTTGGTCTTCCGTTCCTGGGTTTGAATCCTATTTTCATCCTTTTCCTGCTCAAACTGATGATATTTTTACCGTACCGACTTTTTTTAACAATATCAGTGCGCGTATGCAGGGCTTTAACGCGACTGCGCATCCCGACCACTTCTTTTTAGAAACCTATATCACCCAGCAAAATCTTGGGCCTATCCCTACCGAAAATTTCCCCTTTGGTGTTGCTTACGGTTACCATTTTGATTCGGGTTTGTTAGGGCAATATCTTGCCGAAACAGCGGTTGCCAAAGGCGTTAAACGTTTTTTTGGCACAGTGACGGAAGTGCTCATGAATCAAGATGGTGAGTTGGCTTCAGTGCGCTTGGATGACAACAGTCTGTTACCTGCAGATTTTTTTATTGATTGCTCGGGTTTTAGGTCTTTATTGTTGCAAGGTACATTAAAAGCAAGCTATGTCAGTTTTAAAGAAAATTTGTTTAACAATGCAGCGGTAGTCCTGCCGACGCCAATATCCGATGTTATTCCCCCTGAAACAAAATCAACTGCGCTTTCAAATGGTTGGGCATGGAAAATTCCCTTAACCAATCGCTTTGGTAATGGCTATGTTTACAGTGCAGATTATATTTCACCAGAACAAGCTGAAACCGAACTAAGACAACATTTGGGTATGCTTGATAGTGACGTTGCTGCCAGGCACTTGCGGATGAAAGTGGGGCGAGTTGAAAAACATTGGGAAAAAAATTGTCTGGCCGTAGGTCTGTCGCAGGGGTTTATTGAACCCTTGGAAGCTACTGCACTTGCCCTATCTTTTAATACCATTTCCGGATTTATAAAATCATACGAAAAAGGTGTATATACCAATCAGTATCAGAGTGCGTTTAATAACGAGATTAATGCAAGATTTGATGGTGTTAGGGATTACATTGTGTGTCATTACAAGGTCAACCAACGAACAGATACAGACTATTGGAAGGATAATTCCGCGAATACACATTTATCCGATTCACTAAACCAAATACTTCACTTCTGGCACAGAGGTGGTGATTTTGCAAAAAGTATGTATATGAATAATTTGGTGGGTAGTTATCAACCCAAGTCATGGGCTTGTTTGCTGGCAGGTTATGGTGTTTTCCCGCCATTAACATCGGATGGAAAAAATGCGCAATTCCCCTCGCAGCAAGATATGGCGCAGCTGACCGATTTCATTCGCCGATGTGGATTGAACTTTAAAAGCCATAATGAATTGCTTGAGAAAAATTTTAAGAGAGCCTCTTTACGGTAAAAAAGTTCGATCTTTCGCGCTCAGGTTCGACTTTTATCCAAGCCAAAAAATGTTATTGCTGGCTGTGTGTTGCGGTGTTAGTTTTATGTTCACTGTGAGACAAGAATTGATTTCTGTTCGACGCCTATGATTGATTTAACAATGCCTAAAAGCAGCTTCTTTACAGCATTTCATGTTGTTAATTTGGTATTGCTACTAATGTTCTTCGCGCTTCTGCTAATTAAATAATTAGCTTGTTGCAAACTGTGTTTTCCCGTGACTTGCCAGAACCCCGTTCTGGCTTTTTTATTTCTGGCTTACCTCTCTCGTATCTAACTCCATTTGAAGTGATGAGTCAGTCAATTTCTTTTCACGCTAGAACTTTATGTTAGGAAAACCCTGGCGCCATTATCATTAATGCATCCTACTTATGTGTGCCAATGGCCGGGTCTGAATTAATATTTGGAAAGCGCGCACCCTTAGCAAGCAAAAAACGGTATTTGGCATGCCACTTTATGGCTACGGTTTTAATGGTTGCGCTGCGGCGTATGACTTTAATTCTATTGAGATCTCATTTGGCACTTGCGCCGCGCAAGCGGATGTGACCGGCACTCGCTTTGCGAGAAGGTTCTGGTGTGATGATTTGGGAGTTGTCGCAAGATGTGGTCGGTGCAATTCCGCTCGGTCAGGTGAATATCCCGGCTACTGGTGGGTGGCAAAATTGGGTTACGGTTTCGCACAACGTGTCGATCAATGCAGGCACTTACAGCGTAGAAATTTTTGCACCCCAGGGTGGGTGGAATCTTAACTGGTTTAAATTCCCCAAATTATAATCAGATACTTGCAAGGTTTTTTCTGCTGTTTTCTCCCCGGCTTGCGGATCTGTGTAGATTCGCTTTTTTTGTGCCTATTAATCTTCTTGAATAAACGGAGAAAATATAAAAGGCCGCAAACGCAGCCTTCTTATTAATCATCAAAAAGTGAACGAAATAATTACTTGACCCTAATGTCGTTCTTGACGGATTGCACGCCTTTTACTTCACGTGCAACTTTGGAGGCTTTACTAATATGCGCTGCATTGGCTACAAAGCCGCTCAGTTGCACTACTCCTTTGAAGGTCTCGACTTGGATTTCAGTCGCTTTCAGCTCGTCATCCTCAATAAAAGCGGCTTTTACTTTGGTGGAAATAACTGCATCGTCAATATACTCTCCAGTACTTTTTTCTTTAGCGGTTGATGAGCAACCGGCGAGCAATACAAAAAAAGCAAAAAGTGCCGCGGTAAAATAAGTGCTATAAGTTTTCATGGTGTAGTTCCTTAATTAAGTTAACAATAAAATTGGACGAAAAAATATTTACAGAGAATTAAGCTGATTAGGTCAGACGTATCCCATTAACAAAAGTATGATCAAAATTACCACGACCAAACCTAACCCGCCGCTGGGTCCGTAGCCCCAATTACGGCTGTGCGGCCAAGCAGGGATTGCCCCGACCAAGATGAGTATTAATACGATCAATAAAATTGTGCCAAGCGTCATAGATTTCTCCTTGCATTAATGTTGCGAAAAATTATTGGTGCGTATATCCGATGCTATCCATAGCTGAGCACGGAAATGGCATGCGCCATTTTTCGTGATGTTCCTAATTTATTGGCCCGCTGTGCCTTGTCCGGGCGTTGCGATAATGACTTCGACACGGCGATTCATCTGACGCCCTGATGATGAGTCATTACTGGCTACGGGCGAGCTTTCACCTTTACCAAAAGCCGTAATTCGGTTGGCGGCGATACCTTGATTCAGTAAAAATGCTTTAACTGAATCCGCACGATTTTGTGAAAGCACTTGGTTGTAACTTTCACTGCCCACATTGTCTGTGTGGCCTTCGATAACGAGCGAGCGGTCAGGGTACTGCGAGAGAAAAGCGCTTAATTTTTTGAGATTTGTAGTAGCTCCGCCACGTAAATCAGCTTTACCCGAGGCAAAGAGTACGTCGCCCAATGTGACGACTAAACCGCGTTCCGTTTGTTTGGCATTAAGTTCCGACAACTGGTTACGTAATGCATTTATTTCTTGATTACGCGACGCCAATTGCGCTTCAGTTGCTTGACCGCTTAACTCTTTCCGTTGATCTTCGAGTAAGCGCGCTTTTGCTAATGCAGTTGCGGTATCCACTTTGCGATCGGCGATGTACACCAAGTGTTTGGCGTAAGCTCCATCTTTGCGTGGTTGCTCGGCGGCGGCGACGGCAGTTTCGGCCTCGTTAATGGCAACAGGTGCACGAGTTGCTAATTGTGAGTCCGACTGCAGGCTTATCAATTTATTGCGAACTTCACTGGCCCCGTCGGGTGCTTTGGGGGTTGAGCTACAAGCCGCTAACACTAAACACGTGGCGAGGGCGGTCAATGTTGAACTAATGCGTTTGATTTGTGAGTTCATTGGGTGCCTCCTGAGTTACGTTGCAATTCCTGTTCGAGTGCGTTGATATTTTTTTTCATATCTTCATTCACTTCTTGCGCTTTTGCCGCCGCTGCTTTTGCGGTTGCCAGTTCTGCGTCCGCTCTTGCTTGTTCAGCGAGGCGCTCCGCAGCAACCATTTTTTCGTTGGCTACAGCGGTACGCGCTGCAGAGAGTTTGTCGCGTGCGCTACCTAATTCAGGTGATGCGTAATCAGCAACGCGTTCGCGCTCCGCATTTTGAATTGCAAGCTCGGCAGCCTGTAACGCTTGATCCGGTACTTTTGCAGGTGAACTGCAGCCCACAATAAGCGTACTGCTTAAAGCAAGTGCGGCAAGATAGAGCGCAGAGCTTCCCTTCTTTCCATGTTGGATTGATCTATTCATAGTAATAATCCTCTTCAAAAACGACAGTTCACTAAATCGGAGTGTCAGTAATAGTGATTGGCGATATTGGAGCTAGTGCCACAGGTTCAGGCTAAGCAAGGCGTCGTGACACGTCTGTGCGTTATCGCGCATAGAAAAATGTGCAGCGCGAGCAAACAACAAATGTCATAGAGGTAGGAAAGAGACTGTGGAGGTCAGCCAGGTTAGATGTTTTGTAGCTGAACCCTATGCATTTATTGTCCCGTAAGGAATGGTTAATCCAACGATAGTGTTGGTATTGTTTTATCTAAAAAAGCTTACACTGCGTATGTTGTGTTCTGATCTTGTTAAGCGAGGAATTACCTGTGAAATTATTTATTACCCCTCTGGTTAGATTATTGGGAGTGGCTATGGTCGGATTAGTTAGTGCTGCCGCCTCTGCGTGTCCGGACTATATGAAAGGTGAATATCGGAAGTTGCACTCCAAAGATATGGTTGATGCTTGTCAGCTAATGGAAAACAAAACCGTGCTAGTGGTGAATACCGCCAGCCACTGTGGGTTTACTTCACAGTTTAAAGAGCTGGAAGCACTGCACAAAAAATACAAAGACAAAGGTCTCGTAGTGGTTGGTTTTGCCAGCGATGACTTCAAGCAAGAAGATGCGGATGAGGAAAAGGCAGCAGAAATTTGCTACCTCAATTACGGTGTGACATTTACCATGCTGTCGCCAACCCATGTGACTGGCAAAGAGGCTAATCCGCTGTTTAAGGCGCTGGCGGAGCAAGCCAAAGAGCCAAAATGGAACTTCAATAAGTACTTGGTAGGCAAGGACGGCCGGGTCGCCGAGTACTTCGGCAGTATGACCAAGCCCGACTCCCCCAAATTGGCTGAGGCGATTGAAAAATTGCTTTAGTGTCGTTTTATTTCAACGCTCCTAAAACCCGGCATGGCCGGGTTTTTTATTGTCTGGGTGCTCTCCATTACTCATCTGGAATGAAACCGATATCTTTCTGGTGCTTCAAATAGCAGTTTATTTTTATATGCAGTGCTATTTTTATTTGTAATTTTACTGTTGGTTTGGCATTTTTATTAACATTTAAACATTTTTTCTATATTTATCAATTGATTATAATTTTTCGCTGCGATACCTGCCAGATGTCATAGGGTCTTCCTTCTTAACCTCCCATTCCTGCTTGCCATGTAACCGGTCACAAATTATTCTTGAAACCGATTACATTTTGATTCATTATCGCTTGGCTCAATAAATTCAAATAAGTGCCATTAATACTATTTAATCGCGATATCAGTACAGCAATCACAATAAATTTACGCAATTAAAGAATCTTCAGTGCTGCATAACTAGCAAAGGATCTCATCGGCTTGCCGCTCTTGCAGTGGCTGTGATGCTTTGCGTTTGCTGCCGCCTGTATGTCTGGATTTTTATAAAAGATAACAACACGAGGAAGCTCAAGATGACCAAACCTAGCGGTATCACTACCGGAAAAAAAGCGTTGGTTCTGGCGATAGGCTGTGCCCTTTACGGTGTGCAGGCTTATGCACAAGAACCTGCAGCCGCGCCAACCAGCGATGAGCAGGTTGAGGAAGTTTTCGTTAAAGGCGTGCGTGCATCGCAGGCCAAGGCGATTGATATCAAACGCAACTCGTCCGTAGTGGTAGATTCGATTGTTGCCGAGGATATAGGCAAGCTGCCTGATACCACCATCACGGACTCCCTGCAGCGTGTGACGGGTGTGCAGATCACTCGCGAAGCGGGTGAGGGTACCACCCTGAACGTACGCGGCATGCCGCAAGTATTGACCACGCTGAATGGCGAGCAATTTCTCAGCCCTTGGTCAATCACGGGTATTCAGGCCAACTATTCAGACGTACCCGCTTCAATGATCAGCGGTGTGGACGTGTACAAATCGCAATCGGCTAAAACTCTGGCGGGCGGTATTTCGGGTGTGGTGGATTTGAAAACCCTCGATCCTTCTACTCTGGATCAAGGTCTTACTGCTCGTGCGCGGGTAGAGGGCGGTTGGGGCTCACTCTCTACTGAAGAGTATAACAATGACGGGACCACGGGCACGCGCGACCCGGATTACAGTGTTTCCGGTGTTTTTGGGTTTAATAATGGCGATAACTTTGCAGTGTTGGCCAACCTCTATACGGCTAACTCTTACGCGGCTAACTACTCCATGTGGGAAGAGCATAATTTGGGCTTTCTCGATAGCCAAGGTGGCCGCCCTTGGGGTGATTTAAGTAATCCTCACCCAATGAAGCCAAACCCAAGTAATCCGGAAGAGATGATTCCTGATTATGATTACCCAGTCACTGATTGGTATCTGATACCCAATGAATTTGGGGCTAGCAGTAGCTTTGTTGAGCGCGACCGCGATGGTGGCTCTATCACGGCCAAGTACACCTTGAATGACAACTGGTCGGTGCGCGGTGATGTGTTTTACACCCAGATGGATAAATACAATCGCGGTGTAAAAGCGGGCTTTAATGGCCGTCATACGCCTGAATCTTTCCAAGTGAATGGTGAATCAGCTAAATACCGCGAGCAGACCTTTGATGTGTTGCAAGCGGGCACGGTGGTGGGTGAAGGTCATCCCTTCAGTTACACCGATAGCAGTGGCGTGCTGCGCAACGTCAATATCCACTCATTGAAAAAAGCTGAAATTTGGTCAGCTGATTTTCAAACCAATTCGACCAGTGAAATCGAAAAAACGGCCGCGCTCAATACTAACTTTCAGGTGAATTACACCAATAACGAGAATCTGGAAGCAAGCTTGCGGGTATTGCATGCCGAGGCGGAAAAGCAGTACCGCAAAGCGGCGTTTCAGCAAGGTACTCCCGCCTGGTTGTGGGTCGATGAAGACGGCATTAGCGGTAAAGATGCGGTGGCAGGGTATCGGGTGACTGTGGATTACACCGGCGACTATCCAACCTTTACCTATCCGGATGATCTCTCCAGTGCCGATCTGCTCAAGCAGTATCAGGGGTTTGCTGAAGGCGCTAATACGGAAGCAGAGCTCAATGTGGTGCGCGCGGATGTGAAGTTCAATCTGGATGGCGACTTTATCGAATCGATTGAAGGCGGTGTGCGCCACTCAGTGCGCGAGGCGGATCACAACAAGTTTTTCTACGTTACCCCAACCGGTCGTTACACCGATTGGGAAGACTCCCGTGTGCCGGTGGACAAGCGCTACAAACTGCTGCCGGGTAACCTGATCTGGCAGAAGTATCCCAACTGGTTGAAGTTTAACTTCGCCGAAACCAATTCCAGCCTGATTGATATTGGCGGTTTGCAGGACAATGGTTTCAGTGCAGCAGACACCATGGCGTTCAGCGACTTTGGCCCGATCAAAGGTTTCGAGCAGGGTGTTGCCTCGCTCAATCCCTCGCAATGGGATAACCCCTACGAGTTTATGAATCGTCTTTACCCCGGTACCCGTACCGTTAACGACCCGGGTTATACCTACGGCGTGGAAGAGACATCAACCAACACCTATGTCCAGCTTAATTTTGGCAACGAAAGCACTGGACTGTTTGGCATTCCTTACCGCGGTAACCTTGGTTTGCAAGCGGTAAAAACCGAGCGTTCGGTAGATAAGAGTGTCGTGCCAGACGTGCTCGATTCCTTTAACTCCATCGGCTATGACGACTGGCAAAAAATCGCCTACGTCTACGAGACTGAAAATTACAAAAATAGTAATACCGAAGTCTTGCCCTCATTCAACCTGAACCTGTTCCCTAGCGATGATGTGATCGCGCGTTTTGGTGTGGCCAAAACCATGACCCGTAACGACTTGGAGCAGGTGGGTTCAAGTATGGCGCTCTGGTACGGCCAATGTAATAAAACCGATGAAAATGGCAATCCAGTGATGGTGCTTGATCCATCAAATGGCCAGCAGCGTCAGGATACGGTGGGTTGTATCGGCGGTGGTGAGGATAAGGGGAATCCTGATATCAAGCCCTGGATGTCTACCGTCTATAACGCATCGGCCGAGTGGTACTTTGACGAGAATGCCATCCTCGGGCTGGGGATGTTTTTGATTCAGGTGGATACCGCAGTAGAGGATTATCAAGAGGCGCGCCACTTTCTGGATATGGATGGTATCGATCGCGGCCGCCAAGCCAATATCTACACCACCCGCAATGTGGGCGCATCGGATCTTTATGGTATCGAATTTGGCTACAAGCAGCCGTTTACTTTCTTGCCGGGCGAATATCTGAGTGCCACCGGTATCGAATTTAACTACACCTATTCGCACAGCGAAACCAGCGAAGTGGACATCATGGGCAACAAGCTGCCACTGCCGTCCAACTCCGAAAAT
>CAXAVL010000123.1:0-12827 GCA_963971905.1 uncultured Cellvibrio sp.
GCCCGGTACCGGCCAAAGTTGAACAACTAGAAAACAGCACCCGCGCCGGTAATTTGCCCGCGCCCATGCTGCAAGCAGACGCACTGCAAAACAAAGTGGACAAAGACCGTGAAGCGGTTACACCTGCGCCCGTAGCACCTATGCGCAATGTTCCGCAAGGCGGGCTGATGCAACAAATAAACAACAGCAACACCAACAACAAAGGCACCAGCATTGGTTCACTCACCGTGAACACCACGCAGCCGGTTAATGGGCGCTCACTGAGAGATGAAATGATGATGGCGGGTGCGTAGTGGCTGAAAAATATATTGATGTGCTGGTAACAGATGACGGAATTGCGCTGGATAGCGTGGGCAACCCCATTTTAATTTCAGGCCGCGCCAGCATCGCCCAGGACATAAAACACATGATCCGCGAAAGCGGTTTGTTGGTGCAGCTAATTGGCGAGCGTTCAACCGAGCGCGTGCAGTTGAACTTAGTACGGCTTGAAAACCTAGTGGAAGACGATGTGCGTATTAAGCCGGGCACCGCAAAAATAACCCGAACCGATAACGAAACCTTTTGGATTCAGGCCACAACACTTGAATACGGCAATTTGGAGTTTTACTTGTGAGTGATAACCACCAAAAAGATTTTGAAAAAATGGTGAGTGATTCCGGCTTGCCCATGACAGAAGCACAGGCACAAGCATTGTGGGATGCTGAAGCCGCCGCCGCTGGTTCGCCGTTTAACAACAGCAAAGATTACTCACCATTTTGGCGCTCTGTGCTGGCGTTAATTACTAAACCGGTACTGTGGATTGCTAACGAATTGTTAGTAAAACAAGTGCTGCCCAATTTCTTTTTGAAAACCGCCAGTGAAACATTTTTAGCGTTGTTTGGTTGGGCGGTAGATTGTGAGCGCAAAGGTTCTGCCGTTGCCACCGGTGTGGTGCGCTTCAGCCGTTTGGTTAGCGCCGGTGAAATTCAAATAGCTGTTGGCACTGCCATAAACAGCACGCTCATTAATGGCAAAACCTATGTGCTGAAAACTGCCGCGCCCGCTGTTCTGGCAGACGGTGCATTGAGTGTAATGGTGCCGGTGGCTGCTGCTGAAGCGGGGGCAGGGTACAACTTGGGCGTGGGTTACTACTCAGTGTTGCCAAAGCCACTTGCCGGTATAGATGCGGTTGTGAATTTGGATGGATGGCTATTAACACCCGGTGCAGATTTGGAAGCGCCAGACGATTACCGCGCACGTATTCGCAACCAGTTTACGGCAGTGAACCAATACCACACCGATGCGGTGTATACAAAAATCATCACCAGTTTTGCCAACATAAATACGCGCAATGTGTTTTTTGAGCACGGCGCACCGCGTGGACCAGGCACAGCAAACGCGGTGATATTAATGGACACCGGCGAGCCTAGCCCCGAGTTAATAGCCGCCATACAAGCCCACGTGATGGACGATGGCAACCACGGCCACGGTGATGATTTATTGGTGATGGCCATGCCCTCTACCGATGTTGATTTGACCGTAACTATTACCGCACGCAACTATGCGGATGAAGATGACATTGCGCAATTAATTACCGATGTAACCAACGCGGTGCGCGCTGCATTCCGCGAAAACACTAATTATTCACTGACCACGACACAGCCGTTTTCACTGTTTTCATTTTCGGTATTGGGTGGCGAGTTACACAGTTTGTTTCCGCTGTTGGCGAGCGTGAACTTTAGCCTTGCGGATATTGAAAGCGGGTTAAGTGTGCCCCGGTTAAATACGTTGGTGGTAGACACCGATGATTAAAATCAGCCTGCCATTTTGGAATGACAAAAACAGTTCTGCCACCTTAGTAAAAGCGGCGCAGGCGTTTTGGCAAAAAATAGAAACCAGTTTGCGCTGGCCGCTCACACAAACTGACCCATTAACCTGCACGCTCGCCGTGCTGAATTTAATTGCATGGCAGCGCGATATAACCCGCTTTAAAAGTGAGCCTGTAGCGCTTTTTCGCAAGCGTGTGGCTTACGCATTTGCCAACGCTGCTGATGCCGGTTCTGTGGTGGGCATTAAACGCATTTTTGTGCGGCTGGGTGTTGGTTATGTGGAGGTTGAAGAACGCTCTGCCGATAAAGATTGGGATGTAATTACCCTGCGCCTTTCAGATGGGCAGTTAGCAGGTAACACACAATTACTGCAGGTGTTGATTGAAACCTACGGGCGCACATGCCGCCGTTACGAATTTGAAACTATTTCCAATATTGATTTGGATGTGGCGTTTGTTGAGTTTGGTAACGAGTGGTCTTTTGATTCGGCGAGTTTTTAAGGGGTAAAAAATGCCATCGGCAATTGTTAATACAGGTCGCAGCAAAATAGCATTTGCACAGGGCAATGGGTTGGTGCTGAATGCCACCCACTTTGTATTTGCCGATATACCAGGACTAGACGGTAGTGCGCCGGTTAATTTGGCGCAAGGTTTGCCTGCACCGGAACACATTGTGGCGACCTTGCCAAAAACGGCGCATGGGTATGTTGCAGACAACAAAGTGGTGTACAGCATTATTCTTGGCCCCACTGTGGGTAATTTTTATTTCAACTGGGTTGGCTTGGTAGATGCCGATGGCGTTTTGCTGGGCGTAACAACATTGCTAGCGCGCCAATACAAATACGCAACCGCAGGGCTAACCGTTGGCAACACCTTAACCCGCAATTTTTTAATGCAGTACAACAACGCCTCTGCGATTACCGACATAACCGTTCCCGCTGAAACATGGCAAGTGTCGTTTATGGATTTGTTGGACAACATTGACGCAGCACTGATAACAGACATGCGCGATTTTTTTGGCCGCAGTTTGTTTTTTAACGATGGTTTTCAACTGCTGTTAGGTGCATCAAGCAATTATTTTGTTCAGCCGGGCGTGGGTTACGTTGAAGGCTATCGCATTAAAAAAACGGCGGCGGTATCTGTTGGCGACAGTGTGAATGTGGATGTGTACGTGGAGGTGTACCGCGCCGCAACCTTTGGCGGTGGCGACACCACCGCTGTGTTTGTTACATCGCCCATTGGTACACCGCTGGTGGATTTTATTGACAGTGCAGGCAGACCGCATTTTTTTGAAAAATTGGCCAGCATTAGCGCGGCGGGTGTTGTGACAGATTTGCGCGTTAAACGTGTAGTGCCCGGTGCGCTGATTAATACTTTTGCAACATCTGCCCAGGGCGCAAAAGCGGACAGTGCTTTGCAGCCCGACCAATTGGACGCACACCCAACCATTAAACGTTTACGCCGTTTGTTATTCGCTGCACTGTAGGAGCCAGCATGTTTGATTTATCTGTATTAAAAACCCAATTACAGGCGCGCATTAACGCACTGACCAATGCATCCACCTTTGACCAGGTGATAGATGTTGCCATTGCGACAAAAAAAGCAGTGAGCGCTGGTGTGTATGTTGACCGCACAATTGTTGATGCGCAGGTGCAGCGAATTACAAACGCACTGGGTGCAGGTAGTGCCATTGAAGATTTAATTGTGATTGCGGCGAGCGCAGAGGGAGACGGTGATTCCATTCCGATTGGCGCAATACAAAAGTTTGGTTTTGCGGGCGAAAAATTTACCGACAACAACAACTATGAGTGGTTAGCGCTGGGTTTATTGCACAGTAAAACAGGCTATGAGAAAGCGCTAAATAACCCCGGCACATGCGCCTACGGCCAACAGGTTTACACCGCGCAGGCCAGCACAGCAGGCAGCGTAACCAAAGCCGCTGATGATGGTTTGGGTAATATTGTTATTGCGAGCGCTAGCCTAACGCATGTGATTGTAAGCCATGATTTTGGAACAACCTTTGTTGCTGTACCGCATAACTTGCCAAACAGAGCAATGACAGTTGAATACGTGGGCGGGCATTTTGTTCTTGCTTCAAATGATGCGACAGGGATTAGAACCTCTTACAGTGCAGATGGCGGAACTACTTTTAGTGACGCCGCACTTGCCCGCGGGTTATCGGCTGGAATACCAGACACAGTGCGCAGTTCTTGCAGTGGAACTAACGCAATGTTTGTTGTTAATAATGATGTAAATGCTGTGGTTAAAACAAGCGGCACTGCTAACACCGCAGTCACATTGCCAGCAGCAATAAACGGCTCTAGCTATACCCCTATAATTCAATTTTTTAGCGGCGCATTTTATGTGGCTGGTAAAAATACATCGAGCTATTACAAAACAACTAACAACGGCTCATCTTTTAGCTCGCATTTGAAACCCATAGGATCACTTGTTGAAGAGCAGGTGTGTGTTGCATTGGGTAAGTTTTTTTGGATGGGGCAGTCTGGCTCTGACCGCTATTACAAATATACGTCTGATTTTGTTACGTGGAATAACCTGATTGATGTGTTGCCAGAATATTTGGTAAAAAATTCATTGTTTTACAGTTCTGGCACAAAGCTTACGGTTTATGCAGTTGAAGGCGGTTTAGTAATTAACACACACACAGGCAATTATTTTACTGCAAACCTGATTGATTTTAAATTGATCCACTATTCACGCTCAGCGGTAGAGCTGGCCGGTGTAGATGCTATGTATGTCCCTTTTAAAAATTTGGTGATGGCTGGAAAAGGCATTTTTGATGCTAACACATCTCCTTTAAGTTCAGCGGTATTGAAAGTGAACTATTCAACGCCTGATTATGTAGGTGTGCATAGGCATGGCGTTGCAAATATTACCAATGACCAAATCGATTACGTGAGGATTAAATAATGCCGGTTATTACATTCCCCACAGGTGATACACCGCGTGTTATTGCGCCTTTAAAAATAACCGCTTACCAAGCAGAAGTTGTTCTTGAACAAGAAGGACTTTACGAAGCGGTAGAAAATTTAATTAACCACCCTGACACACCTGCGCGCATTAAAATTTCGTGGCGTCGCGGGATTGATATTGAACGCGATAATCCAATGGTTTTGTTTGTTATTGAAAAGCTGGGGTTAACCGAAACACAAATGGATGTGTTGTTTTCTAAAGCGTTGTTGGTTAAGGCGGGTGTTCTTTAGTTTTTATTAAAAAAATCGGTTATAGGTTTTTATTTATGAGTACAGGAAAAGTTAAATGGCCGGTTAATAAAAACACAGGGCTGATTGATCCGTTTATAAACCCTGACGGGTCTGCGCGTATTCGACTACTAGGTAGAGCCAATTTTAGTGAGGGCACACTTCCCCCACCGTCTATTCGTGCGGGATACTCTTTTGGTGTAGCCAATGGGTCACCCTATATACAAGACGGCGCGTTACGGATGGACTATCCATCACTGGCACAATTTCAGGGCGGCATCTATAACTCACTGCATTTCGATGTGCCAAATGGCCATAAAGAGCTGTACATAAAATTCGATGTAAAAATGCCTAACGCCAAGCATGGCCTGAAATTTTTAAAAGTTTTCGGGAGAAATGCTACGGGAGGAACTAATACCGTTGCAAATACAACCTTTGCTCTTGATTACACGGGTATCGATAACGGCGGGATGAATTTTGTAGGTTTTGGTGACGGAACTACGAATAGTAATGATACTCAGCAAATTCTAAACCTAGACGGTAGCAATAAAAGCTGGGTTGGCCGTAGCTGGGGCAATGGCGCAAGCATAATAAGCGCAGGCTCTAATTTCCCTAGCAGCGCATGGGGGACTGGGTGGCACACTTTTAGATTAAAAATAAAATTTAATGACGGCACAACCGCAGGAAATGAAATAAACAACGGTGAGATATGGGTGAATATTGACGGTGTTGACTACGTAAAGGCCACCGGCTTATTCAATCGACACCACACTAACGGTGATATTGCCTACCTATCATTCGGCGACTGGACGCAAGCCCCAACAGGGGGCAGTCCAGCATTCGACATACATTACGACAACATTTACATTAGCCAGCGCGGCTTTTACGAGGGCACATAATGGCTATTACATTTTCCAACCCAATATCGCCTGTGGGCGCAGCCGCGAACATAATTTTAACACAATCGTATACGGTGCCAGTTGGGGCAAAAGAGCTTTGGGTTTTCGTATATGCAGACAATTCAAACGCAACCACACCGCTGCCAGATCTAGTTGAGTACGGCGGTGTTAATGCAACCCTAGTCTCCCAGATACCCGCCGATGCTGGGGGAACTGGGCAGCTGCATTTTTTCTACAAAATAATTAACCCTGCTGTCGGAACCGCGAACATTCGCGCTAGACACCCAACATATTTTTTTGCAATAAGCGCCGTTTGTTTAGCGTCTGACAACACATACTCATTAACATATTCCGCGTTCAATTACGCTAATAGCGCGTCGCCTTCGGCCAGCGTTGCCAGTGCAAACAACAACAAAACGTTGTACTCGCTCACCGTAAACAATGTAAATACAACGGCAATAGGTGAGACTGGTGGTCAAACTGTCTTGAGCGAAGGCGGAAGCGCCACGCAGGCTATGCACCAGATAAGCGAAGAGCTGTCAACCGGTGCCACAAATTCTGCCACATGGACGGTTACAGGTGGCGCTCAACGCTGGTCTGCAATTGCGATCAATGTATCAGAGGACAATGCCACTGTAACAACGATAAACAACGGCAACCCAATCACCGTTGGTCAAACGTCAGTTCCTGCTGCGCACAATGGTTTTGATGGCGCGGTTGATTCAATTACAACAAATCGTGCGGGCGTAACCGCGTCAATCATTAGCGGTAATTCAACGTCAACAAATTTTTCAATTAGCGGCTGGGCTGAAGCTAGCACTTATCCGGTTCTAGACAATTCTGTAACGTTTACGTTTTCACGCACTGGTCAATCCGCCTCAGCAGCACAAACCGTTACCCGTCCAACCGGGTGGAGCAAGCAAACTTTTGTGGGCGCGATAATCGACGATGAGCGTTTGTTTGGAAAAATATTTTCTGACCATGGGCACACGGTTGAGGGGGCGGTGCTGTATTACAACCCAAGCACGGTACCGGGTTTATTCATTAAGCCGGACACTAGCGCAGACCCACTTGCCAATGGCGGGACGTTCGACGCGTGGTTACAGCCATCGCAGGGTACAACTGCAGGCAAAACTTATTATTTTCAATTATCAATTGAAAAAGATGGAACCCCTGTTGCCATACCAAAACACTTTTACGCTAGCAGCGTGAAAAGTTCGCGAGTAAAAGCTCATCGTATTAAAGCAATGTTTTTTTAACGTTGAATTTAATGAAATATCAACACAATTATTTTTGGTGAAAATATGGGAATTAACACAGAGCAGGCAAAAACACTTACAGGTGCGTCAAATACCATTTTACTTAACGGTGATTGTACTTACCTGCAAGTTACTATTTATGGCAGAAACACTGGAACGGTTACGCCAACTGTGAGACCACTTCTTGAAAAAAATGCAGAGGCCGATTTCTTGGCCGATGAATTCGAGGGCGTGGAGGATGGCGCAATTGATTTATCTGTAAGTCCTAGAAAGCGAACTTTTACCGTTGAGGTAAAACGCCTTTCAGCCTTGAAATTGGCTGATTCTGGTAGTGGTACTTACAAGGCCCACATCCGCCAATGGGGACGGGCTAACAACTAATTATGCCTTGGAATAATGTTGCTTTTACTTCGCCGGATTTTTTAACGAATGCACTCAACAGTGTAAGCGGGAGCTTGGCTGCAACTGCTAGCGATGTGGGCGCGGTGCGTGCTGCATTGCTGGCTTCGCCTGGTATAGATGTGCCTAATGCGAGTGCAGAGCCAACCAGCGGCGCTCAGGTTGGGCGTAGTAATATTTATTCGTTGGCTGCACCTGTGTTGCGCTGTGTGGTTGTTCACCCGTGGTGTGAGGGTGTCGCGCAGGGTGTGGGGCATTATCGCCATTTGTCTTCCCGCAATGCGGTTAATGCGGCGGCTAGAAAGTTGGGTGATGTGCTAGATGTTCATCGCCCCACTACAACGTTGGATTTTTTGGCGCTACTAGTAAGTGGTAGCAGTTATGCGGATATGCATCAAAAATTAAATGCGGTGTTGGGTGTTATTAGTGAGCCGACTTTGTTTATGTGCGCTCGCCGTTGTGCGCAATTGGCAACTCTGGAAAATGACAAAGTGCTGTTGCCTGATGCTGGTATGAATGCGCGATTTAAATATTTTTCACCGGCTGGTTGTAACGTGATTGCGACTGCTGCTAGCGCTGTGGGTGCGGTTGTGGCGCTGGGTGATGCTGATTCTATTGCGGGTGCGTCTGCTGAAACAGATTTGGTTACTGTTACAAAAAAGAAGGAAGCTTTAATTGCGAACGTTCAAGCGGATGCGAATAGTGCGTTGGCAAATTTTAGTGGCGGTGCTGGGCAGTTTTATTTTATGAGTAACACAACACCGAACGCGGCCAGCCGTGCGTTAATTGATGGCGATGTGGGTTATGAGTACCCGTTGGCGGTTTGTGTGTTGGTAACCGGCGCGCCGGGTGAGTTGGATGGCTTGCGGGGTATGTTGCAATGATGCTGGGTAATTACACTGTGCCGAATAAACAACAGCGTATTTCTATTTCGTTGCGTTTTGAAGAAACGCAATTGGGTGCGCAAACGAGTGGCACCGATACTGCGCACAAAGGTATTAAGCCAAAAATAATTAATGTGTATTGCTTAATCCCTTTTGTTGACGTTAATGATTTAACTGATTTGGTTTCTGTGGCCGAGTCTGTTACATCGAGTGGGAATAAAACAATTTACGATATTGTTGAGCCTGCGGCGAATGCTATGAAGGTTCGGCAAGTGCAATTTACTGACACGCTAGAAGTGCGTGAGGATTATTCGTTGAAGGCGTGGGGCGTTTCTTTTGCGTTGCTGGAGTATAAAAGCGTTGCAGAAAAAACAGAGCTACGCCAGCCGCTGGCAACTGCACCGGCACAAAGCGCACCGGGTGAAACTGTGGCAAGTGGTGATGATGCTACAGAGGATGAGGCGGCACCAGTTACGGGTATTGAGCGCTATTTGGCTGCGGCTGATAAGGCGTTGTCATGAAATTACATAAACAGCTAACGTTAAATGGCGAACCTTTATCACTAGTGAGTGAAGATGTTCGCCTTTTTTTATTTTCGCCTGGTACTGCTGCTTTTAATGTTAATCATCAAGCGGTGATTAATGGCGGCATTGTGCAGTATGCAATGGGTTATGACTTATCAAAATTAGATGTTGTGTTTACTGGGATTGTGGAGACATGTTTTGCTATCGATAAAAAACAACAACGGATGTTTTGCCGCGAGTTAACCAAAACAGTAGATAGAATTTTGCCGCTGGCGTTGCGTAATTGCACGTTGAAAAGTGTACTGGCTGAAATTAGCAAAGAGACTGCATTAAAATTTGTGACGCCTGATAAAGATTATGCGCGAACACCGGCACCCGTTTTTTATTCTGTTGGTTCTGGTTACCACGTAATGGATGCATTGGCGCGCACATTTCAGATCCCAAAAATGATTTGGCAGCAGCAGGGCGATGGCAAAGTGTTTGTGGGTAGTTGGGATGATAGTTTTTTTTCGGGCAAGCCGGTTGATGTGCCGGTGGAGTTGCGCAGCAAGTCAGGGGTATCAAATTCTGCGACACTGGCAGCGGTTACTAAGTTTCGCCCAGGTGTTGTGCTGGCCTCGGGTGAGGTAATTACCAATGTGCATTTTAGTGATGTGCATATGCAAATTGATTGGGACAAAAACCCGTGGGGGACACGTTGGAAGATCAAATCGACCGTATCGTAATGCGGAAAAACCCCGAGCTATTGGGGGATTACCACTTGCCAATGTTGGCGCGAGTAGAGGCGGTGAGTGATCCCATCTTCACACCGGGGATGAGTGAACAATTTCGCCCGCGTTACGCAGTAGATTTGCGCGTGTTGGATGAAACAGATAAGCCAGACCCACTATTCCCCTTGTTGCGCTCAGTTCCATTACCGGCTTCATGCGGCGGATTGGAGCGGGGCGTTTTTGGTTTCCCGGAGGCGGGCGCTATTGTTGAGCTCGCGTTTGCTTATGGGTTGCCGAGTAAGCCTTTTATTCGTACGGTTTTAAGCGATGGCTTGAGCGTTCCGCGTGTGGTGCCGGGTGAGTTAGTGTTGCAGGCAGCGCCCGAGGTTGTGCAGCGCGCAGATGAACACGGCAATTGGTCACGCGAGACTTACGCAAACATTACCGACCAATCGTTGCATCACCTGGTCCAAACTTTTGAATCGCTGTTGGATACGCATATCCATCACGTAAAAGTTAGGCAGCACAGCGTTGAAGAAATTACCGGCGCAAAAATTATTGAGGCAATGGGCGCGCTTAAATTGTTGAGCGGTGGAAGTGGCCATGTTGCTGTTGTCGATAATTTGCGTATTGCAGTGGGGAAAAACCAACACAATAAAGTTACCAACGATTTAATTCAGCGCATTGGTAACATCGCCGATTCATTTGCGGTGTTGAAACAAATTATTAAAGTGCAGGATGGTGGAAAGGTTTGGCTTGGTAGTGAAGGTGAAAACGTTTTGCAAATTTTGAGTGAATTGATTCAAGTGGTAGCAGACATAGCAAACACGGCAAGCAGCCACACCCACCAATACACCGATAATGGCTCCCCACTCATTACCCAGCCACCGATTCAAGCCGGCACGTTCAGCGGCCAAAAGGGCAGCGCTGATGCGATTAAGAGCAGGCTTGATCCGATTGTGGAGGGGTAGTTGCACAACAAAGGTCAATCATGGAAGATATTTCCTTTTAACAAAAATGGAGGTTTGAAATGGGGCGTTATAAAAGCATAAATGTATGTTGTGGTGCTTTTTTGGTTGTTTTACTGCTTTTAGGATATTCAACTGTTTATGCAGCAGAAGATGAATCTAAAAGGATTAAGCATATATGCCCTGATGTTAGGGTGAAATTGACACCGGAACAAATAGTTCAAGTCCAGAATGCATGGGGTGGTGCAGTTTTAAATCACTTAGAAAAATTAACCGCTGGTTTTAATAAGAGTATGCCTGATGACCACCATCAATTTCATGAGTTTAGAACGGGGCATTGGGAAAAGGCGTACTCACATAATAGAGAAAAAATTGATTGTGTTTACAAAAACCACGTATGGACTTTGGACTCAGAATTTAGAGAGCTTGTTGATATTAATATTGCAATGGTGGATTTAAGTATTGTTGCCGTAAAAATGCACTTTTACTTACAATACGGAAAGCGTGAAGACCTTCAATACATTCGTGACAAGACGGTCGATATCTATAATTTAGTTAGCAAATACGAAGCTTACAAGCCAACCGGAAAGCAACAATAGTTAAGTGATTTGATGCGATGAAGCGACCTTTTGGTCGCTTTTTTTATGTGTTGACCTAATTGGGGTGGAAAAATGCAAGGAGCAGACGACTAGGGCTGGAAATTCACTCCTCCCCGACCTGCGGCTTCTGCGAAAAAATTGAGTTTGTGAAACATGGTTTTGAAGGCAAGCCGTATAGGCATTGGCTTTGATTGGGGGAAGGTAATTCAGGCTTTGAAGGGGATTGATAGCAATTGAAGGTCGCTTTCAGTGGCGAGTTTTGGGCTAAGCCAGCAATGATGCCGTTTTGAGGGTGTTTTTAAT
The DNA here is from genome assembly GCA_963971905.1 of uncultured Cellvibrio sp. Classification (GTDB taxonomy): domain Bacteria; phylum Pseudomonadota; class Gammaproteobacteria; order Pseudomonadales; family Cellvibrionaceae; genus Cellvibrio. The sequence goes on from CAXAVL010000123.1 coordinate 11,574, forward strand.
GTGTGCCCCCTTTGTGCCCCCTTGGTGGGTTTTGTGGGGCTGTTCGGGGTTATTTTGGGCAATAAAAAAAGGGCTTACATTGCTGTAAGCCCTTGATTTTACTCGATTGGTGCCAGTGGTCGGACTCGAACCGACACGCTTTAAGGGCGCCGGATTTTGAATCCGGTGCGTCTACCAATTCCGCCACACTGGCGAGTGGTGCGCATTTTAATGATTTGCCGTCCGCTGTCAAACACTAATTACAAAAACTTCATAATCTCTGCAATTACTTATCCTCTTGATTCAATTACTAGGCAAGTTGATCAAAAAGCAGTTTATTTGCGGGATTAATCCGTTTGTCTGATTTTGCAACAGCCCTAAATTGGGTTACCCTGCCGGCCTTTTTAACGCCAATCTTTTTGAAGTTGTCTTATTGTATGCGCCGCCAGGATTTTACTTACGAATTGCCCGATGCCCTTATCGCCCGTGCGCCTGCTGCGCAGCGGCGCGGTAGTCGTTTATTGCAGCTGGATGGCCTGAGCGGGCAGCTCAGCCATAAGCAATTTCCCGATTTGCTCGATTTAGTCGAGCCGGGTGATTTGATGGTGTTTAACAATACCCGCGTGATTCCCGCGCGTCTGTTTGGTCAGAAGACTTCTGGCGGGCAGGTAGAGATTTTGGTGGAGCGCGTGCTGGATAATCGCCGCGTACTCGCGCATACCCGTGCCAGCAAAGCACCCAAAGTGGATTCGCAGGTTATTTTGCAGGACGGCACTCGCGTGCAATTGGTTGCGCGTCACGACGCTTTGTTTGAGTGGGAATTTCTGGGCGATGATCCGGCGTTGGTGGTGTTGGAGCGTATCGGCCATATGCCATTGCCTCCTTATATAGACAGGGACGATGTTGCCGCCGACCGCGAGCGCTATCAAACCGTGTACAGCAAAGAGCAGGGCGCGGTCGCAGCGCCCACTGCGGGTTTACACTTTGATGAGTTGATGTTGGAGCAGCTGCGTGAAAAAGGCGTGAATATTGCGTTTGTTACGCTGCATGTGGGCGCGGGGACGTTTCAGAATATGCGCGTCGATAATATCGCCGAGCACCAGATGCATTCAGAAATTATGGATGTGTCGCCCGAAGTTTGTGAACTCGTGCGCGCCACTAAAGCGGCAGGTAAACGGGTGGTCGCGGTAGGGACAACCAGTGTGCGCAGTTTGGAGTCGGCTGCGCAGGGTTATGCCGATGCCGCGCAAAAAGGGGCTATTTATCCGTATCAGG
>CAXAVL010000124.1:0-12773 GCA_963971905.1 uncultured Cellvibrio sp.
CGCTGCCGCTTTATATGCAACAAGTGCTAGCGCGCAAACCTTAACCTCCAATTCAACCGGCACCAATAACGGTTTTTATTACACTTTCTGGAAAGACTCTGGCAGTGCCTCTATGGGGCTACAAGCTGGCGGCCGTTACACATCCCAGTGGACCAATAACACCAACAACTGGGTCGGCGGTAAAGGCTGGAACCCCGGCAACAGCACGCGCACCATCAATTACTCAGGCAATTACGGTGTTACTAGTAGCCAAAATTCTTATTTGGCGCTCTATGGTTGGACGCGCAGCCCACTGATTGAGTATTACGTGATCGAGAGCTACGGCTCTTATAACCCGGCTTCCTGCTCTGGCGGCTCTGACATGGGCAGCTTCCAAAGCGATGGCGCGACTTACAACGTGCGCCGCTGTCAGCGGGTACAACAGCCATCTATCGATGGCACCCAGACGTTTTATCAATACTTCAGTGTGCGCAACCCGAAAAAAGGTTTTGGCAACATTTCAGGTACCATCACCTTTGCCAATCATGTCGCGTTTTGGGCGAGCAAGGGCTTGAATCTCGGTGCACATAATTATCAAGTAATGGCGACTGAAGGCTATCAGAGCACCGGTAGTTCAGACATCACAGTGAGCGAAGGCGCAAGCGGCGGCGGCACAAGCAGCACGCCAGCGGCTAGCAGCAGCCCTAGTTCTAGCTCCAGCTCTGCAGCAACGACGGGTAGCGGTGTAGTGGTCCGTGCGCGCGGCGTCGCAGGTGGTGAGCACATCAATTTGCGCATCGGTGGCGCGACCGTAGCCAGCTGGAATCTGACCACCAGCTTTCAGGATTTAAACTATACCGGCACTGCGTCGGGCGATATTCAAGTAGAGTTTGATAATGATGGCGGCAGCCGCGACGTAGTGGTGGATTACATTCGCGTCAATGGCGAAACCCGGCAGGCAGAAGATATGGAATACAACACTGCTTATTACGCCAATGGTTCTTGCGGCGGTGGCGGTAACTCCGAGTTGATGCACTGCAACGGTGTGATAGGGTTTGGTTATACCTATGACTGCTTTAGCGGCAATTGCTCCGGCGGCAGTACAGGTGGCGGCAATACCGGCGGCTCAACTAGCAGTTCAGGTGGCAACAATGCCAACTGCTCTGGTTATGTCGGCATCACCTTTGACGACGGTCCTGGCGCCAACTCCACCACTCTGGTGAACTTGCTTAAGCAAAACAACCTGACGCCGGTGACCTGGTTTGTGCAAGGTAATTATGTGGCCTCCAACGCCAACCTGATCCCAACATTGTTGAGCGTGGGCGAAATCCAAAACCACAGCTATACCCATCCGCACCTGATTAACCTGAGCTATCAGCAAATCTACGATGAACTGAATCGCACCAATCAGGCAATTCAAAATGCGGGAGCGGCCAAGCCTACTATTTTCCGCCCACCTTATGGCGAGACCAATGCTAATGTAAATCAAGCTGCACAAAACCTCGGTTTACGGGTAGTGACCTGGAACGTAGATTCACAAGACTGGAACGGCGCCAGCGCAGCGGCAATCGCCAATGCTGCCAACCAACTGCAAAACGGCCAAGTGATACTGATGCACGATGCCAACTACAACAATACCAACGCAGCGATCCCACAGATTGCGGCGAACCTGCGTGCAAAAGGCTTGTGCCCGGGCCGCATTGACCCGGCTACTGGCCGTGCAGTTGCACCCTCTGGCGGATCGAACAACAGCACACCTGCCGTTTCCAGTAGTAGCCGCAGCAGCACTCCTGTAACGCCCAGCAGTAGCAGCCGCAGCAGTGTTAGCACCGGCAGCAATTGCCAATGCAACTGGTGGGGCACGCTCTACCCCACTTGCACCAATACCGCGAGTGGCTGGGGTTGGGAAAATAACCGCAGCTGTATTACTACCAGCACCTGTAATAGCCAGGGTCCTGGCGGTGGCGGACAAGTATGTAACTAAGGCAATCCGAGGTTGGCTCAATGTGAGCCTTTATCGGTAACACAAATAGGGGAAGCGGGTAATGCGCTTCCCCTTTTTTGATTACCAAAGTACACGAGCTAAATAACCGATTATTAGTACTCTCAAGTTATATAGTTTATTTGACAATATGCTTATAGTTTTATTGACAATAAACTAGCTCAATTGTATACATATATACGTCGGGAACCGGGTGGTTTTAACAATAACAGCAAGCCTGTTTGGTGCTCGATTACACCTGTCTGCAACAGGCAGGATCAACCTTCGACGGTCCCTCCTCCTCTATAGGCGGTATTGGTTGAGAGGCTATTTACGAGAATCTAATAATGAAATTAACTGGCAAAAAAATCCTGACCTCGCTTATTGGTGCTGCAGCTCTGTGTGTAACCGCGGTTAATGCACAAACCTTAAGCTCCAATTCAACCGGTACCAACAACGGCTTTTACTACACCTTTTGGAAAGATTCCGGCAGCGCCTCTATGACCTTACAATCGGGCGGTCGCTACACCTCGCAATGGACTAGCAACACCAACAACTGGGTGGGCGGCAAAGGGTGGAATCCGGGCACTAGTTCACGGGTAGTTAGTTATTCAGGTAACTACGGTGTTTCCAGCTCGCAAAACTCCTATTTGGCATTCTATGGCTGGACCAGAAGCCCGTTGATCGAGTATTACATCATCGAAAGTTATGGTTCATACAACCCTGCATCGTGCTCTGGCGGCACTGACTACGGCAGTTTCACCAGCGATGGTGCGACTTATAACGTGCGTCGCTGCCTGCGCACCCAACAACCATCGATTGATGGCACCCAAACCTTCTATCAATACTTCAGTGTGCGTAATCCGAAGAAAGGTTTTGGTAACATTTCAGGCACCATCACCTTTGCCAATCACGCCAACTTTTGGGCCAGCAAGGGCTTGAATCTGGGCAACCACGATTATCAAGTTCTGGCGACCGAAGGCTATCAAAGCACCGGGAGTTCAGATATCACCGTTAGCGCGGGCACCTCAGGTGGTGGTAGCTCAAGCTCGGCACCATCGGGCGGCAGCAAAACCATCGTAGTGCGTGCCAGAGGAGTTGCCGGTGGTGAAAGCATCACACTCAAAGTAAACAACACCGCGGTACAAACCTGGACACTCTCTACCACTATGACCAACTACACCGCGACCACCTCTTTGTCTGGCGGCAGCCTGGTGGAATACACCAACGACTCTGGCAACCGCGACGTACAAATTGATTACATCAGTGTTAACGGCAGCGTGCGCCAATCGGAAGCGCAAAGCTACAACACCGGTGTTTATCAAAACGGTGCCTGTGGTGGCGGAAACGGGATGAGTGAGTGGCTCCACTGCAACGGCGCCATAGGTTACGGTAATCTGTAAACCACTATTTGCCCGGCTCATAAATATGAAGGCGTAACCAATAAAGGGGCAGATTATCTGCCCCTTTTTTATCACTCTAAAAATAATAAAAGTAAATTTAACGAGGGATACAGCAATGGCGACTAGCCCCAACTTCACCCGACACTTTTTATTACCTGCCTTTATCGGCGCAGGACTCACTTATGGCGCATTCATCTTGAACGATGATGATGCCCTCCAACGCGAGCAGATTAGCTCTCTGGAAAACCGGATTGTGGATCTGGAATTGTTGCTCGCTCAAAAAGAAGACGCATTACAGGATGCGCGCTTCTTTGCCGCAGGCACAGTTGATTCATTCGGGCAACCGGAGTTCGATGCCAGCGCCACCGAACACTCTTCGAGCGAGAAACAAACCGCACCTGAGCTTGCCGTTAACAAACCAGCATTGCGCGAGACAGAACCGGACAGCCAACAACTGCTCAGAGATTTAGGCACCCTGTCGGATCGCGACCCGCGTTCGTTTTCCGAAAAAGCCAATGCGCTGCTCGCGGGGAATGCGAACAAAGACGGCATCGCCATTGTCAGTAAAAGTGTGTTTGATCTGGCGGAGAATCGCGAAATTCTGCCGGATTACGAATTGGAATCCCTCTACCAAAACCAATCCAACCCGGATTTGAAACGGGTTATCGCCCAAGTGATGTCCACCCGCGGTGATAACCGTTTGCTGGAAAAACAAATCGCCAAAAGCCAAGCTAATCTGAGCAGCGATAACCCCACCCTGCGCCAACAAGCGCTAGTTGAGTTGGGCAAAACACGCTACGCCAGCGCCGCTAATGCTATTGCACCGCTGCTGCAAGATAACAACACCAGTGTCAAATTAGATGCGCTGCTTGCTTTGAAGGCTACCGGCAACCAAAGCCATGTGCGGCAAGTGGAGGCGCTGATCGATCACCCCGACCCGGCCGTGAGTTGGCTGGCAAAAGAGGTGGCCAACAGCTTACAAAACCTGAGCGATAAAGCGCGCACCCAACTGGCCAACGCCGATATTGTCGCCGAATTGCCGGTAATAGCCGCGCCATAGCCCAAGACTGGAACCTAATAAAAACACCTATTTACCAATAAAAACATGGCGTCTATTTCTTTTTTCCCAACCAAAAAATACGTAGAAAATCGCTAAAAACTAGAGCTTATTAGTCAAAAAAGCGGGGAAAAGTGAGAGCTAATCAACATTAGTTGCTAGAAAGACAATAGACATATGGTTAATAAGACCATTATATATATGGTTTGTTTGACAATAAGATAATAACGCAATAAAAAAGCTACTATCGGATTGCCAGGCCGGTTTTTAAAATTCGTGATTCACAAGAACAAGCATACTGTATGGCATCCGATTAACGCCTGTTCGCATTGAACAGGGAAATCCCCAAACGGCCCACATCCTCTATGGCGGTATTGGTTGGTTGGCTTTTCCTGGAGTCTAATAATGAAACACTTAATCAACACCAAGTCGGTATTTTCTTCATTTATCTGCGCTGCTGCACTCTGTACATCGGCGGTGAGCGCGCAAACCCTCACCTCCAACTCAACAGGTACCAATAACGGGTTTTACTACACCTTTTGGAAGGATTCAGGTAACGCGTCTATGACATTGCATTCTGGCGGTCGTTACGCATCCCAGTGGAACAGTGGCACCAATAATTGGGTGGGCGGTAAGGGCTGGAACCCGGGTTCCAGTTCGCGCGTAATCAGCTATTCGGGTTATTACGGTGTGAACAACAGCCAAAATTCCTATTTGGCACTCTATGGCTGGACTCGTAGTCCGTTAATTGAATACTACGTGATTGAAAGTTACGGTTCTTATAACCCCGCCAGTTGCTCTGGTGGTACTGACTACGGCAGCTTTCAAAGCGATGGTGCAACCTATAATGTGCGTCGTTGCCAACGCGTTAACCAACCCTCAATCGATGGCAACCAAACTTTCTATCAATACTTCAGTGTACGTAATCCCAAAAAAGGGTTTGGCAATATCTCCGGCACCATCACCTTTGCCAACCACGCAAACTTCTGGGCCAGCAAGGGCTTGAATCTGGGGAACCATAACTACCAGGTTTTGGCGACTGAAGGTTACCAAAGCAACGGCAGCTCAGATATCACCGTAAGTCAGGGCAGTGGTAGCGGCGGCGGTGGCAGCTCAAGCTCAGCACCCTCTGGCGGTAGTAAAACCATCGTTGTACGCGCCAGAGGCACCACCGGTCAGGAGCAAATTCGCCTGAAAGTGAACAACACCACAGTGCAAACCTGGACGCTCTCTACCGGTATGAACAACTACACAGCAACAACCAATTTGTCGGGCGGCTCGCTGGTAGAATTCTTCAATGATTCTGGTAACCGCGATGTGCAAGTGGATTACATCAGCGTTAACGGCAGTGTGCGTCAATCAGAAGCACAAACCTACAATACCGGCGTTTACCAAAACGGTGCTTGTGGTGGTGGCAATGGCGGCAGTGAATGGCTGCATTGCAACGGTGCAATTGGTTACGGCAATCTTTAAGCACGCCTAACCAATCGCTGATGGGATGCGGCCACAAGGGGCGGGGTTTCCTGCCCCTTTTTTAATCGATCAACACACAATAATAATGCGAGACAAACGATGAGTATCCCCCGCTATACCAACAAACATATTTTACTGGCGGCATGTATCGGCGCGGCATTGAGCTATGGCGTGCTGTGCATTCTGTTAAATGGCACTGCGCAACGCGAACAGATTGCTGCGCTTGAACATAAAATCCACACCTTGGAGTTAGCGCAGCAACCAACGCAAGCTCAAAACGTTACGACGGCAAACCCGGCGCGGGATATAGAACAGTTGCGCAAAGATTTAAGCACCCGCTTTATTGGTGATCCGCGCACCTTAGGAGAAAAGTTGCGCGACTTTGTGGCAGAAAACCCCGATCCGCAATCGCTTGCCATCGTCTGCAAAGTGGTTGCAGATTTGGCTGAAAACTCCGCTGCGCTGGGTAATCAAGAATTGAATTTTCTTTACCAGAATTTAACAAGCAGAGAATTAAAACGAGTTGTCGCGCAAGCCTTATCGCTTCGCGGGGATAACAGTTTGATGGCGTTATTGATCAGTGAAGCGAAGCCCGCTTTAAACAGCAGCAACCCCGCCGAGCGTCGCAAAGCGCTAACTGAATTGGCAAAAACCCACTATGCCGACGCGGCAAATGCGATTATTCCCTTGCTAAAAGATGAGGATGTGAGCGTAAAACTGGATGCCCTGCTCGCGTTGCGCGCCACCGGAAATGAGCGCCATATTCCCGCGCTGGAAAATTTACTGAGCCACCCCGATGAGTCGGTTGGTTGGCTAGCGAATGATGCAAAAAATAGTTTGGAACTGCTGAGCAGTAAGGCGCGCACAAAAATAACCAGCGCCGATATGATCGCGGAATTACCACCTATAGCCACACCTTAAAACGCGCGCTAATTATCGGTTAAAAACCCTTAATTTTTTATCACCCAATAAAAACCCCGCATCAATGGAAATCAATACGGGGGTTTTCTAAATCAGGCGATAACAGCGCAAAGCATTACATGGTGTAAACGCCCTGACTGCGCAAATAATCTTCGTAGTTACCGTGGAAATCGATCAAACCCGTTGGTTGCATATCGATAATGCGGGTCGCCAGTGAGGATACAAATTCGCGGTCATGGCTAACAAAAATCAAGGTGCCGGGATAGTTTTCCAACGCGAGGTTTAAGGCTTCAATCGATTCCATATCCAAGTGGTTGGTGGGTTCATCCATCAACAACACGTTGGGGTTGATAAGGCTGAGCTTGCCAAACAGCATGCGGCCTTTTTCGCCACCGGATAACACTTTGACGTTTTTCTTTACGTCATCGTTTGAAAAAAGCATGCGACCCAATGCGCTGCGCACTAACTGCTCATCGCCTTTGGTCCACTGTTTCATCCAATCAAACACTATCGCGTTATCGGCAAAGTCGGCGGCGTGGTCTTGCGCGAAATAACCTATTTCAGCCTGTTCAGCCCATTTCACCGTGCCCGCGTCTGGCTGTAAATCACCGTACAAGCAGCGCAACAATGTGGTTTTACCCGCACCGTTAGGGCCGATAATGGCAATACGTTCACCCGCTTCTACTTGCATACTCAAATCGGTAAACAGTGGGCGATCATAGGCCTTGCTTACACCCTCTAATGTCACGGCTTGGCGATGCAATTTTTTGTTTTGCGTGAAGCGAATATAAGGGCTAACACGGCTTGACGGTTTGATGTCATCCAACTGGATCTTATCGATTTGTTTGGCGCGCGAGGTTGCCTGTTTTGCTTTAGACGCATTTGCAGAGAAGCGGCTCACAAAGGTTTGCAGCTCGGCGATTTGCGCTTTCTTCTTTGCGTTTTCGTTCAATAGTTTTTCGCGTGCCTGCTCCGACGCCATCATGTAATCGTCGTAGTTGCCGGGATATACACGTAGCTCGCCGTAGTCCAGATCCGCCATGTGGGTACACACAGAATTCAAAAAGTGGCGGTCATGCGAGATGATAATAATGGTGCTGTTGCGCTGGGTGAGCATGCCTTCCAACCAGCGAATAGTGTTGATGTCGAGGTTGTTGGTCGGTTCGTCGAGCAGCAATACATCTGGATCGGCAAACAGCGCTTGCGCGAGCAATACGCGCAATTTCCAGCCCGGCGCAACCGCGCTCATAGGGCCAAAGTGTTGTTCGATAGGAATATCCAAGCCGAGTAATAATTCGCCCGCGCGGGATTCTGCGGTGTAGCCATCCATCTCGGCAAAGGCCACTTCCAGTTCCGCCACACGCATGCCGTCGTCTTCGCTCATATCGGGCAAGGCGTAAATACGGTCGCGCTCGGCTTTTACTGCCCAGAGTTCGGTGTGACCCATGATCACCGTATCCACCACCGAAAACTCTTCGTAGGCGAATTGATCCTGCTTCAACTTACCCAAACGAACGTTGGGTTCCAGCATGACCTGACCAGCAGAGGGTTCAAGATCGCCACCGAGAATTTTCATAAAGGTGGACTTGCCGCAGCCATTGGCGCCGATCAATCCATAGCGATTGCTGTTGTTGAATTTGACCGAAACATTTTCAAAAAGCGGTTTGGCACCAAATTGCATGGTGATATTAGCGGTGGAAATCACGGGTAATTTTCTCTGCGACAGTGCGACTAAAAAGGAATAAATAAGGATAAACGGCTAAAAAAGGCGCGCATTTTAGCCTAATTAGATGATTTAAGGGATTTTAATTGCTCAGAAAAAAACCCGCGAGTGCGGGTTTTAAGGATTAATTTGTGTTCAATGCCATTAAGGTACTTTAAAAACCACCTTTACCGATCCATCCACCGCTGCCGCATTAACATAACCAATCATATTAGGATTGGCCGCAATCAACGCTTTAACAGCCGCATCATCACCTGCATCTTTCGGTGGGGTGCCCTTGCCAGTGAACACCAACTGCGACCAATAAGCTTTGTATTGGCTGGCATTTTTCTTACACACCGATTCGTTGAATTTTTCGCGAGGTGCTGCACCTTCATTTTGATTTACCGGAACAGCTTGAGAACCATCAGGGAAGCTTTTGCTTTTCCCTAAATAAATGCGCGCTATATCATCTTCGGTTAACGAACTAAATGTTGTAGAAGGGTGAACAATCACAGCGACTTCTGCCCAGGAAAAACCACCAACTCCTATAGCTAAAAGAGCTACCCATAAGCGAATTGTTTTTTTCATGATGGCAGCTCCTAAAACACGGTTTGCAAAGCGACAGAAAAAACTTTCTGATCGCCAGCATTTTTGTTGTCAACGTCATCCACCTGAAATTTGAGCGCTGTACTGGATGCAACATCCCAACGCACCCCGAGTGACAACACCTCGCGTTCAGTGACCTGTGATGCTGCAATAGCATCAAGAGTGCCGATCAGCACATTGGTGCTGCCAAATACCGGCATCGCTTGATTTGCTGGAATACCTGCGGCGGGGTCAGCTGCTTCATCTTTCGCTTGCGAGCCGGTTATATGGAACAACCAGATTCCTGCAATCACGAATTGGCGAATATTTTTAGAAAACACTGCATCGCCCGGATCAAATTCAACATACTCTGCCGCGGCGACAAAGCGCCCGGTATCGATATTGATACCAAGCTCGGTAAAGACCGCATCTTCCTCTTCCACCAACAAACTCTCGGCGTTATTGGGGTAACCCAATGCAGTCAGAGTCGTTGCAAAGCTACCGATAGTCATAGTGGAACTAATCGCGATTGGACTGACATCAACCGACAAATCCGCCTGGTGATACGCAGCCCGTAGGGTCCACCAATCTTTACCAAGGGTACCCGCAATGCCCACTTGATTGCGTGTCTTCGCTTCAGATTGCACTCCGTCCAATGTCAACTGATCATCAAAGCTACCAAAGTAAACTTGAATTGAGGTATCAAACATGCCCAATGTTTGGGTCGCGTAAAGATCGATACCATCGACATTATTAAATGGCAGGTAATACACTTCGCTAGGCGGCGATATCCATCCATAGGCATAACCTACATCGAGAAAATCAGAATACATATAAAACGGTGTGCGCAAGCGCCCGGCGCGGACTTTAATGGTGTCAGATGCCTGCCAAGTTAAATAAGCCCACTCCGCATTAACCTCATAATCATTTTCGCTTCTGGCGATCAACTGAGCAGTTGCCGAGAGTTTTTCGTTAACTTTTCCAGAGATTTGCAAACCTAAAAGATTCTTATCGAAGGTAAGATCCTCTTCGCTATAATCGTTGTAGGCGGGGCTATTTTCATCATCGACAAAACCACCGCCAACCGATAAAAAACCAGATAAATTAAGATCGCCTGCTTGTGCCAAAGGCGCGGCTATACAGAGCGTAATTGCCAATGCAAGACTGTGCTTTTTACGATGTGAGCTAATTTTTTTCATTTACTATGTCTCTCCTAATGTTTAGCACTGCCTGTGCCTGAACTCCCTGAAAAATCAAACGCGAAATTGACTTGCTACTTTGCGTAATTCTTGACTGATGTGACCAATATCCTGACTAATTTCATTCAATTCATTAGTGCTAGTGGTGACCTGTTGGGTACTTTGATAGATGCCATTCACATGCTCTGACACATGAGAAAATGTAACGGTTTGCTCGTGCGTTGCCGCGGCAATGCGCTCATTAATACTGCTAATAGTTTCGACATTATTTAAAATAGAATTCAGCACTTCGCCCGATGCCATAGTGGCTTCCACACCGCGATTGGCGCGTTCCACACTACCCTGCATTGCGGTGACAGCGTTCGCCGAGACCTGCCGCAATTCACTGATCACTTTATGAATTTCTTCAGTCGCCTGACGCGTGCGCACCGCAAGCCCACGTACCTCGTCGGCCACTACCGCAAAGCCACGCCCATGCTCACCCGCGCGGGCAGCTTCAATTGCAGCATTAAGCGCGAGTAAATTCGTTTGCTCAGCAACATTTTGAATTGTGTTAAGCAGCTGCCCAACATCGGATGAGAACTCTTCAAAGCGATTAACAACACCTGCCGCACTGCGTACCTCCTCCGCCAAGGTACTAATAGTAGAGACATTCGTCGCCAAGGTTTCTTTGCCGCGCGCCGCCGCACTGCTCGCGTCCTGCGCCTGATGCGATGCATTATTGGCAAACTCGGAAATTTCATTAACCGTTTTCATTAGGTCTTCAATGGAAGTGCGCATATTTGAAATGGCAATTGCCTGCTCATTAATACGTTCTTTATTGCTAGCGCTGGAGTTAGTTAAACGTGCAGCCACCTGCGAAAGTCCGCCCACATCCTGACTAACATGCGCGAAAGAACCGTGCAACTTTGCAACAAACGCATTGAAATATTTCACCAGATAGAGAATTTCATCATTTCCGGCATAATTAATTCGTTTGGTTAAATCACCTTCGCCGGAAGACATCTCTTTTAGTGATGCAGTAACTTCATTAATACTCGAGGTAATTGATCGGCTCGTCACCACACTGATGACCAAGAGTGCGATTACTACGCATACGGCAATCATCAACGCTATTCTGGTCGCATTTTTTGAGGCTGAAATCGTTTCGCTAATAGATTCATTAAAGTGTTTGGCTGTTTCACTTTTCATGCTCGATAAAGATTTTCTCAACGCCGTTAATCGGTCGGCATTAGCGCCGGCTTCCGCGCCCACTTTTTCAAAGTCGACCGTGCCCGCAATAAAACTTTTTGCGATGCGCACAGCAGTGGTATACCAATCTTGTAATTGCGTATCTATGTCTTTAACTTGTACCGACAAGTCGCCACTTAATGCGGATAACTTTTGCAGATTGCCGCGAATTTCCTGATAGTGTTTATCTGCATCCGCCAAGGCTTGCTCATCACCTGTTGTCACTGAGCTATTGATCTGTTGCTCCATTAATAACAGCGAGCCAAGGTTAATTGTTGTTAACTCCAAAGTAGGATAGATGCGCTGCTCAACTTCAGCCAAGCGCCCACTGTTGGCGCGCTCAACTCCGAGCGAATAACCCTGACTAATCACAAACCCCAAAAGGGCAATAGCCACTAACAACATTAATTTTTTTGCGATGGTCAAGCGAAACATTGGCCGAGCCTCAGATGGAGGGGATCTGTTCTTTACGCCCCATATTGGGTCGCTTGCACAGATAAAAATGAATTATCAACATGCCCTTTAATAGTCATTTGGGTATAGCAGCCGCTCAATGAATCCGCAAACTTCATAGGGCTTTTTACGCCATTGAAGCCTAGGTATAATTGCCAATTTACTTTTTCAGAAGTTAAAAAAAATCGTTTAATTACTTTGGGTAATTAAACGATTTTCAGACAAAGAATGTTAACGCCACGGCTTAAGATATGGACATTTCCACTCATCAGAAAAAAGATCTTTGCTTGAAGATCAATAACAGCGGTACCGCTAACATAGCAAAAACGGCTGCGGCTCCCAGTGACATTAAACTCGCCATGTCCATCGTAAGCATCCAAGCGTAAACCGGTTGGATAATATCGCGCAAAGAAAACTGGCTCATCACCAAGAGTGCAATCACCGTAACCGGCACTACTACAATCGATATTTCCAGCCAGCGACTAAGACGCCGAGGTTCCGGTAGGCCAGCCATTACCTTCGCACTAAAATCACCGTCATGCAGATAATGACTAGAGCCTTGCAGTTGCTGCCGTAAAAAATCATCGAAATTTGTATCGTTCATAACACGACCTCGCTTGAACACTTTTTCACTGAGGTAGAGCATCCTGCCAGGATGCCAAAAGAATTTGCAGTTTTTGTTTGCCGCGCGCGATGTGTGTTTTCACAGTGCCGAGCGGAATGCCCATAATAGTTGCCGCCTCTTCGTGGGAGAAACCATCTTCATAGCATAGTCGAATCGCCAACT
>CAXAVL010000125.1:0-12770 GCA_963971905.1 uncultured Cellvibrio sp.
AGCGGCGGCGTTCCCATCTGGCGCGGTATTCCCGGCGAAGGCGCACAAAGCCCAAGCAGTGCCTACGGTGAAACTTATTGGTTGGGCGATGCCTTCGGTAATTACACAGCAGATACAAAACGTTTACCGGTAGATACGCATCAAATTATTGCACTAGTTGCACCGCGCGGATTGTTCATTATGGACAACCCGCACATCGCCAACCTCGGGCCAAAATCAGCACACGCAGCGGCACTTGCGGGTGCAGAAGTGTACAAAGCCCTCGGCGCAACCAGCTCCATCACCTACCACTCCAACGTAGCCGACGGCTCACACTGCTCCATCCGCCCGGAACACAAAGCGCCACTGCAAGCCAACATTCGCCGCTTCCTGAAAAAAGAATCGGCGACTACCGGCGGAATTAATGCGCGCGCAAACGCAACCGCCAATATCAACGACTGGGTAGATTGGACTACCCCAACGTTGAATTAATTGAGTTGTCACCAAGGAGGGCGAGTTAAACAAAAAGCCAACATTGTTTACGCAATGTTGGCTTTTTGTTTTTTTACGGGAAAACTAATGGGGTAATAGCCTGTAATTCAAACTGGCAGAAAATGCTGTAATAGTCTCTAATTCGCATCTAGTCTCTGCAGGTAGGGCGCGCTTCGCGAAGCACGCCGCCGAAGGTTGAGATAGTCCCGTAGGTTGGTGAGTATACGAACCGCAACAGCTTATAAGAGCAGTAAGGTGCCTGACGCGGACGTTAGGCTCTTAAATTTAGTTGGCCGTATATTTTCAAATATACTGAACCGTATATCTTCAAATCTATTTCTTGCTTCAATCTAACTTATCGATGGCTAGGCATATTTCGGTAATGTAAAGTGGGCGTGTTTCGCAAATATACGGCTTAGGCCTTTGAATAAACTGTTAAATTAATATGAAAATTGCTGCTTTAGTTATTCTTATAGTATGTCTCGGCTTTATTTCGGAGTGGACATATAGAACTTTTTTTCGTCCTATTGCGCCACTAGAGCCAGTAGTAAATCAAATGGCTGCATTCTTTAACGAAAATGGAATTGAGGTTCGTCCTTATGCTGTTAGAAGTATGCTCCCATATTCAGAGGTCTCATCTGCTGCAGCTTTGGAAATTAAAGGCTATCCATTGCCTATTTCATTAATAGTTTGTCAAAATGAGGCAGCTGCGCTTAAACAGATTGAGTCTGCAAAACTAAATGAAAACTTGTTATATCCAACCAAGAATGGATTGGTTGTTATGAATTTACCAATGTGGGGCGAAGGAACGGAAGAAATGGCAAACAAGGTTGTTTCTGTATTTTCTCAATTTAAGTAAAAAATTTAACAAGGCGTTGCAGCACCGTTACGGCTTCGCCTCCACTCGACAGTTTGTAAGTAGCGCATTTAGCGAATCGCTGCGCGAAGTTTTTCGCAATGCGCTACTTACAAACTGCGGCTGAACTTGGCGTTATGTAAAGAGAAGAGCCATGAAGAATATAATACTTATACTTTTCTTTAGTCTGCTTTCTTTTTCAGCTTATGCTGTAAATGATTTTAAATGCACAGTTAAAGACGCTGTGAATCTAGAAAATAACGGAACACTAAACCATAAATCTGATCTAGTGTCGGGCTATCTAGGAAAGGAATTTGTGGTGAACCGCAGAACTGGCGTAATTACGGGAGCAGGTATCTCTAATGTAATGTCCGGTAAAATGCCTACGGTTTATGACTACTTGCCGAATGAAAATGGATATAAAGTTGTTACTCTTTATACTCCCAACAATACAATTGACTATCTTCAAATAAATCAGTATTCAAACGGCAAGGAAAAACCATTCTTTTTTAAGGGTACTTTTGGTGAAATGCTGTCGGGAACATGTGTGGTTTTCTAAACATACATAACAAAGTGTTCCAACACCGTTCCGGCGCTTCGCGCCTCCACTCGACAGTTTGTAAGTAGCGCATTTAGCGAATTGCTGCGCAAAGTTTATCGCAATGCGCTACTTACAAACTGCGGTTGAACACAACGTTAGGCATATTAAGAATGAAGAAAGTAATATTATCTATCCCCTTCGTTATTTACATAATTCTTATTGTTGTAAGCAGTATTCCTCATGGATTTAGTATTATGTATGAGCCCTCTCATCCTTGGTACACTCCGTATACTTCTGTCACCTTTCTTGCTGTAGCTATGTGGTTTTTGCCAGTCACAGCATTATCTTCATTTTATGAGTTAGAGGTGATCGGTCTTAACTATTTCATTGTTGCCGGTATTTATACCCTTTTTCTATCTGCTATGTTTTTCGGTATGTACAATTACTTCAGGAAAAAATTCAGTAAGTGAACATCAGTTTCAATAATATTAATTTTTACTTACATTGTTATTTATGTAACGCGAAAATAAAGAGTAGCCTAACAAAGCAATGAACATAATTAAGTTTGGCTCAGAGTCTGAATACGTAAAGCTTGAAATTCCAACTTCGTTTTCTACGGAGGGCTGGGCTCAAATTTCGGTTGAAATACGTGTTAACTGTTTTAGCGGAACCATCAATCCTTGGATTGACTCTGCTGATATTGAGCTATTTGCAATTGGTTTGCGGAAATTATACGAAACATTAAAAGGCCAAGCAGAGTTCGTGCCTTTAGAAAAGCAGCTTACGCTCAAATTTGAATCTAAAACTGGCGGGAAAATTTCTATTACAGGCATTGCTTGGTCTCAAGCAACATATGAAAATAAACTTGAATTTCACCTTGAGCTTGATCAAACGTATTTGCAATTACCATTAAAAGCACTTGAAATATTGTGCGGCGAAATAAAAGCAAATGCCTAACAAATCGCTCAAGCACCGCGCCTTCGGCGCTGGACAGTTTTTAAGTCGCGGTTTTGTGGTTTTGCTGCGCAAAAGTATTCCACAAAACCGCAACTTAAAAACTGCCGCTTAGCTCGGCGTTACGTGGCCAAAGAATTTTGGTTTGTGCAATCCTGAAAGTTCGCAAAAGCAAAACCGGTATTTTTTGAAGAATGAATGTTTTTGGGTTTTCTGCTTCGTCCAGTTTGTGCGCTGTAGCGATTTGAAGAATGTGAAAGTTTTGTCTGGTTTGTGTTCTTGCAGGTTTTGCTTTACAAGCCGAAATGCAAGTTCGGCCTTGGTTAAATTCAGCTTTTGTTATTTCCCATTTTTGGGTAAAGTTCCATCAATTTTTAAGCGTGTTAGTTTGCACTGGAAGGCAAAAGCAAAAGCTCACTCCCGCTTCGGCAAATTCATCACAAAAAATTATCACGTAACAAGGCGGTCAAACATCGTTCCGCTTCGCTCCACTGGACAGAATTTAAGTAGCTTTTTTGTGGTTTTACTTCGTAAAATATTTCCACAAAAAAACTACTTAAATTCTGCCGTTTACCGCAACGTTAAATATTTGAGTTTTTGTTTTTGCTTTGTGCCGCCGTAAATACTTTCGCACTTTTGAAGCCGTGTTTACACTAAGCGAGAGTGGTACTTGGAAAGTTCGCAATTACGCCCTTTTGCTCGTCTTCGTCTGTGTTTCAAACGAAATCGTTATACGTTCACAGAAAGTTCGGCACACTGCCCACCACAGCACGGTACAAGTCTGTTGGGTTTTTCATTTGCTGAGGTTTCTGTGAAATACAATGGCAGGTAGCTTCTAAAAGTATGCTGCGGCGCAAAGTCGGCGTTCTTTTTGAACTATTGCCAATAAGGGAAAATGCAGTAATCTTGAGCAGGTTATTTTTTATCAATCGCAGGTAGTTGGCGGTTCAAGAACGTGTTCTTTTACGCCTCAAACCATCAAATACTTAACAAGCCGCTCCAGCACCGCACACTTCGTGTGCTCGACAGCTTGTAAGTCGCTTTTTTGTGGTTTTGCTGCGCAAAAGTATTCCACAAAAAACCAACTTACAATCTGCGGCTGAGCTGAACGTTATGCAATTATGGTCAATTAATGCATAGACTTATTTTTATTTCAATGCTTTTCATTATGAATGTCTCGCTGGCTGATGACGATATGTCTAAGTTTCAACGAGAAAACCTGTTTGAGCTTATGGCGTACGGTGCGGGTGTAGCAGAAGCTATAACTGACCTCGGAGAAAAGTCATATAAACAAAAAAATGGTTTCTCGCAAGGTGAGGAATATGAGCTCTCTGTAGTTACGGAGACTGTGAGTGGAATCTCAACAAAAACGGTAAAGAAGCAGTCTGGCGAATTAGTTCCCATGGAATTAGAGGTTAATAAATTAAATTTCAGCCTGCCGTTTGGAGGAACATTGTCCTCTTTAACAACAGAAGAGGTTATTTCTAACTTGGGCGAACCCGCCGAGAAATCTACCACTGAATTTAAATATTTCGTTCCATCCCACATGGATGACTATGTTTTAATTATTACATTCGAGAAAGAAAAAGCTAAATCTATAAGGTGGGTATGGTGGGTAATTTAAAGGCATAACAAAGTGCTGCAACCCGCGCACTGCGTGCGCTGGACAGTTTATACGAAGAGTAAGGAATGACATGAATCGATATCATCTGGCACAAATTAATATAGCTCATGCGCAAGCCCCAATGGACTCTGCTTTGATGAAAGGGTTTGTTGATCGTTTGGTTGAAATTAATTCACTCGCGGATAATTCGCCCGGTTTTGTCTGGCGGCTCCAAACTGAAGAGGGCGACGCCACTGCACTACAAGCTTTCGACGATCCATTATTGCTTGTCAATATGAGTGTTTGGGAAAATATTGATTCATTAAAAAATTATGTATATAAATCACTTCACGTTGAACTAATTCGTGATCGCGATGCATGGTTTAATAAAATGACAAAGCCTCACCAAGCGCTGTGGTGGGTTCCAGTGGGGCACATTCCATCTGTCACGGAAGGAAAGGAAAGGTTAGAGCTTTTGCAAAAGGCGGGGCCAAGTATGGCCGCCTTTACATTTGCAAAGCCATTTGTGTATGAGTCATAAATCGTATAACAAGCGACTGTGGTAAGAAATCAATACCCGCACCGCATATTTAGTTTGCTTGCCACTCGCAATTATCCCGCGCCACGGCATTTAAAATCGTCATCATTTTTCGCATCCAGCCGTAAGCCCGATTTTTAGTGTTTGCCCTGCGCGTATTCCTCATGAGTAATTAACTGTAAAAATTCAATTAGAAATGCAAGTCACTATATTTGGTTGAACCTGGTGATTGTTATGCTTTCAGTTGTTGTTTAAATAATAACGTGCGATACCGGCGGCGCTGGTAATTTGTTACGTTGGTTTGAATGAGCGAACCCTATATAAAAAATAACAGGTCAGGAATATGAGAGCTATAACGTGGTTTGTGTTGATGTTTCTTTGTAGTCAAAACCTCTTTGCGCAATATTCAATTGAGTCGCAAGCTGACCGTTTGCATCAATATGTGGGGCATTGGGTAAGCAGTGCTCATGTTGATACGGATAGTGTGGGCGAATTTCCGGCTATTAAGATGAATAATATTTCAACCATGGGTAATCAATCCATGCAGGTTGAGGTGCTGCAATATCAAAATGGAAAGTACCAAGCCTTGCTTACAGAGTTGATTGGTTATGACTCCAGGAGTGACCAAATTATCGCCTTGGGGCAAAATCTGGAGGGCGTGATTTTTAAAGGAAAGGGGCGTTTTGTATCGGAGAATAAATGGAAAATGCAAGATGTGGATATGCTGGGCAATTTTTATATGAGTGTCGAGTTCGACTTTCAAACCCCTACCAATGTATTGCTTGAAGGATTTGACGAGTCAGGTAAAAGCCTTTGGCAAACCCGCTATATAAAGTCTAACCCGAAAGATAAAGATATCGGCATACAATTGGTTTCTGTTCATCAGCAAATGCTGAAAGACCCAGCGGGAACTTTGCGGGAGTTGAGCCGCATGGGCTACAGCTATGTTGAAACATTTGTATATGACAGTGGTACTTTTTACGGCATGTCACCAAGCGAGTTTCGCCGCTTGGTTGAGTCTAATGGAATGCAGTTTTTAGGTTCTATGACATTTCATGACCTGCCCACCGATAATAATTGGAAGCCTGCCTTGAAGTGGTGGTCAAAGACGATAGATGATCATGTGAAGGCTGGCGTAAAATATATAACAACATCAAACAATCAACTTAAATCTGTGACCACCAAAGAAGAATTGAAACGGTACGCTGATTACTATAACGCGATTGGGAAATTGTGCCGTGAAAAGGGCATTACTTTTGCTTTTCATAATCATGCAGATGAATTTGAGTTGGTCGAGGGCACTAAAATTTATGATTATTTTTTGGAGAATACCAATCCTAAATATGTTTACTTTCAAGCTGATATTTATTGGATGATGGTTGGCGGAGTAAAACCAGTAGATTATTTTAAAAAGTATCCCAATCGTTTTTTAAGTTGGCATATTAAGGATTATAAAGAGTTGGGCGCAAGCGGAAAAATAGATTGGATGGAGTTATTTCATCACCCTGATTTTAAGGCGCCAAAATATAAAGTTGCCGAAGTAGAAGACTATTCTTACCCGCCACTGTATAGCGTGCAATTGGCATGGGAATATTTATATTATCGAGTGTTGAATTGAGTCGCTAAAAAAGCCCGGATTATTTCTATAATCCGGGTTTTCTTTTTTTTTTTTAAAAAAAATAAAAAATTTTTTCCCCCGCCGCAATCGCATCCTCAATAAAATTCAATGCTTCATCAATTAGCGCCAGCATGGATTGTTTGGCGCGTTCGGGGTTGCGGTTTTTAATGGCGTTAAAGACTTTTGCGTGATCTTCAACAATGCCGTCGTGGTTGCCTTTGATGGGGCTGGTGTGGCTGATGCTGACGCGCAGAGCGGTGGAAATAAAATCGCGCAAGCGAATATAAAAACGGTTGTTGCTCGCGTACAAAATACTGATGTGGAAGGCGATATCGGCTTCCAGATCTTCTTTGCTGTTTTCTTCAGCTTTGCGCATGCGTTCCAGTGCGTGTTCAATTGCTTCAATTTTTTTATCGTCGGCGTAGCGGGCAGCCAGTGATGCTGCTTCGGGTTCGATGGCGATGCGCACTTGTAAAAATTCTTTGAGCACTTTGAGGGTGGGGCGGCTTTCCAGGGTCCAGCGCAGTAAATCCGGGTCAAAAATATTCCATTGATCTTCGGGTTGGATGCGAATGCCCTGACGCGGTTTGCTGGTAATCAAACCTTTGGCGGATAACATTTTTACCGCTTCGCGCACTGCGCTGCGGCTCACGCCAAATTTTTCGCAAAGTTCTGCTTCAGTAGGCAGGCTGTCATCGGCGAATTCGCCGCAAATAATCGTGCGCCCCAGTTCTTGCACCATGCGCTGTGAGAGGTTGAAGTTGCGATCAAGAATGGCCATCGTTATTGTCGTCCAAAAGAGGCAAAAAGATGAACGAAGGGTAACGATTTATTGTTAATAATACAATCTGAGAATTAGCGTTTATAAATAGGATTTAATGTGCGGCGCGCGCTGGTTGTGCTGCTGTCCAGCGGCTATGAGGCCGCCAATTCGCCGCCCATTCGGGTAGGTCTGCCGCTGGCATAGGGCGGGCTATGCCGTAACCTTGAGCGAGCTCGCAGCCAAGAGGAATCAATAGCTCACCGTGTGCGATAGTTTCTACACCTTCGGCGATAACCTTGCGGTGAAACGCATTGGCTAGACCGATAATGCCTTTTACGATTTCCAGATCATCCGGGTCGTCGAGCATGTCGCGCACAAAGGTCTGATCAATTTTTAATAGTCCCGCAGGCAGGCGTTTTAAATAGGTGAGCGACGAATAGCCTGTGCCAAAATCATCTACTGCAAAATGAACTCCCAGCGCGCGGCATTCGCGCATTAATTCGGCGACTTCGGCTATATCTTTCAGCGCGCTGGTTTCCACAATTTCCAATTCTAAAAAATCGGCGGCGACATCCGGGTGCTGTGCAAGTTGTTGCGCGAGGCGCTCGGCAAATTTGTTCTGTTGTAATTGTTGCGCACCCACATTCACACTCACTGGCATTTTTAAGCCTTGGGTTTGCCAGTGTGAAATTTGTTGTAGAGCGGTGTCGATGACCCAATCGCCGAGCTCAATGCTGAGCGGGTGATCTTCAATCACCGGTAAAAATGCGGAGGGTGATAGGATGCCGCGCTCGGGGTGTTGCCAGCGCACCAGCGCCTCAGCACCAATAATCTCACCGGTGCGCATATTCACTTTGGGTTGATAGAACAACACAAATTCTTTTTTATCCAGCGCTACGCGAATATGTTCAAGCGATTCGCGGTGATGTTTGGTGGCTATATCTTTGGCGACATCAAACAGGTGATAACAATTTTTCCCCGCTTGTTTGGCGATGTACATGGCTTGGTCGGCATGACGCAGCAGCTGATCCGCATCCGCATTGTCTTGCGGATAGAGTGTGGCGCCGATACTGGCCGATACACGCAGCAATTGTTGCTCGAGCAGAATCGGTTCTGCTGCGACACTGAGCAAACGATTTAGCACAGTTTTGTGATCATTGGGGCCTTCTAAATCCGCCATGATGGCAATAAATTCATCGCCGCCAATGCGCGCCAGCGTATCGCCTTCGCGCAGCACTTCTTTAAGCCGATGCGCAACATTTACCAAAAGTTGATCGCCCATATCGTGACCGTGTTGGTCGTTGACTGCTTTAAATCCATCCAGGTCGAGATACACCACCGCGAGTGATCGCTCATTGCGATGACAATGGGCAATCGCTTGTTTTAAACGATCGGCCAAGAGCACGCGATTGGGTAAACCGGTGAGAGCATCATAGTGGGCGATATATTCCAGTTGGTGTTGATGCTCTTTAAGCGGCGTGATATCGGTAAATAAATTCACATAGTTTTGCGCAACACCGTGTATGTCTTGCACCGCACTAATTGTCATTAATGCCGCAAAAAGTTCGCCGTTTTTGCGTTTGTTCCAAATTTCACCGTGCCAGTCGCCTTTGTTAATTAAATCATTCCAGAGTGCAGTATAAAAATCAGCGTCGTGCCGCCCGGATTGTAATAGACGCGGATTTTGGCCGAGCACTTCATCGCGGCTATAGCCGGTAATTTGGCTAAAAATTTCATTGGTCTCGATAATATTGCCTTGCGCATCGGTAATTAAAATACCTTCGTTGGCATGGGTAAAAACGCTTGCTGCCAAATGTAAACGTGATTCAGCGTGGGATTGTTCAATCGCGAGTGACGTCAGGCGCGCCTCACTTTCGATTAAATGAATTTCAGCATCGGAAGGGTTGCGGTTGTGGCGATGATAGAGCGCAAAGGTGCCCAATACCGTACCCTGCGCAGAAAAAATGGGTTGCGACCAGCAGGAATTAATATTGGCGCGCGCTGCAATTTCGCTAAAGCGTTTTGTCCATGGATGCGAGTGCACATCGACGATGACTACCCTATGGCAGAAGAATGCTGCGCTGCCACATACGCCCATGCCTTCGCCAATAGGCAATTTATTTATTGCGTCGATAAAAAAATCGGGTAGACCATAGGCCGCCGCGCTGTGTAAATGCTTGTCGTCGTTATCAACTAGCATGATGCTGCAAAAGCTACCGGGCAGCAAAGTTTCTATGTCCATTGCTAATTGTATTAATGTTTCTTGCAGTGGCACCTTGGCCAACAACATTTCCAGAATACGATTGTGATGTTGGTGCCGGCGCTCGGCTTGTTTGCGTTCGCTAATATCTTGAAAAATGCCGGTTAAGCGCACCACTTTGCCATTTTCCATTTGTGCGGTGCAGGTGGTGCGCACGTCAATTTTTCTGCCTTTAAAAGTGTATTTTTCAACTTCTATATCAAACACTTCGCCAGTTGCCATGGCGTGCCGCAGTGCCTGTGCAATACGTTCGCGCGAGCCGGGTAGATAGAGGCCAAATCCTTCATCGAGAGCGGGTACGTATTCTTCCGGGGTGGTGTCGTGAATGCGATAGGTTTCATCAGTCCAATAAATACTGCGAGTGGCAACATCCATTTCCACTCCGCCAACCTTGGCGATACTTTGCGATGCTTCCAATATCCGCGCACTGGTGCGCAGGGCTTCCAGTTGCGCATTTTCCTGGCGATTAAGCTCATCCATCTGTTGCTGCAGTTGCTGTAATTCATCGCGCTGCAAATCCAGTGCAAGGCGATAGACCTGCAGCTCGCGCTCGGCAATTTGTAGTGGGGTTAATTCCAATATGGGAGGGCGTGCCGACAGTTGTTGCAGTTGCACCTGTGCCCGTCGATAAAATTCCGCGCTATCAAATAGTGGTTTGGATGCCATATATCTTAACCAATCCTTCTGTGAACCTCTCCCGTGCGTGCGCACGTTGAATGTTAAAAAATATAGCAGTGCAATGGCGAGCTGTCGAAGCGATAGAAATTAACAATCACTGACCTGAGCATCTATTAGAACCAAATGATTTAGCCGCAGTGCAATTGTGCTTTTTAACCCATAAGAAGATAAGTTTTTATCGCTATTAATCGCTGTTTTACAAGGGTTAATAACGATTCAACAGAGTTATGTGGATTTAGATGTAATAGGGTGTAATAAAAAAATGTTACATGGCCCACTGATACATCAGTGAGCCATGGTGTAGAGATGTTATTAATTGGCCTGAGTGGCTTTTTGTTTTTTATCGTAAAAGTTTTTTAATACAAAAAATGCTTTTTTGGGTTCGCCTTTTTCAGAGTAGAGCCCTTTGCGATTGTAGTCGTCTTGAATGCCATTAAGCAGGCGGCGCGGCGAGCGGAAGTCGGCGAGAATCCAGGGTGAGGTGCCAACAAAGCCATCGATTTTATCAATCATGGTCAAACTCTTTCGGTAGAGGTGCTCCTGAAATTCTTCGGTGAAAATCGTGTTTGTATCACCGTGATAGCCTTTTTTAGCACCGCCACCAAATTCGCTAATAAACACCGGTTTGTTGTAGTTGATTTCCCAGGTCACCTTATCTGCTTTTTCCGGCAGGCCATCGTACCAGCCGATGTATTGATTAAAGCTCACCATATCGACAATCTCGGCCAGTGGATCTTCCACCACGGCGATATTCGCGTTGTCGCTGCGATAGTGTTTTTCCATCGCCGCACTTAACAGGCGCGTGTTATCCAGCTCTCGCGCTTTTGTTGCAAGGCGACCGAGAAATTGATTGCGCGCTTCCGACACCGGCGTCTCATTGGCGAGCGACCAAATAATTACTGCCGCGCGATTTTTGTCGCGCTCAATCATCGCACTTAATTGTGCTTCGGCATTTTGGTAGGTGGCTTCATTTTTCCAATTGATGGTCCAATAGACAGGAATTTCTGACCAGACTAATAAGCCCATTTGATCGGCGAGGCGCACTATATCTTCGTTGTGCGGGTAGTGGGCGAGGCGCACAAAATTTGCATTCAGCTTTTTTGCCCAGCTCAATAATGTTTGTGCTTCTTTGGCGTTTTTAACCCGGCCACCACCTTCAGCAGAATATTCTTCATGCACTGAAATGCCACGTAGAAAAATCGGTTTGCCGTTTAACAATAATTGTTTGCCTTGGGTGCTGATGCTGCGCAAACCAATCGTGTCGGTCAGTGTATCTGTGCCGCTGCCGATTGTAACTGCGTAGAGTTTTGGGTTTTCTGGTGACCACAATTGCGCATTGGGCACTGTAAAGGAAAAATTTGCCTTACCATTTTTATCGGCCTTGAGTGTTTGTTGGATATTTAATTCAGGTAGGCGCAATTGAATTTTTTCGCCGCCCTTTGCACCATCCAGCATCACTGAGCCAGAAACAGTTTTTTGCGCTAGCGATGTGAGCGCTATGCGGTAATCGCGAATAAAGGTGTGCGGCACGTTTAACAGTTTTACCTCGCGGGTAATGCCGCCGTAATTCCACCAGTCCGTGTTGAGTGTAGGCACTGCATCGGCGTGACGTTTGTTGTCTACTTTGATAATCAGCGAGTTGCCTTGCGCTTTTAATTTTCCGGTTACTTCGTAATGGAATGGTGTAAAACCGCCAATATGCACACCCAGTTTTTTACCATTCAAGTAAACATCGGCGCGATAGTTTACTGCGCCGAAATAAATAAATTGGCGATCTGTTTTTTTCGCCGTGGGCGCCGCAAACGTTTTTCGATACCAGACACTGCCTTCGTAGTAATAGAGTTTTTCTTTCTGTGTGTTCCAGTCGCCTGGTACTTGCAGCGAATCGGCTTTATCAAAATCATATTCAATCAGATCAGAGGGAAGCTTTGGTTTTGAATCGGTAAAAAATGCATTAACCGAGGGTTTTTCCTGCTGGTCAAAGGGTTCATAGCGGTAGTTGTAATAACCGTTTTCGTAGGGGTCGACAATGATTTTCCATTCGCCGCTAAGGGGAGTGGCGTTGCGTGTGTAGGCCTGCAAGGGTGAATCAGCGGCAAACGTGAGGGGTGAAATTCCCGTGCAAAGTACAAGCAAACTGGAGCAGAGCCAGCGAGTTATTGATCCTTTCATGTTTGTGTTCTCTTGTTGTCGAATGACTTGTGTTATTGATGTTATCGATTGTTGTCGCTCGTCTGTGCGAGATGATTGTCAGGATTATTTATTCTTAGCCCCCAATTTCGCACTTTCTCCATATACAAATACACTACCGGCGTGGTGAACAGGGTGAGCAACTGGCTGACGGCGAGGCCGCCAATGATGGTAATGCCGAGCGGCGTGCGCAGCTCCGAGCCTTCGTTAAAACTGAGGATCAGCGGCACCGCGCCGAGTAGACCGGCGAGGTTGGTCATCATGATTGGGCGCAGGCGCAGCAGTGCGGCTTGGAAGA
>CAXAVL010000126.1:0-12706 GCA_963971905.1 uncultured Cellvibrio sp.
TTGCCGCCTGTTTTAACACCCCTATGGCCGGGGTGATTTTCGCCATGGAAGTGGTGGTGATGGAGTACAGCATCGCCGGTTTTATTCCGGTGATTTTAGCCGCTGTCGCAGGCACGACCTTATCCCACCTTGTGTTTGGTAACGTCATCAATTTTGCGCCGCTCACCGGTGAGATGGGCGGTTTGCTGGAGATACCACTGATCCTGCTTGCCGGATTCTTTATTGCACTGCTCGCCGCTCTCTATATTCGCTCGCAAGCCTTTTGGTGTCGCCTCGCCCTCAACCGCCCTATCGCGCTGCGTTTTGCCTTTGCTGGATTAGTTACCGGCTGCACCGCCTATTACTTTCCCGAGATTCTCGGCATAGGTTACGACACGATTGAGCGCACGCTGGCTGGCCAACAAGGCTTTTGGCTGTTAATAGGGATTATCATCGCCAAGCTATTCGTGACCAGCGCTGTACTGGGTGTAGGCATGCCCGGCGGCGTGATAGGACCACTGCTGTTTTTAGGTGCCTGCGCCGGTGGTGCCATAGGTGTACTCGCGCACAACCTTATGCCAGCATCAGCCAGCCCGATTGGTTTTTATGTGGTGCTGGGCATGGGCGCGATGATGGGCGCAACACTCAATGCACCGCTTGCATCAATGATGGCGATTATTGAATTGACCTATAACCCCGGCATTATTTTTCCCAGCATGCTGGTAGTGATCATCGCTTGCCTCACTACCCGCTGGGCATTTCGCTGCAATGGTTTATTTGAAACCTTATTAAAAATCCAAGGCAAATTCCGTACACCGGAAATCGCAGAACAATTGCTCAACAAAACCGGCACGCGCCAATTGTTAGATCGCCATATCAAAATCTGCGCAAGCACCTTGTCTTATGCGGAAGCGAATACGCTGCTCGCTCATCGCCCACACTGGTTGGTATTTGACGATAACAAACACATCATTCCCGGTCAGGATTTGGCCGCTTTTTTAGCGCAGCAAGGCGCAAGCGATACCATCAATTTATTAGAGATACCGGCGCGTCGTCTGGATATAATCCCGCTCGCGGATGACTCCACCTTATTTGAAGCGCTGCAAACACTTGAAGCGGCAAAAGTTGAAGCGGGCTATATCACCACATCACAAGCGCAGGTCGCAGGCATAATCACGCGCGACAAAATCAATAATTACTACCGTATTTAATATTGTTAATTTGAGGATAAAGATTTGGAATTGCTGAATTGGATTTTGTTGGCGCTGAGCGGCATCATTATTGTCTCTTACTTGTTCGATGCCTTTGCACACCACTCTCGCATCCCCTCAGTCGTTCTGCTTATTTTTAGCGGGATTTTACTGCGCATTGTGTTGGATTATTTTGGTTTCAGCATTCCCCTGCTCGATATGTTATTGCCAATTATCGGCACTTTGGGCTTGATATTAATCGTGTTAGAGGGTGCACTGGACTTAAAAGTCACGCGGTAAAATTCCGGGCTTATTGCCCGCGCCACCATTTGCTCGCTAATGGGGCTGCTAATTACCGGCGGATTAATCGCCGCGTTAATTCATTACAGCTTTGATGTTGATTGGCGTTTATCCTGGTTATACGCGGTGCCCATGGCGGTTATCTCTAGCGCAGTAGCCATTCCCGCTGCTGCATCACTCTCACCAAAATTACGTGAATTTGTGATTTACGAAAGTTCGATTTCCGATATCGCCGGGGTGTTATTGTTTTACACACTGCTGGAAGGGCAAGGTAATTTTGGTCTGCGCGCACTCACTTCAGTCGGCACAGTGGGGCTGAGTTTGGTTGTTGGTTTTATCGCCGCTATTGTTTTGTATTGGCTAATCAGCCGCATTGAAGCTCATGTACGTTTTGTACCTATGATTGCCGGTATCGCGCTCATGTATGCCGGTGCAAAATTACTGCATTTAGCCCCACTGGTTATTGTGATGGTGGTCGGTTTGGTTTTGAATAATTTTATTCTCGTTAAACCACTACCACTGGTACGACGTATTCGCAGTTACAACTTCGGTGAAGAGTTGGATACATTTAAACATTTGATCGCCGAAGCCACATTTGTCATTCGCACCTTCTTTTTTGTATTACTCGGTTACTCCACGCTAATTTCCGATTTAATGCATACCCATGTATGGATATTAGCGACCGCACTGGTCGCCTGTTATTTAATTCCTCGCATCGCGATAGTCTATTTTTTTGCGGGCGACAAAAAAATAGAGCCACTGCTTTGGTTTGCACCTAAAGGACTCATTACTATTTTGTTAATTCTCAGCCTGCCCGAGTCAGAGTTAATTGAAAGTTTCCCCAGCGGCGCGATTATGTTGTTGGTGTTGATGTCTGCACTCTTGTTAACTTACGGCAATGTGCGTTATGGCAAACAGCATAAAAAGAAAATCCAAGAAGCTCAGCAAGAAGAAAAACCCGCGGCTACTACAACCGTATCAATTGATACAACCGCTATAGAGCCGCCGCCGGGACAAATCACTCCCGATCATCCCATTAAATAATTAGCGCAGGTACATCATGCTCTGGATCAAAGCCTTCCATATTATTTCCGTTGTAAGCTGGATGGCAGCGCTATTTTATTTGCCGCGGCTATTTGTCTATCACACCATGAGCGAAGACGAGATCAGCCGCGAGCGCTTTAAAATTATGGAGCGCAAATTACTGCGCGGCATAGCCAACCCGGCAATGATCGCCACCTTTATTTTTGGTATCTGGATGAGCTGGCTCGGCTGGGAGTATTACTCCACCCAGATTTGGTATTGGTGCAAGATTACACTTGTAGCCCTGCTTACCGTTTACCACCATGCCTGCGTCGTCTATTTCAAACAACTGCGCGATGATCGCTGCAGCAAAAGCCATAAATTTTTTCGCGTGTTTAACGAGCTGCCGGTACTTTTGTTGGTCGGCATTGTCATTTTAGTTGTGGTAAAACCCTTTTAATATGAACAGCAAAGTCTACGCAATTACCGATACCCAACTTTTGCCCGGCGACAAATTATTTTACGCCGTAGCCGCTGCCTTAACCGGCGGCTGCAAGCTGGTGCAATATCGAGATAAATCCGGCGACCAAATCCGCCGCTTATTTGAAGCAAAAAGTTTACTGGCGCTCTGCATACAACATCAGGCGCAATTATTAATTAATGATGATGTCAGCCTCGCTCAGGAGATTGGCGCCCACGGTGTGCATCTGGGCCAAGGTGATACCAATCCCGTCGCCGCACGTATTATTCTCGGCAGCCAAGCAATTATCGGTGTCACCTGTCACGATTCTCTGGCACTCGCGCAACAAGCAATCAAAGACAGCGCCAATTACATCGCCTTTGGTCGTTTTTTTTCATCCAATACCAAACCCGATGCACGCCCAGCCCCCGTCTCGTTAATTAGCGATGCGCGTAAAGCATTTGGCAAGACCCCCATTGCAGTGATTGGCGGTATTACGCTGGATAACGGCAAACAATTATTGGACGCAGGTGCCGATATGCTCGCTGTATGCCACAGTTTATTTTCCGCCGATGACATCGCCGCACAAACCAAAAAATTTATTAATTTGTAGGAATCACCATGAGCCGCTCTGAAGAATTATTTTTACAAGCCCAAAAAACCATTCCCGGCGGTGTTAACTCACCGGTACGCGCGTTTAAAGCCGTAGGCGGCACACCCATCTTTTTTGAAAAAGCATTGGGCGCTTATGTATGGGATGCGGACGGCAAACGCTATATCGATTACGTGCAAAGTTGGGGGCCAATGGTGCTGGGTCACGCCCACCCGGAAGTCATCAACGCGGTTATTGAAACTGCCAAATTTGGTTTAAGTTTTGGCGCCCCCACCGAGCGCGAAACTACACTCGCTGAAAAGCTGTGTAATTTAATTCCCAATATGGACATGGTGCGTTTTGTTAGCTCGGGCACCGAAGCCACCATGAGCGCCATTCGTCTTGCGCGCGCATTCACCAAGCGCGACAAAATTATTAAATTTGAAGGCTGTTATCACGGTCACTCGGATTCGCTGCTGATTAAAGCAGGCTCCGGCGCACTCACTCTGGGCGTGCCCAGCTCACCCGGTGTACCTGCGGTACTGGCCGATCACACCCTCACCTTGGATTACAACAACGCCGAACAAGTGCGCGAATGTTTTGCCAAGCTCGGCGATCAAATCGCCTGCATCATTGTTGAACCGGTAGTGGGCAATATGAATTGTGTACCACCAGTGCCAGGCTTTTTAGAATGTCTGCGCGAAGTCTGCGATCAATACGGCAGCGTATTAATTTTTGATGAGGTGATGACCGGCTTCCGCGTAGGCCACACAGGTGCGCAAGGCCACTATGGTGTGAACGCCGATATCATCACGCTCGGCAAAGTGATCGGCGGCGGCATGCCAGTCGGCGCCTTTGGTGGCCGCCGCGACATTATGCAAATGATTGCCCCATCCGGTCCCGTTTACCAAGCGGGAACCTTGTCAGGCAATCCGGTGGCAATGGCCGCAGGCTTAAAAACATTAGAGCTATTAGAGCGAGATGGTTTTTACCCTAACCTCTGCACACGCACGACGCAATTAGTGGAAGGTCTACAAAAACTCGCGGATGAGGCAGGCATTCCTTTCACCACCAATCACGTTGGCAGTATGTTCGGTTTCTTTTTTACCAGCGAGAAAAAAGTCACCAACTTTAAACAAGTGATGGCCTGTGATATCCCACGTTTCAATAAGTTTTTTCACGGCATGTTGGAGCGCGGAGTGTATTTAGCTCCCGCGTCTTACGAGGCGGGGTTTATGTCGGGCGCGCACACTGAGGACGATATTAACAACACACTTAAAATTGCGGCTGAAGTTTTTGCCAGTTTGTAGTCGCTAGCAAATAAGTCACAAACGAAAAAGCCGGTACTGTTAATACAGCACCGGCTTCTTTAATATTCAAATAAGTAATTACCCCGTATACGCAGGCCCAAACCCAAAGCTCCAAATTAACACGGTGATGGCCATAATCGATACAAACATTACCAAGCCTATGGTGAGAATAGAGCTGGAATAAATGAAGCCTTCATCCTCCGGGATATTCATAAAAATTGGAATCCCCATATACAGCAAGTACACCGTGTAAAACACAGCGGCTATGCCCACCAGCATAGTGAGAATTACATTGGGATAAAGTGCGCACAAACCCGCAAGAAACAAAGGAGTCGCAGTGTAGGCGGCAAAAACAATACAGCGCGCAAGACCAGGAGCCGAGTCATAGGTACGCGCCATCCAATTAATAAACACCCCGATAACAGCAACACCAGCAAGCATAGCCAAGTACATTAGTATGCTCATCACTGCCGCGCTGGATTCGGTCAGCATAACTGGAGCACCATTGCCGATCACCCAGCCCACTTTTGTAGTGCCGATATACATAGAGACAGGGGGAATTAATGCCAGCAAAAGAACGTGTGCAAAATACAAATGGGAAACGCTTTCTTGCGTATCGCGAATCTCTTCCCACTCTTGATGAGGGTGAATAAATAGACCAGCAACATGGGAAATCATAGTTTGTCTCCAACACTGTTATTAGATTATTCGGTATTAATCGTGATAGGTCTCAACAACTAAAAAACTATTTCCATCTTTTACAAGTATACGTTAGTGCCAGCCTTCCTCCTAAGTACAGTTAGATCAAATCAATTTCAAAGAAAAAATATCAATAACTGCAACATCTATGATTAATGATGATTGCCGTAGTCCGATGATACTTAAAAGTCTATCTGCCCATTAATTTTTGCATATCAAACAACATATCTTTCACGCTGTAGGGTGACGTAAAACTGCCAACAAACTCCCCACTGGGATTGATCATGAACACTCGAGTCGAATGATTAACCTGATATTGCTCACCTACCTCAACAGGCATATTGATTCCGGCGGGAATACTTAATACCTTACTGTTTAAAATTGCGGAACGATCATAGGCCGCGCCAAAAAATTTGGCAAAACTGGCCAACTCAACATTACTTCCCCGCAAACCAGTTATCTGCGAATGAAAAAATTGAACATAGCTCGCCAGTTTTTCTTGCCCGTCGCGCTCTGGATCAACAGATACGAATACCACTTGCAGCTCATCCCCCACCCCCATCATATTTAGTAACTTGGCTAATTTCTGCAATTCCATCGGGCAGTAATCTGGACAAGATGTAAAGCCGAAAAAAACCAAACTCCAATGACCGCGAAAAATATTTTCATTGGCCACTTCACCACGATGATTTTCCAAAATAAATCCGGTTAGCGGTTTTGGTTCTGGCAATAGCTGAGCCGCAGTTAGCGGGGATGCAACAGAAAAATGCTGCATCCCCAATACAATTCCAAGTCCCACGCTGGCGGCAATTGCTACTGGATATAACACCTGCCAAGGTTTCTTATAAATCATTATTTTTAACATGGAGGTCAAACTCTTGGGTACTGCCATCGCTAAAACTAAAAGTGAGTTTCACTTTGCTTTCAAGCGTCAACTCTTCTTGTGGCTCCATTAACATGATATGCATACCGCCAGGCGCCAATTGCGCTTTTGATTGGGCAGGAAGCTCCAAGTAGTCAAGGTGCTCCATGACTACTTTATCGCCCATCTTGCGAGTATTATGCAACATCACCATCGCGCAGCAATCTGCACTCAAACTCACGATGGTTTGTGGCCGCAGTTGCGGATTGTGAATTTGCATATAAACAGCATTAACTGTTATTGCAGGTGGCGCCAATTGCACCCAGGCATCTTCTATTAATACTTGTGCTGCACTATAACTAGCCAAGCTACACAAAAGTGCCGCCGCACCAATCTTATTGTAGTAATTCACTGAAACTCCACTTTGCATAATGATCAACTAACAACACCAAAAACAAAACCATTAAATGCACAATAGAAAAACGGAATGTTTCCATCGCTGTCGCCGATGTAGCGCTAAACTTTAATTTCCACGCGTGATGAATAAACTTGCCATTAAGATAAATACTGGCAGCAAGATAGATAATGCCAGTCATGCCGACCAAGTAAGGTAAGAGGCACACCAAAAACAATAATAATGTGTAAAGTAAAATAGCGGTTTTAGTAAATTCGATGCCGTGAGTAACCGGCAGCATAGGGATATTAGCTTTGGCATAATCGTTACAACGATGAATAGCCAGTGCCCAAAAATGTGGCGGTGTCCAGGTAAATACAATCATCATCAATAACATCGCCTCACCACTCAAACTGCCAGTAATTGCAGTCCACCCCAACACCGGTGGCAAGGCGCCAGCAAGACCGCCAATCACAATATTTTGCGGTGTCGCGCGTTTTAGCAGCAAGGTATACACCACAGCATAACCAAATAAGCCAAACAGTGTTAACAACGCGGTGAGCGTATTAACGGCCAACAACAAAATCATAAAACCCGTAATCGCCAGTAGGCAGGCAAACCCCACTGCTTGCACTGTGGTTAATTTTCCTTTTGGCAAAGGGCGCATATAAGTGCGCGCCATTTGTGCATCAATTTTTTGGTCAAGCACATGATTAAACGCAGCGGCAGCGGCAGAGACTAAAGCAATCCCCACGCTGGCCAATACAACCAATAAAAAATTCGGCGGTGTAGGCGCAGCCAACATCATGCCAACCCAAGCTGTGAGCACCAAAAGTGCAACCACTTTTGGTTTGGTGAGCTGATAATAATCGCGGAAATTCATGATGAAATCGCTACGCGCAAGGGCTGGCGCCACAGCGTTTTTGATACTTCCCATATACAACTCCTACTGCAAATAATTAGTCGTAATTAACGAGTTATCGTTATTTATTATTGTCTTGTTGCAAAAGATGTTTTTCTGAAAAAGAGAAATCCGCACAAGCAGCCACTTTCCGTAAATATATTTGCCGTACAAAAACCACAAACAGCATTAATAGATTAGCTGCCACCACATTATGTGCAACAGCATTTAATAGCGGCAATCTCGCCACCACATTGATTAGCCCCAGCGTAAACTGCAACAGCAATAGGCCTGCTATAACCACTGCAATGTTTTTCATAAAACGTGTGTTCGCTCTGCGCCAGCAGCAGTAAATAAATCCACCCAACGACAACAGAGTCAATATCGCCCCCATACGATGTAGAACATGAATACTCATACGCGCCTCATAGGGTAACACGCCAAACTCATAGGTCTCATGACCGAGCGGCAAGTGCAAAGCAGACTGTACCGAAAATCGCTCAACCCAACCTGATTCACAAAATGGCAACTCGTAACATACGGCGGCAGCATAATTACTCGCCGTCCATCCACCTAACGCTATTTGTGCGATTAAAATCAACAAGACCCCATACGCAAAAGGCAGCAATGGCGTAAGCTGCGGCTCGCTTGGTAAAGATTGTTTCTGTTTAACCTGAAGCTGCCAATAAATTTCCATGCGTAGCAATGCCAACAAACTCAATAGAGTAAAGCCACCGAGCAAATGTGCCAGTACTACTAACGGTAGCAAATTGAGTGTCACCGTCCACATACCCAGTGCGGCCTGAAATACCACTAGGGTTAAAATGATCGCGGTTAATAAACGGAATTTTTTGATTATGTGGCTGACTATAAAAATTCCTAGCACAGTCAAACCTAACAAACCCGCTATGTAACGATGCAGCATTTCGTTGTGTGCTTTGTGCGGCTCTATTTGTGCATCAGGAAATTGTTGTTGCAGTTCGGCCACATGCCTATCATGTAAAGGTGCGGTGAGCTTGCCGTAACAACCTGGCCAATCAGGACAGCCCAAACCCGCATCGGTTAAACGGGTATAAGCACCTAAGATAATCACTACCAACGCCAGTAGCAGGGTAAAGTTAACCAAGCCAGCAAAACGACTCATACATCACTCCTGTCGTAATTCATCAGCCGCAGTAGATCAGCACGAATATCTTTAGCAATATTTTTCATTTGCTCAACATCAGCAAATACCGAATAGCGCAACAATACCAATCCATTCTGATTTACGATGACAATTTGATTCTCCAATTCAGGCTGAGACTGAGAACCAACCAACAGATTAACTGCAGGAAACTGCGTAAGGCCAACCCGCTGTGTCGACGCTAAAAACAGCGGTTCCAGATTGATTTGCTTGCGGCCTAAACCAGTATAAAGCTGCTGCAGTGTATGTAATGCCTGCTCACACTCTTGATTACAATCTGCTGCACGCACATAAACCAGGCGCCAATGCGCCGCCGTAGATGAAGCGACAGGAAGCAACTGTATATCCCGTTCTAGCCACTCACCCTTATTAATACTGGAGTGACTAAACCACCCCATCGCCAAACTGACTTTAGCTGCCAATAAAGGCACCAGCGCACAGGCGATAAATAAGGTAAAAAATTTACGGCTTGTCATGTGGCAACTCCTTACGTGCACTGGCAATTAATGCAATCACAATCACTGCCACTGCCAATAAACCCCACTGTAATGCATAGGCGTGATGGCGCTCTGGCGGCAAAATAACGGGACGATAATGGATTAGAAATGGCGAATTTTTATTTTGATAAATAACACCCGAATGCAAAGGCTTCTGTAAATAAGTAGCGAGCTGCAAGCTATCAAGCTGTTGGATCCGCATAGGCCAACTACCACGATCCTCAATATTTGTACCCAACAACAAACCCTTGATGCGTGTGCGATAAACACCTTGCACCTGCAATTCTGCAGGGATAACCACTTCAGGCAACTGTTCACGAGCCAAGGGTGCCGCCAGCCACCCTAAATTTACCAACACCGGCACAGGCGATTTAGTTTCACTATGTGAATTTAAAGAATGGGTATCCGTAATTTCTTCTACGGCAATTATCACATCGTATCCAAAACGACCATTTACAATTTGGTTGTCCAATAGCCACACATTGGGTTCCAGCCACCGGGCGCGAAACTCTAGCTGCACACCATCGACCATCGCTGTATCAATGTGCGACAGCTGTGCCATGCTTAACGCCCCCTGTTGCTGCCAATCTGCAATACGCGCAAGGGTTTCAGTTTTTTCGGCCGCGCGTGATAATTGCCAGAAACATAAACCTAAGAGCAGCGCCACTACCGATAAATTGACCAACACCCATGGCCAGCGAACTACCCAATAGCGATTGAACGCTATAATGGTCATACACTCACTCCTGCTAAGGTGTTTCCATGTTGCTAAAAATTATTCTTGTAACTTTATTGGCGATTGTTATTTTCAGTTTGTTTCAAGCACTATTTGCAATGCTAAAAAATGATGAGGCGGCACCTAAGATGTCAAAATTTCTCGGTCGGCGCCTAATCTTTTCAGCTTTAGTTGTATTACTCTTGATCGTGCTTTTAGTGACTGGGGTCATCACACCAAACCCTCGTCCTTATTAGTGGCTTACAAAACATAGACGAATACAAATAAATTCAGCCATACCACATCAACAAAATGCCAATACCAAGCCGCCGCCTGAAAACCAAAATGGCGCTCAGGCGTAAAATGATTTTTAAGTAAGATACGCAAGAAAATAACGATCAAAAATATCGTTCCCAAGGTGACATGCAATCCGTGAAATCCGGTAAGTAAAAAGAATGTATTGCCGTAGAGCCCGGAATCGAGCTGCAATCCCAGATCCTGATAGGCATGAATATATTCATAACCTTGTAAATACAGAAATATCACGCCGAGAATAATCGTGAGCATCATGAAAAAGCCCAACTGTGCCGGCTTTTTTTGCTCAACTCCTATGTGCGCGAACTGCAAAGTGATTGATGAAACAAGCAGTATTAGAGTGTTGTATAACGGAATCCCATCCCAAGGCATGGCTTGGGTTTCTACACCGCCCGGTGTTTTGGTTAAGGGCCAGATTGCCTCGAATGTTGGCCAAAGAATTTCACCAGTCATAGCGTTATTACCAGCTCCATCTAGCCAAGGCACAGATATAACCCGGGCATAAAAGAGCGCGCCAAAAAACGCCATAAAAAACATCACTTCAGAAAAAATAAACCAACTCATACACTGGCGGAATGAGCGATCCATTTGCGCGCTATAAAGCCCGGCCATAGACTCCGTGATTACATTTTTAAACCAACCGAATAGCATATAAAACAAGAGCGCAAATCCCGCCACCAGCATATACAAGCCTGCACCATGCTGATCTTTGGCCAAAGCATTAATCCACAGTGCGGAACCATAGCCGATAAAAAACAAGGCAACCGCGCCTACAATTGGCCACACACTTTGCTCTGGAACATAATAGCGTTGATAGCTGTCACTCATGGTTATTCCTCCATTCGCACAGACTGTTTATCGGCTTGCCGTCTGTGGAGTATTTTTATACAAACGGTAAGATAAGGTGATAGTTGAAAATTGTTTTGGTAACTCGGGGTCAATATAAAATTGCACCGGCATTGCCTTGCGCTCATGCGCATCCAATGGCTGCTCAACAAAGCAAAAACATTCTATTTTTTTAAAGTATCGAGCTGCCTCACCGGGCGATACCGAAGGAACTGCACGCCCTACCATTGCCTCATCGGTATGATTTTCCACAAAAAAGCTCACCTGCTTTATTTGCCCGGGATGTAAGTGAACTCGCTGTATCTCCGGTGCAAAATCCCACGGCATAGCAGGATCGCGATACGCTAGAAACTCAACTGTAATACTTCTACTCTCATCTATTCGTTTTGATGTGGCCGCAGCAGTTGCAGCAGTCTTTCCATTAAGACCTGTAAATTCACAAAACACATCATAAAGCGGCACTAATGCAAACCCGAACGCAAACATCGCGAGGCAAATCAACATCAAATTACGCATTATCACCTTGTGAGAAACCATGTCTTACTCCAACAATGCTTTACTCGAACAATGAATAAACGCTTATTTCACCTGCGGAGGCGTTTGAAATGTGTGATATGGCGCGGGCGATGGAATCTCCCACTCTAATCCTTGCGCCCCTTCCCATACTTGCGCAGTGGCTTTCTCGCCTTTGCCGCACATACAGCGCACCACCATCCACACAAAAATTAATTGCGATAAACCAAACAACAATCCACCAATACTGATAAACGCATTCATATCAGCAAATTGTAATGCGTAATCGGGAATACGCCTCGGCATACCCGCAAGGCCGACAAAATGCATAGGGAAAAACAACATATTGACGGATACTAATGAACACCAAAAATGGAATTGGCCAATGCGTTCGCTATACATCACCCCGGTCCACTTTGGAATCCAATAATACACACCGGAGATAATGCCAAATACCGCACCGGTCACCAGAACATAATGAAAATGTGCCACTACAAAATAGGTATCGTGGTATTGAAAGTCGGCAGGGATAATCGCGAGCATCAAACCGGACAGGCCGCCAATGGTAAATAACACAATAAATGCAACAGCAAACATCATCGGCACTTCAAAAGTCATTGAGCCGCGCCACATAGTGGCCACCCAATTAAATACTTTTACACCCGTCGGCACTGCGATCAACATAGTGGTATACATAAAAAATAATTCGGCAGCTACCGGCATACCAGTAGTGAACATATGATGCGCCCAGACAATAAAAGAGAGAAACGCAATACTTGCCGTTGCGACAACCATAGATTCATAGCCAAATAAAGGCTTACGCGCAAATGTGGGAATAATGCTGGAGACTATACCGAAAGCGGGCAAGATCATGATGTAAACTTCGGGGTGACCAAAAAACCAGAATATATGCTGGAACATCACCGG
>CAXAVL010000127.1:0-12704 GCA_963971905.1 uncultured Cellvibrio sp.
GTGTGGCGAGCCCGATCTGGAAGAAAACATGATCCAATTGGCACAGCGCTACCCACGGCAAGTAGGTGTCGACATTGGCTTTGATGAAACCACCGCGCGGCGCATTTTTGCAGGAAGTGATTTTTTACTAATGCCATCGCGTTTTGAACCCTGCGGTCTCAGTCAACTATACGCGCAACGGTGTGCTTCTTTACCTATAGCACGACGTACGGGTGGACTCGCCGATACTATTCATGATGGCTTGAGTGGTTTCTTATTTCATGAAGCCACCGCTGACAGTTACCGCGATGCGATATATCGTGCCCTGAAAGTTTTCAAACGTCCCGAATTACTCAACGCCATGCGCTGCAGCGCAATGGCCGCACCTTTATTCTGGCGCCAATCAATTCGACCTTATAACCAACTTTACCATCGCCTAATGAACGCAGTCGGACGTGAATGGAAATTGATGTCAGCTACGCGTAAATACTCATATAAGGAGTTGATATGTCCAACATGAGTTGTCCTTCAGATTTACTCAACTCCCCGCCATCGACCTCAAATACCTATACTCACGGTGCTTTTCCACATGCTGATGGCACAACATGTTTTTCCCTCTGGGCGCCTGACGCAGACAAGGTTGAGATCAAATTTGGTGATGGCAGCCGCCACACTCTCGATTATGTAAACGATGGCTGGTTCCGGCTGACAATAGCCTGCCCGGTAGGCACTTCCTATCGTTACATTATTAATGGCAAAACACCTGTACCGGATCCCGCCGCCCGATTACAGCACGGTGATGCCCACGGACTAAGCTGTGTAGTTGATCACACTTATGCATGGAAAACCGATACATGGCGTGGCCTGCCTTGGCACCACACGGTGTTGTACGAGTTGCATGTCGGCTTACTGGGTGGGTTCCGAAAGGTAGAAAACATTTTACCTTCGCTCGCTCGCTTGGGTATTACCGCAATTGAACTTATGCCTATTAATGAATTCCCAGGCACTCGCAATTGGGGCTATGACGGAATATTGCCATTCGCACCCGAGGTTTCTTACGGCAGCCCCGATGAATTAAAAAGTTTAATCGACACTGCACACAGCTTGGGAATAATGGTGTTTTTGGATGTGGTATATAACCACTTCGGCCCCGACGGCAACTATCTAAACGAATACGCCAGCGCGTTTTTTCGACATGACATTCATACCCCGTGGGGTGCGGCTATTGATTTTCGCCAACGTGAAGTGCGCGATTTTTTTTGTGAGAACGCACTTATGTGGATACTTGATTACCGTTTTGATGGTCTGCGCTTGGACGCGGTACACGCCATCAGCGAGAAAGATTTTTTAATCGAATTGGCAGAGCGAGTGCGCAAGGCCATTGAGCCCGCTCGACATGTTCACTTAATTCTGGAAAATGAAGACAACAGTGCAAGCCTGTTGCAACAAGGATTCAATGCCCAATGGAATGATGACGGCCACAATATATTGCATTACCTTCTCACCGATGAAGACGAGGGCTATTACGCCGACTTCGCTAAGTCATCTACGGCGAAACTGGCGCGATGTCTTCGCGAAGGATTTATTTATCAGGGTGAGCCGAGCCCACAAGGCTGCGACCGGGGCGAACCTAGTGGCCATCTATCGCCCACGGCTTTTGTTCTATTTTTACAAAACCATGATCAGGTAGGAAACCGCGCACTCGGGGAACGCCTCACGCAAATCGCCCACCCTGATGCACTTAAAGCAGCCATAACTCTTCTGCTTATGTCGCCTATGATTCCTATGCTATTTATGGGCGAAGAATGGGGGGCAAAACATCCGTTCCTTTATTTTACCGACCATGAAGATGAATTAGCTAAAGCCGTGCGAGACGGCAGGCGGGCTGAGTTTGCCATGTTTGAAAGATTTCGAGACCCCAATGTACGCCAGCAAATTCCAGACCCTAACGCAATTAGCACATTTTTAAGCTGTAGATTAGATCTCGCACCAGATTTTCATACGGATGCAACTGCAGGTTATTTATCAGACCAAGTGCAATGGTGGGGTTTTTATCATCAATTACTGTCATTGCGTCACAAAGAGATCATCCCTTACCTTGACGGGGCATATTCAACTTCCGTAACTGTTATGGGCCATCGAGCAGTGTGCGCCGAATGGCAGCTTAATAATGGAAAACTTTTAGCAATTTATTTAAATCTTTCCCACACCCCACTCGCTGCAACTCCGCTTTGGGACACAGATAACATTTTATTTCGGCACTTATTAACTGACGATGATCTTCTACAGGGAGTTTTGCCTGCCTATGGTGCGCTAGTAACTTTACGCAACGCGAAAAGTTAATAAGTTAATACGCGCCACCTGACCATACCTCGCTGAATATTTATGTTAGCTAACCCACAGACAGATATAGGTGGTTCTGAGAAAAAGGAAAACAGGTTGTAACAAGTTTCTATCAGAGATTATTTATTAATGCTAACAACTCATACTCCTCGCGCCCCACACCCTCCCCGCGATTTTATCGGCGATGGTTCTATTTCCAAGCTTCCGCACTATAATCACTTAGGCATTGTTCGGCACAACTCGTTCGTTGATACAAGTGAAGACAGCACTAGTTGGCGCGATGTATTAACCTGGGGTCAAAAAAGTCGCCACGCAAGCGACTATGACATCCGTTGGAGCTCGCCGAATCATGTCCGAGCCGCGCAACTTATATTGCCCATTTTGGATAGCCATTACAGCGAGGTGCTATACGCTGGAGAAATCAGCATCCACTTTAATAGCACTTCCGCTGAATTCTACGCGTGTTATTTCACGCACTTTTTACCACTATGCCCTACAAGTTACAGTCACATTCTCAATCAGACCCACAGTCCTTTTTTACAAGGATTAGCGCGACTCTTTAGTGCACTGGAAAACATTATTGATTGTCGAGATGAGACAAAAGAATTACACAGCCAATTACGTCATCTGGCGCAGCAACCGAAATTTCAAGCCGAAATCAATAAAGTATTGTCGCATTACAACTGCCCCCGCTTAACCCAATCTAACGATCAGCTTCCATCAACGCAAAGCAGTGCGCTAACACACCAGCTTACAAAGCAACGACTCTATTGCCTCAATCAATTACTGGAATCACAACATTATCGTCTCACTCATTGGCGCACCGGAGGATCTATAAACAATCAGCCTACTCGTTGCACCGAGATAGGGCTTGCAGCGGCCAAGCGAATTACGCATGAACCAAAAACAACGACATCATTTATTACAACCTCCCGCCAAACTATCAGTACAACTTCCGCACGAGGAGAAAAACACAATGAACGCATTTGAACAACGTGTCCGCGAACTTGCTTATCAAATTTGGGAGTCTGAAGGGTGTCCGATTGGACATGAATATCGTCATTGGGAAATCGCCTGCAAGCTGGCGCAAACACCAACAAACTTAAATAATGATTCACTTGGCAGCGCAACTGTCCTGAGCATAATCGCCCCTGAGGAGCCATTTGATCCCAATCCCAAACCTGAAATCGACCCTGCCCCACCGCAACCTGGGCAGCCGTCATCCCCCCCCAGCCCCAAACCTCAGCCGTCCACTAATCCTGAAGAACCAGCAGACCCCATAGCACCGGTGGAGGATCCGCCACATATTTCACCTACGCCACCGCCTGAGCCCATTCACCCGA
This sequence comes from uncultured Cellvibrio sp., assembly GCA_963971905.1. Lineage (GTDB taxonomy): Bacteria > Pseudomonadota > Gammaproteobacteria > Pseudomonadales > Cellvibrionaceae > Cellvibrio. The sequence goes on from CAXAVL010000127.1 coordinate 3,666, forward strand.
CAGACCCAGTAGCACCAGGCAATCCGAACCAACCAATTCAGCCCTACGCAAGTAAGCGTACGATGGAAGCAGCTAAGGCAGCGCTTGCTATTGATGGTGTCAAACCGGCACGCAATAAAAAACCGCGTGAGCTCCGCAAGACTCAATCGCTTTAACACTACAGCAAACGTTTTAAATTATTTTTTGCCTAGGTTAGTTGTCACACAGATTACGCCCTAACTGAACATTATTCTGGTACTGACGTTCGGGAATTCCCATCGGACGGGAAGCCCACCGAAAGGGAAGTTAGATGAGTTTTCCGAACATCATTCTTTTAACCAAAACCAATAGGTGGTGCTCATGTCTACATTATCTGATATCTCAAAAACCTCTACGGAAACTAGAGGAAAAGTGTCGCAAGCCTCAACTGATATCACCAATGAATTTAAAACTTTCGTTAACGATATTGAAGCGCTCATAAAGGAAACCGCTCATCTCACGGGTGATGAACTTGCACAAGCGAAAATAAAACTCAATCAACGGATCAATAACGCGCGACAATATGTTAGCAATATAACTAACACTGTAGCGGAACAGGCTCAAAGAGCGGCAACTCACACGAACGAATTAGTTCACGAAAAACCTTGGGCCGCGATAGGTACAGGTGCGCTTGTTAGCTTTGTACTGGGGGTGTTGCTCGGCCAACACACTAATCACGACAATAAGACTAAGCATTAGTGTCAAGTGAGGGGGACAGCCCCCTCTCTCTTATTTTTATAGGTTGCACATCTATCTAATCGCTTTATCCCCTCCTGTTTATGTACCCCCTCAATGTGCCTAATGCAACAGACTTTGTAGCTATAAGACCTGATTATCCGTGAATATTAATCGGCCACCTACCAACTAACTGCTGTGTATTTGCATTTATAGTGCGATAGCATAGAGTGGATTTTATGAAGGCAAAAGTTACACGGAAGAATGTATTACTACTCAGCATTCCGACTATTGTTGTCGTTATTATAATAGTTACGCTTCTGTGGTTTTTTGACCGGATGAAAAACGCCGATCATCTTAGAATGCAAGCAACCCTCGCGCTAAACAACGCGCAAAAAATTCTCGCGATGGTGGTTGATGCCGAAATCGGCACGCGCAGCTATATTCTTACCTACGATCAATCTTTCCTCAAAGATTATACTTTGGCGCGAAAAACAATTAGTGCCAATTTAGAGCAGTTACGCAAGACCTCTGATACACCCGCGGCGGCGGAAATAATAGATCAGCTCGCTCCCCTTATCGATCAAGAGATAACATTTCTTACCGCCGCCATCACCGCTACCCGCACCAAAAACTCGCGTGATTTAATCCTCCAATTCACTAATGGAGAAGGCACAGCGCGGATGACCGCGATACGCACAACGATTAATAACTATGAAAATCTGCAGACCCATTATTTGCAACAATTTCGCAACGACCACCGTAAATACATGGGGTATTTGTTTTCATTTATAATATTCGTCAGTATTTTTTTACTCCTCTTTGCTCAAGCATTCGCTTACGGTATTTATCGCAACATCCATCAGCGATTGATGGAACTTGTTCATCTCGAAACCCGGCGCTCGCTCGATAAACAGGAAGCCATGAACCAACAATTAAATTTGGCCTATGTCGCAGTACAAGATAACGAGCGAAAATTAGATGTAACATTGAACTCTATAGCTGACGCGGTAATCGCTACCGATTGTAACGGCAACATAACTTTGATGAATCGTGTGGCAGAACAACTGACTGGTTTCGGGGTAACCCAAGCTGCCAATAAATCAATTTGCACCGTTTTTCACCTCGTTCATAAAGAAACAAGAGAACCGGTGTTAAACCCGGTTCTTGACACACTGTTAAGCGGAACCGCGCAAGGCGCCAGCGACAACCTATTAATCTTGCCCGACGGATCTGAAGGTAACATAGCGCACAGTTGTGCTCCGATTCGGGATAGAGATGGCTTAGTGATTGGTGCCGTCTTGGTATTTCGCGATGTCACTGCTGAAAAAGCCGCGCAGCAAGCGTTAATCGACAGTACCGAACTCATTAAAACAATACTGAGCACGATGATTGATGGCATAGTCACTTTTAACGCCCGTACACAATGTATCGAAAGCATCAACACCGCAACTGAGAAAATGTTTGGCTATAGCGCGGTTAATCTAATTGGAGAAAAAGTTAACCTCCTTGTTCCAGAATTGAGTGATGGAGAGGACTCGATTAATGAATACATCAGATCAGCGATAGATGGCAAATCAGGAATCGTCCACGAAGTCACCGGAAGGCATAAAGATGGCCATGCTTTCCCCTTGGAAATTGCTGTTAACGAAATGCGGCTAAATGGTCAACGTTACTTGGCGTGTGTCTTGCGCAATATTACCGCTCGCAAACATGCCGAAGCATTAATGCTTGAATCCGAATACCGCTATAGCAATCTGTTTGAAAGTATTGACGAAGGTTTCTGCGTGGTTGAAATGATTTACGACCAAGGAACCCCTATCGACCAACTTTTTTTAGAAACAAATCCCTCGTTTGAAAAACACACTGGCTTTCACCACGCGAAAGGAAAACACCTGAGCGATTTTATTTCAGAACTGGTTCCCGATTTATTCACAACCTATGATCAAGTACTCCAAACAGGTGAACCAGTTCGCTTCGAATTCCATCTTGAACCATTGCAGCGTTGGTTTGATATTTATAGCTGTCCGTTTGGAAAACCTGAAACTAAACGTGTTGCGATTGTTTTTAATGACATTACCCAGCGAAAAATATCGGAGCAAGCAGTTCGTGAAAGTGACCAGAGGGTTCGATTAGCTACGGCCGCGACCGGCGTAGGTATTTGGGAGTTAAATTTGCGCGATAACCGCATGCGCTGGGATCTACAAATGTTTAGGATCTACGGAGTAGAACCTACCGTTGATGGAATAGTAGACCGCGATGTGTGGGCGCAACACTTGCTCCCTGCAGACCGTATCAACCAATACGGCTGGGATACAGCTGCCGACTTGCAAGAAGGTCGGTGTCGCGAGTTTCGCATTATGCAAGGCAGAACAAATGATATACGGCACATCCGTTCGGTAGATACAGTACGAGTCGATGCCCAAGGCAAAGCGGAATCTATTATCGGCACCAATCTTGATATCACCGAAATTAAACGAACCGAAGGTACTTTACGCGAAAGTGAACGCCAATTACGCGCCGTAATCAACGCACTTCCGGTAGCGATATACGCGACCAATGCTACTGGACAGCTCACCCATTTTAATCAAAGTGCAGTAGAGTTTTCCGGCTGCACTCCAGAACTGGGAAGCGATAGCTGGTGTCGCCACTTGAATCTCTTTCATCCCGACGATACACCTATGCCTTATGAAAAATCGCCTATGGCGATTGCACTCAAAGAAGGGCGCGCCCTATTTGGAGTGGAAGCCATTATCGAACGTCCGAACGGAACCCGCAGCAATTTTGTCGCCCATCCTACCCCGTTACGAGACACGTCAGGTGAAATTGTTGGCGGTATCAACATGTTGATCGATACCACCGAGCGCAAACGACTAGATCAAGTTCTATTAGAAAACACATTGGAACTGAACAAAGCAAAAAACCTCGCCGAAAAAGCCAACCGCGCAAAATCGGACTTTTTGTCTAATATGAGCCATGAGCTGCGTACGCCGTTAAACGCAATTCTAGGTTTTGCACAGCTTCTCGACGCCAGTAGCCCGCCGCTTACATCGTCCCAAAAAAGAAACATCACGCAAATTCTTCAAGCGGGTTGGTATTTACTGGATTTGATTAACGAAATACTTGACCTGACCCTAATTGAAACAGGACGTTTACCAATATCCCTAACCTTGGTTTCTCTACCTGAACTTATACACGAATGCAAAACCATGATTGAGCCCCAAGCACTGAAGCGTAATATTACGCTAAATTTTCCAGAATTTGATTCGCGATTGCTAGTGACTGCAGATGTCACACGACTAAAACAGGTGCTCATCAATCTTTTGTCCAATGCAATTAAATATAATCGCGCCTACGGCTCGGTTACACTTCGTTGCGTTGAAATAACACCAGATCTCGTTCGCATTGATGTGGCAGATACCGGGGAAGGTTTATCACCTGAACAAATAACACAGTTATTTCAACCGTTTAATCGTTTAGGGAAAGAATCGGGTAAAGAAGAAGGAACAGGAATAGGATTAGTAATGACTAAACGCTTGATCAAATTAATGGGTGGTAAGATCTCTGTTTCTAGTGAAGTGGGTAAAGGAACTATTTTTAGTATTGAATTATTTAAACGCTTAACGGATTTCGCTCAAGAGAAAAAAATTCTCAAATCAATATCACCCGCGCAATCACCTCAGGTCGTAACTGAAACGAAATATACTATTCTTTGTATTGATAACAACCCTGCTAATCTAGAGTTAATGGAAAAAATAATTGCTACCCGACCTGATTTTTTCCTTCTCACTTCCCGGGATGGATTTGCCGGAATTGAACTTGCCCGCTTAGCGCACCCGCATGTCATATTGATGGATGTTAACTTGCCCTGCATGAGAGCTGAAGAGGCCTTAAAGATCCTCGCCCGGGATTCTTTGACTCGAGATATTCCAGTGATTGCAGTCAGTGACAACGCGCTGCAACACGCCCAACAAGAACACGGAGATAGTTTTTTTTGCCATTTAACTATGCCGATTCAAGTTAACGAATTGATGCAAGCACTTGAAGCTATTGTCGATCTCGCCACCGCTCACACCTCTAAATTGAAAAACGAGGAACACCTAGAATGTTAACCGAAGAAGATTTCCTTAACGCCCGTATTCTCATTGTTGATGACCAACCATCTAATGTGGCTTTGCTTGAAAGCTTGCTGGAAGACTCAGGTTATACCAACGTCAGTGCAACGATGAACCCCCTTGAGGTGGCTCCACTGTATCGCAAACATCGATACGATTTAATCCTATTGGACTTACAGATGCCTGAAATGGATGGGTTCCAAGTCATGGAGTGCCTTAAGGCAAATATTGAAAATGATTATCTCCCTGTCATTGTACTTACGGCTCAGCCCGGCCATAAATTACGCGCGTTGCAAACTGGCGCAAAAGATTTTGTCAGTAAACCATTTGATGTAATCGAAGTAAAAACTCGTATTCACAATCTGTTAGAAGTTCGCCTGTTATACAAAAAACTGGAAAACCACAACAGAATATTGGAAGAAAAAGTGCAGGAGCGTACCGCCGAGTTGCGAGAAAGTGAGGCGCGTTTCCGCAGCCTTACCGAACTCGCATCAGACTGGTATTGGGAGCAGGACGAAACAGGAAAATTTACTAAAGTATCCGGACCAGTTTTGGAAATGCTCGGCATTCAGGTTGATACCCTAGCTGGAGATCACGCACCCTCAAACGAACTCGACAGTGAAAATACAGCCGGCTGGAATGAAGCTGAACGCACAGAATTGCAAAATATTATCGCAGCACGGCAACCGTTTATTGACTTCTCACTCAGCCGCACTACCCCCGGAGGAAATAAACAATTTTACCGAGTGAGTGGTGCTCCCATGTTTGATCAAGCAAGCCGATTCATCGGTTATCGCGGAGTTGGTATCCAATGCAAGGAAATGCCGTGAACGAGGCGGACTCCTTGAAATTGAATTTAATCTTCACCGCACGTTAATGTGAACAGGAAAGGATGATCCATGCAGAAACACATGGCTACCGAAAAACTGGATCCAGATCAAAATTATATTCTCGCGGCATTAAAAGGCCCCGAGCTGGATCGTTTATTACCACACCTGGAACCTGTCTGCTTAAAATTAGGGGAAGTTATCTACGGGCCAAATCAACATATTGGTTACGCTTATTTTCCCACCACCAGTATTATTTCGCTGCAATACATGATGGATACCGGTGCCTGTGCAGAAGCGGCTGAGGTAGGCAAAGAAGGCATGCTAGGTTTACCCATATTATTAGGTGCTAATGCAACACCCAACACCGCTATAATTCAAACCGCAGGGCATGCTTATAGACTGGAACAAAGTATTTTGAAACGGGAGTTCAATACAGCGGGTCTCTTACAGCGATTGCTGCTGCGTTACACGCAAGCCATCATGACCCAAATGTTTCAAACGGCCGCTTGTAATCGTCACCATACCGTTGAACAACAACTTTGTCGTTGGCTTTTATTAACAGTTGATCGAATTCCTTCCGGTGAATTATTAATGACCCAAGAACTCGTCGCTAACATGCTCGGGGTGCGTCGTGAAAGTATCACCGAGGCAGCAAGAAGTTTACAAAATGCAGGTTGCATTCGTTATCGGCGCGGCCATATCTCAGTCTTGGATAGAGATAAATTGGAGCTGACCACCTGCGAGTGTTACTCGGTTGTAAAAGATGAATTCATCCGATTAATGGCCAATGTACGCTAGCGTGCTAAACCCCCTACTCCGCTCCAAACGTCAAATACGATAAACACTCATGCATCATTTCAAAATATCCACAAAAGCTTTATATAGACATCGCCGAAAACCAGGGAACTCTTTGATTTAATAGCTTTTGCACATGAGCTACTGGCTAACGTAATGGCAGAAATATGAATATTCAAAAAGCAACACAACGACTTATCGATAACAAAAATCATTCCCAATTGAATAACTTACCCTCTGCAAGGAATGGTTTTTTTGATAGATAACATGACATTATTTGTCATCTGGCATGGGATGACTTTTAAATTATTATTGGATAAATAACCGCATGTGACATAAATGAATTTTTATTTATTATGGATTAGCATGGGCAAAAAAAATGATGCTGATAAATACCATAAGGGGAGTGTTAGAAGTTTTATCGATGCAAAGAATCTCAATGTAATAGATCGGCGAGTAACATCACTTGTTGAGGTCATGAATTGCCCCGGCTTAATCTCTACTGTCGGTAGCTGTGAGGGGCACGGATTTCCTTTTGTAAAAGTTCCTCCATACGTTTCGTTTAAATCCAGTGCTGACATTGCGTCAGCACTGGAAAAACATATCAAGCGACGCTGCATTATCCCTAATCGAAAACTCCATTATTGCTGGTGCATTACCACAAGCATTGATGACAACTTCCAGCCAACGTATGTGCTTGAAATACCCGGCTTGTCAGAAGGCACGCTGCGGTTTGTGATGAGAAGCCGTCTCGATCGGGATTTTAAGTTAATTGGATCGGTTATTCAGGAAATCCTTGACCATTTCAACAGTAAGGACATCGAAATGAAACGCCAGAAAAAACAAGCCAATAACACCTGCTCCGATTAAAATTAGAGTTAATTGAGCTTTTTGTTCTGCTCGTTTGTTTCCAAAAGGGTCTCTTGAATTACAGCCATTACAGTCTGTTGCCGTCGGACTTAAGTTTTTACTGCAGTCTACACATTGAATAAGTGCCATTGATAAACTCCAAAGGTTTGAATAATTTATTTTTACAGAAGAGGCGGTTTGATTGAGGGGGCGAGGTACCGCCCCCTCAATGGCATTAGTTTTTCTTCTTCACAACCAAGCGAAATGCTTGAAGGCCAAAGTTCGCAGCAATCATTAGTTTGCCGCTACGACTGCGATAGCTCTTCACGAAAATCACTTGTTCATCATCGTTAGGCATGCGCATAGCGATTACTCCAAGTTAAGCAGCGTAGTAACTTGGAGAAGAAATATATGTAAAGTCATTTGAAAAGGACTGTGTTTGCATATACTATCTATTGGTATCCACTCAAAGATACTTTCCAAGAGACCTGCGTAGTGCTTTTCCCCGCAGGTCTTTTTGTTGTTCAGACTAACTAAAGTTGGCGCTTTAGTTAGTCTTTCTACTCAGATATGAGAGCCTGTTTTGTGCAGCCGCACGACTCACCAAATACATTTGCTGGATTGCATTCACGGTCATCCCTATATGAATCTGATCGTAAGGCATCAAAAACTCTGCCGCAAACTGATCTGCCTGCCATTCTGAATCCTCGTAACGCTCATGCGATGTGTCAATATTTCCTCTTGCATAACCAATTGCTCCTCGATGCAAAAATAAATGGCCAATCTCATGAGCAAGAGTGAAGTTATCTCTACCGCACTGATTAACCGTAGCTCGACTCAATCTGCAAGCGTTATCGTAAATATCCTCCCTAATTTGAATTAGATTTCGATCGGGATAGGTTCTTGCGTGATGCTCTTCCAGCTCATGGCGGTATTTGATTTCATACTCAAACCCGTCAAGAACCTCTGGCAAGATCATCTCAATTATATCCACTGCTCTAACACCTCTTGTAATTCCGAGGGCGCGCCTACACGTTAGAGCTGTATCCCTAATTTCCTGGGTACTTAGGCCAGGCACACAAAAACCTTTTTTCCTGATCATTAATGATCCTCAAGTAATTGCTTAATTTGCTTTAATTTCTCATCAGGTAGCCCTGAAAAGTTCCGAGCAAACATTGCAACAGTTTCCCTTGTAGTCTCATTCTTTCCTGAAACATCCAACTTGAATTCCTGCATAGAATTCCACGCTGCGTCCTTCAGTTTTTCCACTATCGTTTTATCGGCATTTAAAAACGCCACAACTTTTTCAATCAAATCATTCGTTATTTTTTTCTTTCCTGTTTCAACGGCAGATAAATAGGCAGAAGTTACATTTGCATATTTAGCCATATCTTTCAGGGTCTTATTTTGGTCAATTCTGAGCTTTCTAAGCTCTTTACCAAATGGTGTCAGCATAGCTAATACCCCGAGTACGCTAGAATGAATGAAGATTAGTTAACCTCGCACACTAACTAACTTAACCAATATAGGTTAACAATAATCCATTGTAAAGCATTTTTTGAGACCAGGGCCACAGATAATTGCCCCCCCCGTGTAATCCACTAATTGTCAGCGCTTATGCATCGAAAGGCTATTGACGTAGACCGGCGCATCAACAGGCTATTACAGCGCCGGGAACTAACCTTTACTATCCCCCCCGCCTGAACACTGGACTTCCCAGCTTTTACTAGACACTTTCGAGCCTCTGAAAAAACGCC
>CAXAVL010000128.1:0-12434 GCA_963971905.1 uncultured Cellvibrio sp.
GGATTCAAACGGCATAGTTAACGCGATGCGCTGATCCAATGCGCCGATAGCAAATGCACCTTTACCAAAACGTGAACAGCCGGTTACGCCGATGGCATCGGGTTTCAACACCGTAGTACCAGATTGCTCCAGCACGTCGATAATACGGCTCACGCCCCAGCCCCATGCGGCTAACAAACCTGTTGAACTATTGTTGCCATAAATGCTGTAGAAAGCGCCGGTTTTGTTACTGCGGCTGCCCGACTCGGCGCCAACCACGTAAGGATCGTAAACAATAACTGCAACACCTTCCGCTTTAATTGTTGCGGTGTCTGCACCAAAACCACCGAGCACAACCACAGCGGGCACTGGCCCACTGGTATTGCTTGGCATTTCTACTCGCGCGCTAAAACTTGCCGATTTACCTTGGTGCTGCACATTCACGGTAATTTGAGAATTGCTCACAGTGCCAGTTACGGTTTGTGGTTTGCCCGGCTTAGTGCCGTAGATTGATGCTTCAACTTGCTTCAAGGTTTCCTGCCGCTGACAGCGCCAATCTGCTTTGGATGCAATGCGCGCGCCGTTATATTTTTTAAACGGATCAGGCAATTTTGCATTGCTGGTTGCAGCGGGTGGATTACCCAAAACGCAATCTGCACCTTCATTTTCTTTACTGGCAGTACCGGGGTTCGTAGGAGGTGTAGTTGTTTCCACCAACTTGCCGCCGGTTGATGAATAAATCGCAAAGCCTGCAAGCGTTGCGTTATCTACTAATGTCGCTAAGTCGATATTCAATTTGCCATCGGTCACTTGCACATTATCCACCGTGTAGCTGTATGCCGCGTTCGCACCGATCAATGAATAAAGATCTACTTGATACATCTCTTGCTTGCCTTCAACCGATACGTTGAACGAGCGACGGCCCACCGTTGTTTGATAAATTTCCGCGAAGTGTAGTTCGATAGCGTAAGTCGAATTAGTGACTGGAATTTCATAACCGTAAGTGCCGTAGCGTTCACTTTGGAACAGCGCACCTTCTGCGACGTTGCTGATGCTACTCGTGGTGCTGTGTGCCGTTCCGCCAGTGCTGTATTGATCGGCTTTGTATTGCACACCGTTGTAATTCACTTGCGCACCGCCCGCATTAATCGCCACCACCAACTCCGGCCTGGTTGAAATAATTGAACTGGAACTGGATGAACGCGCTGAGCTGGTGGATGACAGCGAACTGCTGGATGTTGCGGGAACAATCACACTTGAAGATGAGCTGGAAATAATCGCCGATGATTGGCTCGATCTGGATGAACTGGCAACCGAACTCTGGCTGGACGTTGCATTAGTGGCAAGGTAATTCATCAACCAGGTCATCGCTGGGCGCGGTGTACCGTTTTCTTGAATCAGGCCGGTGCCATCGCGCCAGGTTTTGCCCACTACATAACCCCACAGGGTAATCCCTTTGACCGAAGGATGGTTATAGAACAGCGGGAATTGCTGTTGCATCACTTGCAGCTGCTCCTGGTCATTGGTTTTTTCGATGTCATATTCTGAAATATAAAGCGGTAAACCCAATGCTGCGATTTGATTCAACTTGCTGGTGGTTTCTGACAAGGGGCGATCCGCGAGGCCGTGCGCCTGCATACCCAATGCATCTACCACACCGGCATTAATCGCAGGGGTTGCCATGGTGATAAATTCAGCGGTGTTCCAACTCAGCACGTTGTAATCGTTCAAAATCAATATTGCGTTAGGGCAATATTGGCGCGCCAGCTGGAAGGATTTAATAATCCAATTATTACCAAATGCATTTTGTGCAAAGGCTGCCGGGGCATGACCGGGGGTAGCTTCATTGACTACATCGATCATCGCGGTATCCGGGTAGCGCGCGCAGTAGTCGCGAATCCACTCTTCAATTTCCGCCGCTTGCTCCGCTGCACTCAAATTATTAATCCAACTCGGGAATTGGCTACCCCACACCAGGGTATGCGCTTTCACCGGAATATTGTGCTGCCGCGCATACGCGTAAATACGGTCGAGCGGCGCCCAGTTATATTGGTCGCGTGTGGCCTCTACCGAGCCCCACTTGCCTTCATTTTCCGGCGTGATTTGATTCCAGTAATTAATAAAATCGGATCGCACTGCACCTGAGGTAGTGATATTGCCGACAAATTTGCGCGGCGCCGGTGCCACTGAAGATCGGCTGCTGGACGTCACTGCAATCGAGCTGGGTGCTACAGAACTGGGAACGGAACTGCGGCTTGAGCTGGGCGCAATCGAGCTAGGAGCGACAGAACTCGGCGCTACGGAACTGGGAGCGACAGAGCTTGGCGCAACACTGGATCGCACCGAGGACACAGCGCCGCCATTACAGGCTGCGCCATTAATGGTCGGGCGCTCAGCAGCTGCGCCATTATTTTTATTTCCCTGAAAGCCAAAGGAAATAGATTGACCTGGAGCTATATTGCCATTCCAGCCCAGATTGCTTGCTGTGTAGGGGTTCGAACCAGAAAGATTTGCATTCCAGGAGTTGGTGATGCGGTTGGCGGAATAACTCCAATTAATATTCCAATTATTAATCGCCGCACCTGTATCATTTTTGATAGTGATGCTCGCGACAAAACCGGTATTCCATTCATTATCAATATTGTAGGTACACGCGGCAGAGGCGCCTTGCGCCGCAACGGCCAACAAAGCACCAGCAGTAACCAGATGGCGAGTTCGTTTAAGAGCCTGAGCAATGTGCCCAGGAAATATTGTTAAGCTGCGCATTATTTTAATCTCCGATAAGAGTAGCGATGGAGCAATAGAAAGTGTTTCAGCCAATGGTTGTTGGCCTAACGCTGTAAACCCAATGTGAGGAGTGAGTAAAACTGCATTTATTGTTATGTAGTTGCAAACCCGCAATTAAGGGGTGGAGAGACTAGGAAGATAGCGAAATTTGACCAATAATCTTTTCATTTTTCGCACAACCTCTTTCAGCGTGCGAAAAATGAAAACAATAATGCGAATAATGAAAGGGATTTAAACTGCTAGAAGCACCAACCAATCTCCATATAAAATATTTTTCGCCGATAAAATCATCGCTGTGTGCTTTATTAAAACAATTGTGTGCTTTATAAAACAATCGTGTGCTTTACCGTGGATGATCTGCCCTATTGCAAATCATTTGACTGATACAACGTTTTGAAGGTTTTTGGCGCACAGCCATATTCTTGCTTAAACAACTTATTAAAGTACGGCACATTGTTATAACCCACCGCATAAGCGATTTCAGAGACATTCACATGGGTGCTCTCGGTTAATAAACGCGCCGCCTCAGTCAGGCGCAGCTTGTTAAGATAACCGGTGAACGTCAGCCCCAACTCTTCTTTTAATAGGTCATTTATCTTATTCCGATTCATATTGAGCGATGCAATTGTCGCCTCAAGACTTAAATCGTGATTGGTGTATTCCGTCGCCATATAACGCAGCAGCGCTTCTTTTTCTTTGTCTTTTTGCGGCGCGATAAATAATTTTTTATAGGCCATCAACGGCTGATCATCCTTAACGCGCGCGCGTATCTCCAGCGTCAATTCCCTTGTGTAACGGCGCAGTTGCCACACAAAAAACAGCAGCCATAAACACGCCACCAAAATACTGGCGCCATAAATATAGCGCGGCGCCGAACCAGACAATTGAATGTCGGTCAGTTTTACAGTAGACAAGGTATCAACCGGACTTTGTAAGGAATTTACCCAGGCAAAGCCCATGGTTTTATCGAGCCGATAGCTTTTTTCACTGTAATCAAAACCGTATCGCCCCAACCACCATTGCGGCGTTTCCAGATCATCCAACTCAATGGTGACCTTATTCCAGGCTTGGGTGCAGGTGAAGGCAGTTGAAGATACACGCCGGGTGACCAAGTTAGTTAAATCAGTCACCTTGTCGTCAAAACTAAACAGGGTAAATAACAGCACATTTTTGGGGTCACAACTAATACTGAACGACACAGTTTGATAAGCGGTTAGATCCACCTGCAGTGCAGTTTGAATGGCATCGACAAAATAGAGGGAATAATGGCTATAGGGAAACTTCTGCGCCGGATCAAGCAGAAACTCATATTCCAAATTTCCCACTTCATTTTTTACCTGTAATTGGGTTTTTCCTTTTGGTTGTTCCGGCTCTATCGCCATCTTCCATACCAAACTTTGGTCGCGCTCAGGAAACAATGGCAGGCTCAGCTGGGATTTTTTATAACCTAGATAAAAAATGCATGCGCTCAAGATCATCATAATAAATGACCCAATCGCCACATTTCGATAAAAGCCTGCCATCGCTGAAAAACCAGATAGAAATACACAAAAATCCCGGTAAAAATCAGCACACGTATAGCCGCCAACAGAAAATGCCGGGAACGAATTATTATAATTGAACAGTTAGTGCACTTGTATACATGTGACAAGTGCTATTGTCAATGAGGACCAGGGGTGGGAGTGGTAGCTAAAAAGCGGGGAGTAGGGGAATAAACTCCCAGGCAGAGCCTGGGAGGCAAGTTGGATAATTCGCTAGTCGATTGGCTTCAATTGAAATTTTTGGCAATTGGAATTCAACCATTGGCTCTGTGCAAAATTGGTGTGATTGGCCAAACCGCAGTGGGCCAAATCCAGAGCCAGATTACTTTTTCGGTTCGCCAACTTAACCGTGCCGTCGGCAAGGAAATCGATTTGCCATTGAGCGTGAATATCACCACAGGCAGCCAGTTCGGCATTGCTGCCGGGCACTATAGATTGATTCGCAACCGCGATGCATAAAGCAGAATCGTTACTGGATTGAATTTGGTAATAGCCCTCTTGTGTATTGACCAATAACCAGCGCTGGCTCGCCTTGTTGTGCCATTCATCTTGCTCGATGTTACTACCCGCTTTCGCGGTTGCGGCAGTAATAGCCTTACCACTTTGCACACTGGTAATCGCTACTTGTTGTACCGGTTGAATACGCCACAAATTACACGCGGGTTTTTGCGCGATAAATTGCGGCACATCTTCTACGGATTTTTTGCCCGCTACGGCGGGGGCAGGTTCTTTGCAATCAGCAAATTGCAATTCCTGTTTGGTTTGCGCATTCACCAGCGTTGACCAGCCCATGTCGTGCGGCACCAATCGCCATTGTTGGCAGGGTTGGTTGTACCATGGAGCCGCATTTAAATCTGCCGCTTTACTTGCACTGCATTGCTCACCGCCCTGCCCTAAAAATAATCCGGTCGCATTCACCAAACGGTAATTACCATTGGTGGTGTAATCCAGTGTCCAACTTGCCGCGGTGCTATTGCAATCTGCGCTGTTGATCTTGCCGTTTGCATCTGCCACGCATTGGTGATTCGCTTTGCTAACTAACTGTACTTGTGTTCCTTGTACCCTGGTAATCAGCGGGCCATTTTCGCCGGAGGGAGAAGTGACCTTTTCACCGGCTGCCACTGGCTCACCAAAATTAGGGGTACCGTCATCATTCCAGGCAAATTTTTGTGCACGCAGCGAGCGCGTTGAACTGCAACCTTCTAACTCACTGGCGTTGCCGTGATAAATCAACCAATCTTCACTGCCATCGGGGGATTTAAAAAAGCCATTGTGGCCGGGGCCGTAAACATCATTGGCTTTGCTAAACACCGGTTGATCGAACTTATGCCATGATTCAGGCTTGAGCGGATCATTACCCACTAATTCAATCAAACCCAATTTGTAATCCGGTGTATTACAAAAGCTCGCCGAATAAACCATATAGGTTTTGCCATTACGTTTAATCATTTCCGGCCCCTCATTGACTTTCATACCGGAAAATTCCCATTCGTATTGCGGGCGCGAAATCATTACTCGCTCACCTGTCACCGTCCAGGGGTTAGTCATTTTAGAAATCCAAATCGTTTGCTCGTCTCTCACCCATTGCGACCAAAGTAAATATAACTCGCCATTATGTTCAAAATAATTACCGTCTATATTCCAGATATCCGGCATTGGTGAGCCTTTATAAGTGTAAGGACCAAGCGGATCATCGCCCTGGCTTTCAATCACACTTAAATGTTGGCGATCATAATCTTCCGCGACACCCGAGGTATACATCACATACCAGCGATAACCTTTTTCTGTTTTCAGGCGATGAAATTCAAACGCCCAAAAATTACAGCAGCGCTCCAATTCGCTTTCAGACCAAATATGGATTGGCGTTGCGCTGGCAAGCCCTGCAAGCGTAGGCGACTTACGCATGACTAGCTGTGAGGTCCAGGTTGTGGTGGTTAAATAATAATTGCCTTGGAAATATTCCAACCACGGGTCGGCACCATTGGGAAAAATGGGGTTGGTGAAGGTGTTGGGATCTTGCTGCGCAGCTTTCTTTGGTTCAGTTTGTTTGCCTGCGCAGCTCAAGATAAACATTGGCAGCAACAGGCAGGTTAATAATTTTTTAATCATTGTGTTTTCTCTCTCACTTTTACATTTTTTTGTTTTGTTTTTTTTAAGTTGCTTTATTTCAACACCATCACAAAACCAGCACTGGGGCGCAAGGTAATTGTTTGTGGCGTTTTGCTGTCTACTTCCTCGTGAGAAAAATCGCGCTCTGCTTCACCACTGGTAATTAATTCGCCAGTTTTATCGCCCACAAAACTCAAATCCAACGTCAGAGTTTTAGCTTCAATTTGCGCATTAATACCGGCGATATACCAAGCTTGGCCCGCTTTACGTGCGATCACCACAAACTTGCCCGGATAGCCATCAATAAATTTCACATCGTCCCACTCGCGCGGCAATTCGCGCAGGAAATTTTTAACGTACTCGGGCGCAGTCGCCATGCCCTCTGGAATTTCGGCAAAGTGTTGAATACCGGAAATCATCAATACTGATTCAGCCAACTCAAATGAGTTTTCGGTTACACGCTTAATGTTGGGAATATCGCCAAACGCCATAGGCGTGTAATCCACAGGATCAAATAAATTTCGCGCGAATAATGCGGTGACAACATGTTGCGCAACCAGGTCTTGGTCGGCTTGAGAAAATGTAGTGAATTCAAAACCCTTGATCGATTCCATAGTCATCAAATTGGGATAGCTGCGCTGCCAACCGCGCGGCAGAGTCGCGCCGTGAAAATTGACCGATAGATGATGGGCTGCCGCATCGCGTAAAATATCAATGTAATACTGCATAAAGGATTGACCGTCACCGCCGAAGAAATCAATTTTCACTCCCTTAACACCGATTTTTTGCAAGCGGGAAAATTCTGCTACGCGCAGCTCGTGGGAAATTAATTGGCTCTTGGGCGTGTAGGGCGTTTCATTCCACGCGCCCGATGAGTTGTACCACACCAATACGCCGATATTTTTTTGTGCGGCGTAATCCACCAATTCCTGCAATTTTTCGTAACCGATTTTTTTATCCCAATCGGCATCGATCAGTGTGTAGTCCCAGTGCATATCAGCGGCATAATCGATGAACTTTTTCTGCACATCGAAGGTGGTAAAGTCATCTTTTAAAATTGCCCAACTCCACGAACTATGGCCGGGTTTAATAAAGGACTGATCCATCGCAATGGCGGGCGCAGCTAAATCTGTACCCAAAGTGGATTCCATTAATTGCGCCAAAGATCCCAACGCAATAATTCGCCATGGGGACTCCAATGCGTCAGCTGCATTCGCCAATAGCGCACCTTTTTCACCCGTTGCTGAAACAAATACTTCTGCTGCTTGCGGTGGGGCGAGTTTGTACTCGCCGGTGGTTTCACCTAACTGCAAATGGGAGCCGTGCCAGCTGCCATCCATACCTGTTTCAGAAATCGCTACCCAGGTTTCGCCTGAGTTAAACAATGCCGGAAAAACCCAGCCTTGCTGTAAAGTAGATTCAGTGCCCACCGGCACGCCGGTTTGATAATGTTCTTCATAAGAGGGGTTGGTATTGCTCCAGCCAGTTTGCGCGACGGACATGGGTTGCAACCAAGCCTTAGCAGTAGGAGATAAATTAAAACTGGTGATCTCTTTTACAAATTGTTTCTTGGCAATAACAGGATCATTCACACTATAGCGAAATGCCACACCATCATTGGACACACGAAATCTAATCTGCAGTTTTTGTTGTTGCGCGTTTTTAACAACAAATGTCTGTTCATTGGCCTGGTAACTAATCTTGCTCTTTTTACCTACGCGCATAGTGTAATCGTCAGTTACCTCAACAACTGGCGATTGTGATTCAATCGCTAGATTGCGAGTAAAATCTGCTGCGGTTAATTGCAAGCCCAAATCCGATTCGAGTACAACCGGCTGTGCCCCACGCGTAACCGAATAGGCCATTGTATTCCGCTCAGTGATATAAACCTTTACTTGTAGTTGTTGATCGGGGCTGGCGAGAAAATCGGGAACCGATTTACTGCATCCCGCCAATATACAGATACCGAGCATGACCAAATAACTGCCTATTTTTTTCATTTTTTACCTCATCTTTATCAGTAGCCAATAAAAAACTACAGCGCATTTAATACGCTGTAGTTTTTCAGGTGCCAAAAAATTATTTCAGCCGGGTCAAACTAAATTGTTGATTGGTTGCACCTGTTGCATTCCACTGGATCACTTGCGCACCATTAGCGGTACTCAAATTAAAAATATCCAACGGCAAATTGCTCAGTTGCGATTTAAGCGTGTAATAACCACTGCTATTGGTCAGACTCCACTTTTGCCCTGCACCGCCCCAGTAATCCCACTGTGCGATGTTGGCGCCTGCAGCGGTTGAATTGTTATACACATCCATACTTTTCAAACTGGCCGCGTTAATCAGGCTGTAATATCCGGTGCCCTGATTAATCAGATACCACTGCTGCGCGCGGTAATTATTCCAAGTTTCTTGCTGGATCATGGCGCCGTTAGCGCTAGATTTTGCTTCGGGCATTAAATCTTTATTACTGTGACGTGCAGTGATGCGATACAAACCATCACTCACCCCACCGCAACTGGCTACTGAAAAATTGCGCGTCAAGGTTGGCCAGCCATTGCTGTAAGTCATTTTTAAAATGTCGAGTTTGGCTGCACCGTTATCATTCAAATCGTAATAGTGAGTGGACACATAGTTACAGCCGTCTTGCTTCAACACACCAATATGACCCGGGCCTTTGTATTTGCCATCGGTATTGGGCATGAGTGTACGCACATCAGTGTACGGGCCGTAAATTGAAGTAGAGCGTGCAACCTGCACGTAATAGGTGCTGCTCGCCCCCTTGCAACAAGCACCGCGATTGATAAACAAATAATAGTAATCGCCATTGCGAGAAATATAAGGCGCTTCAATATCGGCGTGATTGCCGCCGTAAATTTTGCTCACACTGCCATTTAATTTCCCACTACTTTGATTAATTTCCGCAATGCCAATACCGCCAAAAAATGAGCCGTAACTCATATACACTTTGCCATCATGATCGCGATACAAAGCCGGGTCGATTGCATTGATTTCTGAACTGCCGCCCCATGACTCAACCACGATACCCAAATCCGTCCAACTGGGTGACGTGAGTGATGCAGTGCGCGCAACACCAATAGCCGACACTGAAGTCCCGAAAGTAGATACCGAGTAATAGAGGTAGTAATAGCCGTTCATATGGATGACATCCGGCGCCCAGAATGATCCGCTGAAGTTAGGAACCTTGCTGTAAATCCATGCAGGGTAAGTAGTAAATACCGGGCTAGCCGCCCCAGTCCAAGTAGTCAGGTTGGTCGATGTTGAATACCAAATGCCGGTACCGGTGGTGAAATGAAAATAGGTATTGCCGTCTTTAGTGATAGTGCCTGGGTCGTGCGAGTTGATTAAGCCAGACAGCGTAATCGCCGATGCGGTAAAGCTCAGCACCCAAAGGCCAACGCCTGCGAGTAAACGTGTAAACATAGTAGTCACCTGCAAATTATTGTTATGAAGTAGGTTGTGATTGATTCTGTCCTAATATTATAAGACAAATAAAGTGTACCCAGAATTGGCCGAATTGGCCAAGGTTTTTTGCGGGTATTTTCAGCCAAGCCCTTCTGTGTGCTAGCGCACCGCCTCCCGGATCAGCCTGCCCTATGCTGCACCTAACAATTACCAATCAATGGTAGTGCTCAAAGGAGAAAAACATGGATCTTATTATTAACCTTACCGTCTATCTGGTCATATTTGGCTTGATTTGGTGGCTGGTCTCAATGCTGCCTTTGCCCGCTCCCGTGGCGCAAATTGTCCGGGTGCTATTCATCATCATGCTGATTCTGATCATTCTCTCAGTATTTGGAATTGTCCCCGGCGGCTACCTGCCTCGGCTTAATCTATAGTCCCATTAGGGAGTGAATACCTGCCAAAAAAAACGCCCACTACTTTTCAGTACTGGGCGTTTTTATTAACACTCAATTAAGCCGCTATTTTACCGATAACTTAAAAATAGTACGGGTTTTATATTCCTCACCCGGGCGCAAGACTATCGACGGAAATTGCGCTTGGTTGATGGAATCGGGCGCGTGTTGTGGCTCCAAACAAAACCCGCTGCGTCTTTGATAGGTAATACCTTTACCGGTTAAGGTGCCATCTAAAAAGTTACCGGAATAAAATTGTACGCCCGGTTCTTCAGTAAACACTTCCAGCACACGGCCAGTCGTATTTTCTTCAACACGCGCGGCAAGCGTTATCGCTTTGTGCGCTTTTTGATTGATTAAAAAATTGTGGTCGTAACCAAAACCGTTTTTAATCTGCTCGTGCTCGGTATTAATTAATTCACCTATGGCGCGCGGGCTGCGGAAATCAAACGGTGTACTGGCGACGGGCATGGGTTCGCCGACCGGAATTTGAGCATCGTTAACTGCATTGATGTGATCCGCAAAAATGTGCATCTGGTGATTAAGAATATCGCCATTGCCAATTCCGGCAAGATTAAAATAAGTGTGCTGGGTCAAATTAACCGGCGTGGCTTTGTCGGTAGTGGCGAAGTAATCCACGACGATTTCATCATCATGAGTGAATTGGTAGGTGACTGTCACATCCAGATTGCCAGGAAAACCTTGGTCGCCATCTTCGCTCAATAAATGTAATGTCAAAATGGGGCCATTTGTATCTTCTGCAGTGGTTGCGCTCCAGATTTTTTTATCAAAACCGATGGGGCCGCCGTGTAAATTGTTGCTACCGTTGTTTGCGGCAAGCGAATAGGTTTCACCATCCAGAGTAAATTGTGCATTGGCGATGCGGTTGCCCACGCGGCCAATCAGCGCACCAAAATAAGGGCCGACCTCTAGATAAGGTTCGAGGGTATCAAAACCTAATACCACATCGGCAAGCACACCGTTTTTATCGCGCATATTCCACTCGGTGATGATGCCGCCGAGGGTAATAATTTTTATGCTACTGCCCTGTTTGTTGGTCAAGGTGAATTCGGTTACCGCTTCACCTGCTGGCGTGGTACCGAATAATTTTTGGGTAATTGCCGTGGTAGTTGTCATTAAAAATATGCTCTCAGATTCTGTTTACTTTGGTAAAAATTGGATCATTCCGCGTCCGATTTATTCTGCCCAAAATCCGGAAAACCTTCGCTGCTCCAATTGAGGCGGCGAATATAGGTGTGACGATTCGGATCGGTAAGCGGTGTGCCCTGTAATGCTAAATAATCGCGCGCATGATATACCATAATGTCGGTATGACCATCATCTGCCAGCGTGAAACTATTGTGGCCCGGGCCGTAGCGCTGTAGCGTTTGATTGCTGGCAAATACCGGCTCCGGCAATTTGTGCCATGAGGATGCAGCGAGTAAATCGCTATCGGCGTCGGCCCATAACAAACCCATCGCGTAACGATGATCGGTCGCGCTCGCGGAATAGCTGATAAAAATTTTACCGTGGCGCACAATCACCGCCGCACCTTCATTGACTTTGTATCCCTGAATTTCCCAGTCCAATTGCGGGCGGGAAATCTCCACTTCTACTTCACCTAGTTGCGTGGGTGAAATTAATTTGGCGATATATAACGCAGAATTTAATTTCTCTTCGGGATCTTTTTGCGCCCACACCAAATAGCGCTGGCCATTGTGTTCAAAACTGGTGGCGTCAAGCGCAAAGGAATCGCGCGCGGTTTTAACTCGCCCCAATTCTTGCCATTCACCGGTTAATGGATCGGCCGACTCATTAGCCAACACATACATACGAATCAACCAGGGTTGTTCTGCGTCGCCCGCAGCAAAATAGATGTACCAGGCATTGTTGAAATAATGTAATTCTGGTGCCCAGATATTAGCGCCCATCGCACCGCTGCTGTGTTTACGCCAAACAGTTGTTGCGTCTGCGGATTTTAATTCGGCCAGCGAATTGGCCGCACGCATTTCAATGCGATCAAACTCCGGTGCTGTGGCGATAAAGTAATAACGGCCTGCAGGCGTGCGATGAATAAAAGGGTCGGCGCGCTGTGGGATAAATATTTCAGGCGCTGCTGCTGCAACACGGTCACGCTCAT
>CAXAVL010000129.1:0-12406 GCA_963971905.1 uncultured Cellvibrio sp.
GAATTACGAAACAGCACCAACTTGGGTTCTTGATAGGTCAGTCCTAATTTTTTAAATTCGAGATGCCAAGTGGATTCTGTATCCGCCAATACCACCGATACAAAGTCGGCCAACTCCTGATCTTTAGGGGATAGCTGTTGGGAGTCTGAACGACTAGCAGAAGGCGTGGCCAACTGTAATAAATCCACACCTAGAAATTTTGCACCAAAGTACCCCACCACACCGATCAGCAATAAAATGCGCCCCCCTTTTGTACGCAGCAAAAACGGCACAATGCGGAATAAAATACCCGCACCACCCATCGCCATTGATGGGCCACCAGAACGGCGTAAATCCTCAACATTGTTGCTACGGCGACCTTGTTTCCAGCGCATAATGGTTACCTTAAATAAATCAAAGCGCGCTACTATAACGCCCTATTCTCAGTAAAACCGAATCGCAAAGGAGTTTTTATGACTACAAGCCCTCTGGCTGGTCAACTTTTACCCGCAGATCTGCTGGTGGATCTCCCGAAATTGATCGATGCCTATTACAACAATAAACCCGATGTGGGAATTCCTGAACAGCGCGTCAGTTTTGGCACTTCTGGTCATCGCGGTTCATCGCTCAATACCAGCTTCAATGAAAATCACGTGTTGGCGATTAGTCAGGCAATTTGCGATTACCGCGTACAGGTGGGTATCACCGGGCCGCTTTATCTCGGTATAGATACCCACGCACTCTCGGAGCCAGCGCAAATCAGTGCCGTTGAAGTATTGGCAGCCAACGGCGTGGAATTAATGCTCGCCAAAGGTGGCGAATACACACCTACACCGGCGATCTCCCACGCCATTCTCACTTACAACCGTGGGCGCAGTGCTGGTTTAGCCGATGGCATAGTGATCACGCCATCGCACAACCCACCCGATAACGGCGGCTTTAAATACAACCCGCCCAATGGCGGTCCAGCTGACAGCGACATCACTAACTGGATGCAAGCGCGCGCCAATGAGCTGCTGGAAAATAATTTGCGTGACGTGAAACGCATGGATTATCGCCAAGCGATTAAAGCAACCAGCACCCATCATCACGATTACGTAACACACTATGTGAGAGATTTAGTTAACGTAATTGATATGGATGCAATTCGCGGGGCAAATATTCACATGGGAGCCGATCCGCTCGGCGGTGCCGGGGTAAATTACTGGAGTGCAATTGCCGATTACTATCAGCTCAATTTAAAAGTCCTCAATACAGCGGTTGATAAAACATTTTCGTTTATGACTGCTGACTGGGATGGAAAGATTCGCATGGATCCATCGTCAGCCTACACCATGCAAGGTATGGTTGATCGCCGTAATTTATTTGATGTGGCCTTTGCTTGCGATGCGGATCATGACCGTCACGGAATAGTGGCGCCCAGTTGTGGTTTGCTACCGCCCAATCATTACCTCGCCGTCGCGATTGAATATTTATTTCAAAACCGCCCGCAATGGCGCCCCGACACCGCGATTGGCAAAACTGTGGTCAGCAGCGCAATGATCGATAAAGTTGCACAAAAAATTGGCCGCCGTTTATACGAAGTCCCAGTCGGTTTTAAATGGTTTGCACCGGGTTTATTTGATGGCTCACTCGGATTTGGTGGCGAAGAAAGTGCAGGCGCTTCGTTCTTGCGCATTGATGGCAGCGTTTGGACTACCGACAAAGACGGCATAATCCCATCACTGCTTGCCGCTGAAATCAAAGCCAAAACTGGCCGCGACCCTGGCGAATGCTACAAGCTACTTGCTGATGAATTTGGTCATGCGGCTGAAGCTCGAGTAGAAGCGCCTGCCAATACTGCGCAGAAAAAAGCGCTTTCAAAAATATCTCCCGAACAAATTACGTCAACCGAATTGGCTGGCGATAAAATTGAAAATATTTTGACCCAAGCTCCAGGCAATAATGCTGGTTTTGGCGGCATTAAAGTGATGAGTAAAAATGGCTGGTTTGCAGCGCGCCCATCGGGCACTGAAGATATATATAAAATATACGCAGAAAGCTTTAAAGGAAAAGAACACCTTCAGCAATTAATTGCTGAAGCGCAAGTGATTGTAGATAAAGCTATTTCGTAACGCTATTTTCTTTCTTCATTAAAAACGCCCGAGTTAGTCGGGCGTTTTTAATTTACCAGTGGCTAACTTAACGTTATGTTGGCAACGGAATCCAGTCTGTTTCACCCGGCACCATCGCAAAGCCGCCACTCGTCCAACGCTCACCAGCAGCTTTTAGTTTATCGCGCGACGATGAAACAAAATTCCAGTGAATAAATCGCTCGCCTGTCAAAGGCTCTCCGCCAAGCAATAAAATACGCGCACCACTGACAGTTTCGATGACATCATTCTCGTTCAACACTGCCAAATGGAACTCCGGTACCTCTTCAGCATTGACAGTGACACTGCCAAACGCCACATAGATTGCTAACTCTTGTCGCGGAAAATCTGGCGTATATTGCGCACCTGCCCCTAAGGATAAATCAATGTAAGTGGTAACACTTGCAGTTTCTACCGGTGACACAATACCAAATGCACTTCCAATCAACACGTGGGCACTCATCGTTGGCAAATTTACCGATGGAATCTGATCGGCACCAAAATGTACGAACGATGGTTCGCAATCTTCTACATCTGTTGGCAATGCCAGCCAAGTTTGAATCCCTTCAACATCTATTTTTTTGTCACGTGCATCATCTGGTATGCGCTCAGAATGTACAATTCCACTGCCCGCCGTCATTAAGTTAATCGCACCCGGTTCAATGCGTTGATGAACACCTAAGCTATCTTTATGCATCATCGCGCCAGAAAATAAATAAGTCACCGTTGCTAAACCTATATGCGGATGCTGGCGAACATCGCCTGCGGTAGTGCCAGATTCAAACTGCGCCGGCCCCATATGATCGACAAAAATAAATGGACCAACACGTTGCTGCAAACGTGAAGGCAGTAATCGTTTTACTGTAAAACCTATATCCTGAACGCGTGGAGATATTAATAACGTCATTGAATTACCCTCCAGTCTTGAGTAAATAGTTTTACTGTAGAAGTTTTTTCATCGCACTCGGGTCATACCCGCGCAGCACTTCGCCACGGATAACAATTAAAGGAATACCACTCCCGCGCAGTTGATCATACTGCGCCTTGCCTTCGATTGATTTTTCGATGTCGTATTCAACATACGCGATATTATTTTGCTTAAAAAACTCACGTGCCTTTTTGCAGTAGCCACACCAGTCTGTGGCGTACAGTACAACACCTTCAGGATGCTGCGCTGAGAAATCCGGCGGCGGGCTAAATTCGTCGCGCAAGGTATTCCAATTTAGAAAAATTCCCAACGCAAGGGCTATTAACATAAATTTTTTCATACAATCAAATCCGGCACGTCAGTGGTAAATCTTTAGTTCCAAGTCCGTTTTATTTTCACCTGCGGCTTGCATTCCTTCAGGCACTGCTGCTTTACCGCAAATCCAGGAAATGGGGCTTTCGGGCGACCCTTTGACCATTATGGGTTGAATGCTCAGGGTCTTATTTTTGATATTGCCATGGGCCTTATTGCCAAAATGGAGATGAAAAGCGCCGTCTTTTAAATCGATACGGTCTACATAATTGCCCAATAATTTATCTGCAGCGGGCATACCGGCTTCTTTATTATCCTTTAGTAAAACCTGTGTACTCTTGTGATAAAAAGCAACTAATTTTTTGTAATCCTCAACCAACTCCATAGATTCAACCACTTGCTTGCGCGCTATGGCAGGGTCTGGCGATGGTAAAGCCATCAATGCCAGAATTGCGATGATGGCAACCACCACCATGATTTCGATTAGGGTAAAACCGTGTGTTCTTTTCATTCAAACTCCTTGTGCTGATTTACCATTTTCATTTGCGAATAAATTTTGCGGCATACCAACAGCTCGCATGCATTTCATATCCTTGTTCTTGCGCCCATTTTATACCGGTGCGCACTAACTTTTCGGCAAAACCTTTACCGCGAAATTCAGGCGGAACAAAGGTGCTATTAAAATCAATCGCCGATTTCTCACCGTTGTTAAATAAACGATAGGCTAACACCGCCGCCTCGCCCTCATGCGCGATAATAAATCGCTGCTGCGTCGGTAGGTGCTGAACATCACTCATTAGGCATCTCCATTCAGTTAGGCTATGTAGAGTAGACCATAAAAAAATCCCCCAGTGCTTGCGCAAATGGGGGATTTTACCAATCAGGGGCTTAAATTATTAAACCTTGGTGCCCCAAAGATCATATTCATCGGAGTGCTCAATCAATACATCGATCAAATCACCTGGTTTTACATTTTCTTCGCCGTTCAGGTAAACGCAGCCATCGATCTCCGGTGCGTCCGCAAAACTGCGGCCAATCGCGCCTTCATCGTCCACTTCATCGATCAATACCTGCAAAGTCTGCCCTACTTTTTGCTTCAGGCGCGCAGTGGAGATGGCTTGTTGCAACTGCATAAAGCGGTCGTAGCGCGCTTGTTTGATGTCATCAGGGACGTGATCGGGCAAATCGTTAGCTTTTGCGCCCTCAACCGGCGAGTACTGGAAGCAGCCAACACGATCCAATTGCGCTTCTTTGAGGAAATCGAGCAGTTGCTGGAAATCCTCTTCAGTTTCACCGGGGAAGCCGACAATAAAGGTCGAGCGAATGGTCAGGTTAGGCACCTGCTCACGCCAACTTTTGATACGCTCCAAGGTTCTTTCAACTTGGCCCGGACGGCGCATTTTACGCAACAAGGTTGGGCTGGCGTGTTGGAATGGGATATCCAAATACGGCAGCACCTTACCGGCGGCCATCAAAGGCATTACGTTATCGACATGCAGATACGGGTATACATAGTGCAGGCGCACCCAAACGCCCAACTCGCCCAGAGCAGCAGCAAGTTGGTACATATCGGTTTTAAGCGGGCGACCATCCCAAAAGTCGGTGCGGTGTTTGATATCAACGCCGTAAGCGGAGGTATCTTGCGAGATCACCAGCAGCTCTTTTACCCCAGCTTTCACCAAGCGCTCCGCTTCACCCATCACCTGCCCAATGGGGCGGCTGACCAGCTTGCCGCGCATGTCGGGAATGATGCAGAAGCTACAGGAGTGGTTACAACCTTCAGAAATCTTGAGATAAGCGTAGTGGCGCGGCGTCAGTTTAATGCCCTGAGGCGGTACCAGATCGGTAAAGGGGTTGTGCGTTGGGCTCGGCGGCAAATGCTCATGCACCTGCGATAACACCTCTTCATAGGCGTGCGCGCCAGTGACACCCAGTACATTCGGGTGAATCTGGATAATTTCATCTTTTTTGGCGCCCAAACAACCGGTTACCAATACCTTGCCGTTTTCGGCCAGCGCTTCACCAATTGCACCCAAAGACTCCTGCACGGCAGAATCAATAAAACCACAGGTATTTACGATCACCATATCGGCATCGTTATAGGTGGGCACAATGTTGTAGCCTTCCATGCGCAGCTGAGTGAGGATTCGCTCTGAATCCACCAAATTTTTCGGGCAGCCGAGCGACACAAACCCAATGGTATTGCCTTTGCTACTGGCGATCAGCGATTGGCTAGCGAGCGATTTGGCCGGAGCATCCAAGGTGGTGGTTTGTGACGGGTCGAAGGTATTTACAGTCATAGTGGCTCGTGAAAGTGCTGGTACAAAGGGAGGGCTTAAAAAAGTGGGCGGATTGTACCTGAAGTCAGCAAAACTTCCATCCAAAACTGACCAAAAAACAACCAAAACCTAGACCTTAAGGTAATCAGCTACTGAAAACTGGCCATCCCCTATTAAGTTAAACCCGCCACACCTTGTTTGATGGCCGCTAATGCAGACGCAATTCTGGCTTTAGTTGTACCTATATTCATCCGCATAAAACCGCTACCACCCTCACCAAACACACTGCCGGGGTTCATCCCCAGTTTGCATTGGCGGACAAAAAAATCGCGTAGTTGGGCATCATTCATGTCTAGCGCGCGGCAATCTAACCACAATAAATAAGTGGCTTCCGGTTTTATCAGCTTTAGTTGTGGAATTTCTCGCGCGATAAAATCCTGTGCGAAATCCCGCGTCGCTTCCAGATACTGCATCAATGCATCCAGCCATGCATCACCTTCGCGATAAGCTGCTTCAAAGGCGATGATACTGAGTGGGTTGTGATTGCCCATATGCAGCGATTCAAATATTTTTTTCATCGCCGTGCGTTGCTGCTCATCGGGAATCACTAATGCCGATAACCCCAAGCCGGGAATATTGAAGGTTTTATTGGGCGCAATTGCAGTAATAATCTTATCATCCGGTTGTGCCAAGCGGCCAAGCATAGTGTGCTTAACACCGGAGTAAATTAAATCGCAGTGAATATCGTCAGAGAGAATCGTTAAATCATAGCGGCGGCTAATATCTAACACTTGCTGTAATTCAGCTTCGCTCCAAACCCGACCTACGGGATTGTGGGGTGTGCAT
Organism: uncultured Cellvibrio sp.; assembly: GCA_963971905.1. Classification (GTDB taxonomy): domain Bacteria; phylum Pseudomonadota; class Gammaproteobacteria; order Pseudomonadales; family Cellvibrionaceae; genus Cellvibrio. The sequence goes on from CAXAVL010000129.1 coordinate 6,477, forward strand.
AACAGTAATAAACGCGCACCCTGTTTTGCGCATGTCTCTAAATGTTCAAAGTCTATTTCATAGCGGCCATTCACTTCGCGCAGTGGATTGTTAATCAGTTGGCGATGATTTGTGGTAACTGCAGAAAAGAATGGAAAATACACCGGTGATTGAACAATAACGCCCTCACCTTCTTTAGCAAATGCCTGCACCGCAGCAAATAATGACGGTACTATTCCGGGCGCCATCAAAATCCAATCGCGCTCAATATTCCACTGATGCCGACGCTGGAACCAATCAATAATCGATTCGTAAATACTCTCGGGGTACAGCGTATAACCAAAAACAGGATGGCTAATGCGTTCTTGCAGCGCACGCGTCACACAATCAGGTACCGCCAAATCCATATCAGCCACCCATAAAGGGCTAACCTCGGTAGTGCCAAAATATTGCTGCCGCCCATCAAATTTTACCGAAGCGGTATTGTCCCGCGAAATTTCCTGATCAAAATTAAATATCATCTTATATCCACACGTTTAAATACCGTCAGGTTTGCGATAAAGCAACCAAAATTCCCGTAGATAGCCAACCGCGAACAACAAACAAAGCGCAGAGGTTACCAACATAAAAATCATTTTATCTTTAAGCTCAGCCATATAAGGTGAATCAGCCATAAACAGCAAAGGCACTGCAACCAGTCCACGCAATAAAAAAACAATGCCGATTAATAACAAAGCAGTTTTTAACAATGGTAGCGGCCGAATTATTCCTGCACCAGAAAAAGCATAACCAGACCAAACAAAAAGTACTACCGCAATACCAGCAGTAACAATGGCGGGATACCACAACCCCTGTTCACTCATAGTAGCCATTGCTTCTCCAGCGCCAAAAAAACGATACCAATCTGCACCGCCAACAATAATTCCAAGATGCAATAGCGCCGCCATAAAAACCAAACAACCGGAAATTTTTAATAATGTCACTTTGTAGTCTCCTTACATATCCCAATAAAATGAAGTGCGTAATTCATTAAGTAATTATTTCAATGATTAAGGCCGCTTGAACTTCTTCCGCGCCAACTCTGCTTTGGTTCGTATCACACAATCCTGATGGTGGTCATTAATTAACCCCATAGCCTGCATAAATGCATATACCGTTGTCGGACCTACGAATTTCCAACCTTGTTTTTTTAACTCTTTAGAGAGGGCAACAGACACACTCGACGTGGAAGCAGTTTGTGGTGCAGCAAGTTCTTCGGTTTTGGGTTCGTAACGCCAGATAAAAGCAGCAAAAGAGCCTTCTCGTTTCACCAATTCTTGCAAACACTTGGCGTTGTTTACAACTGCTTCAATTTTTCCGCGATGCCGAACTATACCTTCGTCTTGCAGTAATCGGTCAATATCTCGCTCAGTAAATTTGGCCACTTTATTAAAATCGAATTGGGAAAACGCCGCACGGAAATTTTCCCGCTTGGCAAGAATAGTGCGCCAACTTAAACCAGACTGAAAACCTTCAAGACAAAGCTTTTCAAATAAACGCACATCATCCACTACGGGAAAGCCCCATTCTTTATCGTGATAATCCAAAAATTCCGGCGCCGCCGCACACCATTTGCAGCGCGGCTTGCCATCCAAGCCGGGAATTGTATCGCTCATATCAAAACATCTCCGTGTCAGCTACAACTGATTAATTAAACCATTGGATCTTAATTTGTGTAGTACATGCCTGAAGGCGGTTTTGCAAATAATGCAAATGCATCTTTTAATTTCTCAGGAGGAATTGCACTTGCGGCTTGTTTGTGGGACTCAACATTATCCCACTGCTCAACAATCACAAGATTTGCAGGGTTTTCAATGCTGCGCAATAACTGGCAACCAAGGCAGCCAGAGCATTCCATGACGACCGAAATGACTGACTGCAAAAATTCATACAACGCCTGCTCCGAGCCGACTTTAGATTCGAATTGATTGATACGGGTGATTGCCATAAATATTTCCTTTGTGTTTAAGCCAGAGGGATAGAAAGTGCGTGAAACAGACTAACCCAAAAACTGCCAAGATATGTCAGGAAGGGCTCAATTCAGCGTTGATAGATATCAGGAACCCACTTTTCCATAAAATTATCGGGATGAGAAATAGCACCGAATCCGAATTGCTCGTACAAGCCATGCGCATCTTTGGTGACTAATACAAAGCGCCGCAGATTTTGCAGATCCGGGTGCGCAACAATTTCCTCCATTAACCACTTACTCAAACCCTTATCTCGATGGGCATCCAGAATAAACACATCTGAAAGATAGGCAAAGGTTGCGGTATCGGTAATCACCCGAGCAAAGCCAACTTGCTCGTTTTGGTCAGTGAATACGCCGAAGCACATCGCATGATCAATCGCTTTTTGCATGGTTTCAGCGGGCATTCCTTTTGCCCAGTAGGTGTTTGAAATAAAAGAGTGGATAACATTGAAATCCAGGTCTGATTTATTGGTGCTTATTCTATAGCCCGCCACCATTTATTAGATTCCTCTAAGAATTATTCGCTGGATGAACAGAATACCGCAACTCCACCATCCCCTCACCCATCTGCTGCACGGATTGTAATTTAAACGCGGGGCTTAATACTTGACGGGGAAACACGGGTCTACCGCTACCAAGTGTAACCGAGCCGATTTGGATAATCATTTCATCTAGCAAACCCGCATCATAAAACTGCGCGGCAAGTTCACCACCGCCAGTGATCCAAATATTTTTGCCTGCTGCAGCAGCACACATTTGCACATGGTGTTCGCGCACATCGCCTTGTACATAATGAATATCGGCGCCCGCAATTGTAGGCAATGTCCGATGGCTAAACACCCAAACTGGCTGGGCGTAAGGCCAAGGTGATCCCATCTCGGCAATTACTGCATCGGTATTGCGTAGCAGCCATTCATAGGTTCCTGAACCCATGGCTATAGCGCCGATTTGTTCGATAAATTTCGGGAAGCTGGATTGGTTTATATCCGCCAGTGGAAATAACCAATCGATGGAATGATCTTCGGTGGCGATAAAACCATCGAGACTTGATGCGGTGTAATATTGGGTTTTCATTATTGCTCCTTAGCTAATTTACATCAGCTAAGGATAGCAATAGTTGCGTCAGAACTTGTCAGGTAGGTTGACCGTGTGGGCTTACGCAATCCGCTCCCAAACCGTAACCTCAGACAGGGTATGTTGAAACTTCCGTTTGGTTTCCCTAATCACAAATGGGACTTCATGGGGGCCGCTGACCATGCGAAAATGTTTGCCTAACAGAGCTTGCAAACCATCCAGCGTGGTAAAGCTTTCGCCATCTTGTTTAAAGGCGCCGATCCATTCTTCGCGTGGTGTATGTTCTGTTAGCCAAGTATAAGGCGATGCAAGCATGAGTACTCCACCGACATTTAAACGCTCGTGAATAGCGGTTAAAAATTTCGTTGGACTGTAAAGGCGATCAATTAAATTGGCGGCGAGGATAAAATCGTATCCGGTAAATTGCGGTTTTAAATTGCAGGCATCACCTTGGGAAAATTCGACTTTATCTTTAACATCCTCCAAGTTTAAATCTGCCAGTGAACGGGATTTATAGGCAACCAATTCGCCTTCGTCGATCAGTGTATAACGCAAGGTTTCACCGCTGGCGAGTTGTACGCCCTGGGTAATAAAACGCGCAGAAAAATCCACGCCGGTGACTTGCTCAAAATGTTTTGCCAACTCAAATGTGGCGCGACCCGATGCGCAGCCCAAATCCAACGCTTTACGGGTAGGTTTATCGGCCAAATGAGACGTCGCCAAATCCACTAACGCTTTGGAAAAATTACTCACACCAAAATATTCATCGCCGTAGTGAAATTCAGCGTATTCAGACATTAATTTATCGGTTTCGTAATGAGAACTTGGCACAGGTTTTATTTCTCCAGAGATAACATAGCGGAAACCCGCGTGTTGGAAAAAGTGGCGACGGAAGGCGTAGCGCGATGAGCGTAGTGTTTCATTGCCGCAGGAAATCCATGAGCCGCCTTTGATCAAATTGTGGCGCTCGTCGAAGGTAGGTGTGGTGAAGTCATCGTAAATGGCGTGAACTTCAAATCCATCAAAAGGATAAATGGGTGTTTCAGTCCATTGCCATACATTGCCGACCACATCATAAAAATCACCTTGCGCAAATTTATTGACCGGGCAAGACGAGGCAAAGTGATCAAGATGAATATTCGCCGCCGCTTTATCTTTGCCGACTTCATTTGCACCGGATACATCATAAATACGATACCACTCATCTTCAGTGGGCAGGCGCACCGGCAAGCTGGTTTCAGATTTTTTCCAATTACAAAAAGCTTTGGCTTCGTGGTAATTAACTTCTACCGGCCAGTCCCAAGGCATGGAAATTTCTTCAGTCATTAAACGCAAATGCCAGCCATTGGTTTTTTTTACCCAGAATGTTGGATGCTGTGCTTTGGTAAATGCGAGCCAGCCTTTACCTTCTTCTTCCCAATTATGAGAATTTAAATAGCCACCCGCCTCTACAAATTGCAAAAATTCTTGATTACTTACTAAAAAAGTCGCTGCTTCAAATGCGGGCACTTCGGCTTTATGTACACCGTATTCGTTATCCCAGCCGTAAAACGCATCGTTTTTATCTTTTGCTAAACGCACCTGTCCTGCCGCTACTTTTACCAAGCTGTTTTGTGGTGCAGTGCTCGTAGTACGGCAGGGCTTCCAAATGGGTGAATTTTTTACGTATTCAAGTTTATGTTGACGAATTAATACCGAAGAGGTTTCCAGATGAATCCTCTCGTGCTCGATACCCATGACGATCGCCCACCAAGGGTTATTCCAATCAACCGGCATTTGCAGCGGCGCATGATCAATAAGATCCAATACTCGTGCGCGCACCTGATCGCGATAGGCTTTTACTTCCGCGGGTGTGGGCCATTGATAGTTGCCATCATTGAGATCATCCCAACTCATTTCATCTACACCCACAGCAAACATGGATTCGAAGCGATGATTAATTCGTTCGCTGATCATACGAGTGAGCAATAATTTATTCACAAAAAAAGTAGCGGTGTGGCCGTAATAAAAAATTAATGGATGGCGCAGATTAATCGGCTTGGTATAAAAAGCTTGGTCATCGACCAAACATTCAAAGAGAGATTCATAAGTCGTGAAGGTATCCAGGAAATAATTGCGCAGTACAAAGCGCAGACTGGCTTCATCAACATCGCGCAAATTAGGCGTACGAGTGATTAAGGAATGCAGATGTTTTAGATCGCCCTGCGGCTTTGCTATTGCAGTTGAACTTGAATTAGATTCAGCGGTTTTGCGCAGTGTGGAATGTCCCGTATGCATCATGAACTCCTGATCAATATGTACTGCTCGAAAAATAGTCGGCGGGAGAGTTTAAATGACACCATTGCCATATAGTGTCAGTGGAACTCATGCCCTGCATTTAGGTGATGCTTCAGCATTGATGTATATAGACGCATCACTGCCGCATTAGTTACAACTATTACCAGTTATAACCAAGAGTGCAATAAACGTGAGCAACACCCAAATCGATCAATCGCGCCCCACAAAATCCCGCGCGAACTGCCATGCAACACGCCCGCTGCGTGCACCGCGCGTTCTGTGCCAGAGTAAAGCCGCTGTTTCAGCTTGGTTATCCCACTGCCCGCCTAGCTGCATAACCCAGTAATTCGCTGCTGCGAGATATTCATCCTGTGAGAATGAATAAAAGCTCAACCAGAGACCAAAGCGCTCAGAGAGCGACACTTTCTCTTCAATGCTGTCATTGGGGCGCACCTCGCCGTCTTCGTTGCTCACATCCAGATTGTCGCGCATTTTCTGCGGGATCAAATGGCGGCGATTGCTAGTCGCATAAAAGAGCATATTGGCAGTAGGGGCAGAAATGGATCCATCCAATACGGACTTCAGTGCT
>CAXAVL010000130.1:0-12342 GCA_963971905.1 uncultured Cellvibrio sp.
GCCGAGCCTGTGTACCAACTCCAACCGCCGCGACCAATATGAGGCGCGACACCGTAAACATCGGCCGCGACTACGTAGGGCTCGGCTTTGTAAACCGCAAGTTCTGCAGCGGTTTTGGTGTGGTTAAGCGGATTGATCAGCGCCAGTAATTCCCATGCGCGCTGGTTATCGCCCAAGGCGGCGAATGCCATGATTGACCAGACTGCCGCATGGGTATATTGGCCGCCGTTTTCGCGTACGCCCGGCACATAGCCTTTGATGTAGCCGGGGTTCATCGGCGCCGTGTCAAACGGCGGATCGAGCAATTGAATCAAGCCGTGGTCGCGTTTTACCAAATATTGATCCACGGAATTCATCGCCGTTTGCACCCGTTCGGGGCTACCCGCGCCAGACAATACCGACCAGCTTTGCGCGATGGAATCTATGGCGCATTCGTCGTTGCTGGCGGTGCCCAGTGCGCTACCGTCGTCAAACCAGGCGCGTTTGTACCAGTTGCCATCCCATGCGTGCTGTTCAAGATTACTGCGCAGTTTGTTGGCTTCTGTGCGGCAGAATTCTGCATAGGTTTCGTCTTGGTAGAGGCGCGCGAGTTCGGCGAACTTGAGCAACACATCGTAAAGAAAGAACCCCAGCCAGACACTTTCGCCTCTGCCGTGGATACCCACCAGATTCATGCCATCGTTCCAATCCCCGGAGCCCATTAGCGGCAAACCGCGTTCGCCCAAACGCAGCCCATGCATTAGCGCCTGTTGGCAATGTTGATAGAGCGATGCGGCCTCGGCGCTATGGCCGGGTAAATCGTAATAGGATTCTTCGTCGTCGTTCAGTTCACGGCCTTCCAGATAATGCAGGCGCTCATCGAGCACACGCAGGTCACCGGTCGCTTGCACATAGCGGCAGGTGGCCAGCGGTAACCAGAGGTAATCGTCGGAACAGCGGGTGCGCACGCCGCGACCGGCAGGCGGATGCCACCAGTGTTGTACATCACCTTCGGGATACTGACGCTGGGCGCAGCGCAGCAAATGCTCGCGCAGTAACTCAGGCCGGGTATGCACCAGCGCCATGGCATCTTGCAGCTGATCGCGGAAACCAAAGGCGCCGCCGGATTGGTAGTAGCCACTGCGCGCCCAAATACGGCAGGCGAGGGTTTGATACATAAGCCAACCATTGGCCAGCATATTGATGGATTCGTCCGGCGTTTCGATCTGTACAGCGCCCAGCGTTTGCTGCCAATAGGCGCGCACTTTATGCAGTGCGGTGCGGGCGGAACCGGGCGTGCGCAAGCGTTGCGCCAGTGCGCGTGTCTGTACAAGATCCTGGCCTGCGCCCAAGCGGAAAATAATCTCGCGCTGCTCGCCATCGTGCAATTCAAAGGGCACTTGAATAGCGCCACAGGGGTCGAGTGCCGCGCCTAACTTGCCGGAAAGCTTGATGTTACTTAACGCATTAGGGCTGGCGAGCGAACCGTTGCGGCCAAGAAATTCACTGCGGCTACCACTCAAGCTGCGGGCATTATCATCCACATCAAAAAAGGCGACGCGCCCGGAAAATTCGGTGTTGTACGGGTTGCGGGCGAAGAGTGCGCCACTGCTGGCATCGATTTCCGTGACAATGTGCATGGCGCTTTTTGAGCGCAAATCGCCCAGTACCCATTCCACATAACCGGTGGCAGATAAGCGCCTGCTGCGGCCCGATTGGTTGTGAATTTTTAATACCGAATACTTTACGGTTTCGGCTAAATCCACATAAATCCAAAGCTCTGAGCGTATGCCATTTTCTGTGTGCTCAAACAGGCTGTAACCAAATCCGTGGCGGGTAGTGAAAGGAGTATTACTCGGGCACGGCAGCGGTGTGGGTGACCAAAAGAGACCGGTTTCTTCATCGCGTAGATAAATAGCTTCACCGCCGGTGGCGCCAATCGCATCGTCGCTCCAGGGGGTCAGGCGATATTCGTGGGCATTTTCACTCCAGGTGTAAGCGAGGCCGCTCTCACTAATCACGCTGCCAAAGTTGGGGTTGGCGAGAACGTTGACCCAAGGGGCAGGCGTTACCCGCGCGTCAGTAGTACTGGCGGCATCGGTAGTGATGACATATTCGTTGCCATCTACACTAAAACCACCCAATGGATTACTTAAGCGCAAGGCGGGTGACGGTGACTGCGCTTCGCTATGATGTGCGATTTGGTTGAGCGGTGCGGCGTTATACAGGGTTGGATTTAACCGCGAGGTGCTTTTATCGATAAGAGGGCGGCGATTGAGCTGCTCCAATAAACTGCCGTGCCTATCACTTATCACCGCGCGCGCGACGGTCTGGAATAACACCCGGTCTTCGTTGGATATCTGCTCTGAGGAGCGCACAAAAATCCCGCCGGGGCGATCAATCGTATTGGCCTCAGTGCCGGTCGCAATCAACCCTAAAATTTGGTCTTGCAAGCGCTGGCGATAACTCGCGTGGTCTTCATTCCAAATCACTAAATCTACCGCCAAGCCCTTCAAACGCCAGTAGGCATGGCATTGAATCAGCTGGCGCGCCAATTCAATTTGCTCGCTGTTACCAATTTTGAGCAGCACTATAGGCAAGTCGCCAGAGATAGCATAACCCCATAAACCGGATTGCCCGCGGCGGTTTTGAATCAGCACATGGGCATCCGCCCTGAGCGTGGGATTAGTGTAAATCACATGACCAGCAAGGCGCCGATAGAGTAGGGCATCGGCTTCGCTGGCATTGATTTGGCGCAGGGTGACGCCGCTGTGGGTACCGGCCAATTCAAACGCGCGGTCGGAGAAATGATGATCTTGATATTTTTCGATTAATTGCATGCTGGCGTGGCGATTAGGTGCCGCGCCGGATACCAATATGAGGGTTGCCGATTGCTCCGCCTCCAGTGTGATGCGGCAGCGAATAGCAACTATAGGATCAAGCACCGAACCTTGGCTGCCGGATAAATCACCGCGTGTGATCAGCGCTTGCGGGGTGACGAGGGTGCGGCCACGGCCGATAAATTTCACCCGATCCGTCTCGTAGGAAACCTGACTAATTTTGGTGCCATTGGTAGCGAGCAGATGAAAGCTCCACGGGGTTTGCTCATCGGCTGAGCGTGGCCGTTTGGTGCACAGTAAGGCGCGCTGCTGCGGCAAAATTTCCGTTTGCACAAAGAGTTTGCCAAACGCGGTTTGCATGGCATCTGCCGCTTGAGTGGCGAGAACGACTTCGGCGTAGCTGGTAATTTCAAGGGTGCGGCAGTGCTTGGAGCGGTTGGTGAGTTTCAGGCGGCGCAGTTCAATATCGTCTTCGGGCGACACCACAATCTCTGAGTAGGTTTCGATATCCCGGTCGCGGCGGCGAAATTCAGCACGGCCTTCACTGAACATGGCGGAATAATTATCGGCGCGTTTCAAGCTGGGGTGGTGTGCTGCAGACCAAAACTCACCTTCAAACTCGCCCGTATCAGTGGCATCGCGTACATAGACGAAACTGCCCCAATTATCGCAGGTGGTATCTTCCCGCCAGCGGGTGACCGCAAAATCTTGCCAGCGGCTGTAACCGCCGCCGGCATTGGTGAGCATCACCTGATAGCGGCCGTTGGAGAGCAGCTGTACCTCAGGCACCGGAGTATTGGCGCTGAGCGGGGTGTGCACCGAGGTTTCGGTGCTATCGAAAAAGGCACCGCCTTCATTGTCTTCGGCTGCGCGGTTGTGAATCACCGAACGTTTAGGAATGCGCTCCTGTAGCAGTAAGAGTGTGGCTTGTAGCGCAGGGTCAGCTTCAAAGCGCGCTTGCATGGGGCGATTGAGCAGCAAATAGGCAAGCGACAACAAACTCATGCCCTGGTGATGCACCATAAACGATTGCACCAGCGCACTGGTTTGGTCGCGCGCTAAACGCGCGGGGGTGTAGTCCATCGCCTCATAAAAACCATAGCGGCCTTCAAAACCATTGGTGGCCATGCGTTGCAGATTGTCGCAGGCGGCTTGAGGCGCCACCATCAGCGCCATCACCGAAGCATAGGGGGCGATGACCGTATCTTCCGCGAGACCGCGTTTTAAGCCCAAGCCCGGTACACCAAAGGCGTGATACTGGTAGTTGAGGCTGGCATCGACCATGTTGTAACCCGACTCAGAAACGCCCCAAGGCAAACCGCGCTGGTTGCCATAGGCAATTTGGCGCGCAACGGCGGCGCGGCAGGTTTGGTCGAGCAGGGTGCCTTCATAGCTGGGCATGACCAGCAGGGGCATAAGGTACTCAAACATGGAGCCGCTCCAGGACACCAGAATCGGTTCGCCTCCAGCAGTGGTGCGCAAGCGCCCCAGAGCAAACCAGCTTTCCTGTGGCAATTGGCCTTGGGCGATGGCGATAAAACTGCATAAACGCGCTTCGGAGGCGAGCAAATCATAGAAGCTGGCGTCGCGGCGAAACTCGTCCACATTGTAGCCAACGACCAACAAATGCCGGTTTTGGTCATACAAAAACTCGTAATCCATGACTGCCATGTCAGTGATTTGCGCAATCAATGTGTGCATCTGGGCGATACGTTCTCGGGCGCGCTCACGGCCGAGCATGAGCAGTTGACGTTTTTGTTGCAGCCAGTCCTGATATTCCAACCCGGAGGTAGCGATCTGTTCATCGATAGCGGTGAACAGGCTATCGTTTTCGGCCAAATAGTAGAGGTTGTGGATGGTGTGAAAATCCGTAGGCAAAACAAGGCCGACGGGTGCACTGGTCTGCTCCAACCAAGGTGCCAGAAATAACAATTCGGTTTGCGCAGCCTGCGCCTGGCGCACAAACGTATGTGCCCAAAATCCCGCTTCGCTATCTAGCAGGGCATCAAATTGAGCGTGTATATCGGTTGCTGAGGTCACCACAAGAATAAGGGTGTCCTGTATGTCGGCAGGCGAAGTCGGTTGGGTTTTGCTAGCGGTAGTGAGTTCGGTTACTAGCTTTTGCAGTAGCGGGTGCAAATTTTCCGGGGCAGCATCGATAAGAATCAAGGCGGTATCGAGCAAGCCATCAAACAATCGCTCAGCCACGATTGGCTGTTCCGGCAGGGCGACTAGACCGGCGCGCAAGGTGAGCAAATGCCCGGCGAGATTGCCGCTATCCACGGTTGATACATAGCGCGGGTTCAGTGGGCGCAAACTTTGTGTGTCATACCAGTTATAAAAGTGACCCAGATGACGCTCAAGTTTTTCCATACTGGCAAGCGTGTTAGTGGTGCGTTCCAGCAACTCGCCTTGGGTGCTGTAACCAAAGTCATAAGCAGACAAATTGGAGAGTAGCGCCATCCCCATATTGGTCGGCGAGGTGCGATGCGCTATTACTGGCCCCGGGTCTTCCTGCATATTGTCTGGCGGCAGCCAGTTATCGTCAGCGGTGACAAACTGGTCAAAGAAAGCCCAGGTTTTACGCGCAATTTTACGTAAAAATAGCAGTTCCTCGCGATTCAAACTGACCGCTTGGCGCACCAGCGGTTGGCTTATTTTCCACGCAATATAAGGCGCGCAAACCCAGAGTAATAAGACCGGCATTGCTGCCGCTAGATTTGCAGAGTTAAGCAATAAAATTCCCGCGATAGTGAGACCGGCGATTAGGGGGGCTGGCCACATACTGCGATAAATAGCCGGCCAGTGAGTTGCGCTGCACTGGTGGCGGTAGGGGTTCCACTCAAGCAGATTGCGCCGGCTAAACACAACGCGACCAGTGCTGAGCAAAATGGCCTGAAGACTATAGAACGCTTCATGGGGTAGGCAGGCGATACGAAAACTCGCTTGCGCGAGGTTGTGCCCAGCAGCATGCAAAACCGCTGCTAAATGCTGCCTATAGCTGACGTCGGCGGGTTTACGAAATGCATCTACCAGCGCAAATAATAGCGAGGGTATTAACACTATTCCGGTCACACTGGCCGTCCACAACCACCCTTGCCCTGCCAGCGACCAACCCGAGAGTAAGAGCAGTAGCAGCGTTATAGGCACGATGCTGCGCACCAGGTTGTCGAGAATTTTCCAGCGTGAAAGTGCCGAGAGTGGGTTGGCTATGTGCTTGCGGCCAAGTGTGGGCACCCAGGGCAACAGCCAACTGGCGATTTGCCAATCGCCGCGAATCCAGCGCTGGCGACGGCTGACATCGGCGCTGTATTGACTGGGGTATTCCTCGTACAAATAGACATCGCTAAGCAGGCCCGAGCGGGCGTAACAGCCTTCCAATAAATCGTGGCTGAGAATACGGTTTTCGGGCAGGCGATCATTGAGGCAGTGCTCGAAAGTATCTATATCGTAAATGCCCTTGCCGATAAAAGAGCCTTCACCGAACAGGTCTTGATACACATCGGACACCGAGCGGGTATAGGGGTCTATACCTGGCTCACTGCCAAATAATTGTGCATAGCGGGAGCGATTCGCCCCGGCCAAACTGGCTGCCATGCGCGGTTGCAAAATGCCATAACCGCCGATCAGTACCCCTTTTGTGTCATAGCGCGGGCGGTTGAGCGGGTGTGCCATGGCGCCAATAAACTCCCGCGCCGATTCGCGCGGCAGTTGGGTGTCGGCATCCAGGGTGATGATGTATTTAACGTCGGTTAAATCGTTGAGATTGCCTTCAATCACTGAAAACCTGGCGTCGGCAGGTTGGTCGTCATGTTTGGGAAGGGTAGGGTTAGCCCGCAGCAGCGCATTTAAATCGGACAACTTGCCGCGTTTGCGCTCGTAACCCATCCAGACGTTATCAGTTGCATTCCATAGGCGGGGGCGATGGAACAGAAAGAAGTTACTGTTGATAGGGTTTGCCGGGTACTTGTCATTCAATCGCTCAATACCTTTGCGCGCCAGCTCGAGTAGCGCGGCATCGGCGGGCAGATGTTCTTGGGCAGCATCGGTGAAATCCGTAAGCAGGGCAAAATGCAGATGGATATCGCGGTTGCCCAAAAAGCGCACTTCCAGGGCTTCCAGCAATTCTTCAATATTATCGGGTGAGTAAATGAGGCTGGGGATAACCACCAACGTGCGCATTTCACGCGGCAAGCCGTTTTGATAATCCATGCGCGGTAACAACGAGGGACGCACCAGTAAAATCGCCGGCCAATTGGTTAACGCCGAGGCGAGATGACTAGCGGCGACAATGGCAAAGCCGCCAATCGCCCAGAGTAAAACGCCCTGTGCTCCTGCGTTATGCGCTTGCCATACCAAGCCTGTGGCGAACAGAGTCGCAAGCAGAATAATCGCACCTATATGCAGCGTAAGCGGGAAGCGCCCGGCAAAGCGGCGCAACTTTAGCATCCACGGCAGGCGTACTTTTACAGCCTGTTCCAGGCGCGGCAAGCCTTTATCCACTAAATAAAAGCCCACATGTTCTGCATGCGGTTGCCGCTGGGTGTCATTGCTGGTCGCTTCCATACCGGCGAGCAATATCGCTGAATGTGCGATCTCTACTTCCGACATATCACTTTGTTTAGCCAAGCGATCAATCACATGACGATAGCTATCGCGAGTGGCAAAATCCATCGCGCGGTAAACGCCGCCCAAATCTTTTAATAGGATTTGTTCTACCGCGCTCATGGTCTCGACAAATACACGCCAATCCGTCGCGCCTAAAAAACGCAAACTGCCAATGCTGTTACTAATGGATAACTGGTCGGCGGCCTGTTGCTGGTTTTCGGTAAATACCATCTGCTCAATGGTCAAACTGGATTCCGCCAAGCGCTGTTCAATCCAGGTGAGTGGCAGCGCCAATGCCTGGCCGTGACCTTGCAGGCGACGGGTGAGTTCGGCGACAAACGGGCTGACCATGGGCGGACTAGAGCGCGCCATATCGGCAATCGTTAAGATCAGACTTTTGGGGTCGCGCTCGGCCACTTCAACCATTTGGCTGGCCCAATCTTGCGCGAGGTTAAGGTGATGGCGGGCAGCGGTAATACGCGCGGCTACGCGGCGTAAATTTTCAATCAGCGCCAGCCGCAACATAATCGGCATGGCCCACAGTTCGCCTAAGGTGAGCGGCGTTACTGTTTGGTAAGCGGCGACAAAGCGACTAAAAGTTTCGGAATCTACCCGGCCATCGCCGTGGGAAATCACTTCGAGTGCAAGGTCATAAATACGCGGTAAACCTGCAGAAGGCCCCTGCGCCAAACGCGGTAATTCGCGGCTATAGCCTTTGGGTAAATGTTGGCGCGCCGTGCGGATTTGTTCCTCCATCAGATAAAAGTTATCGAGTAACCATTCACCTGCGGGCGCAATCCGCGCTTTGGTTTTTACAGTTGCGGTGAGCAAAGCACGGCAAGTCAGCAGCGCTTGCTCGTTATCATCCAATCGTTCTAGTAAGCGTGTGCTTTTACTGAGCGGTCCCAGCACATGGCTGGCCGCCAATGCTTTGCCGTGCAACTCCATTTGATCTGCACTAAACAGTTCTGCGCGCAACGGTGGTTGATTATCCTGCGCTAGTGTATTAACCGGCAGGGCGCTCAATGGGTTAATAAAACGCCCAATAGTGGTTACTAAGGTCTTACCCCAGCTTGTCATCGTCATAATTTAGCCTTGGGGATGAGCGAAAAAATTTTCGCGAGTGAGCAGATAAAAAAACACGTGCGGGAGGAAGTGAGTTGGTAAAACAAAAATGGTAGGAAAATTATTTATCGATTCGCCATCAGAGGAGCATCGGTGATAGTACTCCGGCTAATACTTCGCGTCTGTACGTCAACGTACAGAGGCTAGGTGAAAAACTATACCGGTATGGATTTAATCTATGGATTGCCCATGCAAACATTGAGCAGTGTTGGCGAAACATTGGATCGAGCGATTGAGCTGTCTCCCGATCGTTTGTCTTTATTTAATTATGCACACATGTCGCATCTGTTTAAGAGTAAGGAATTAATTAATTTGTCATTTTGAGTTAAATTTTTCCGCTATTGGCAAGGCATTTGATATTGATGTGCAACGTCATTTTGCTGCGGAGTTATCGCAATTAAAACCCATGGTTGATGGTGCTCTGTTAACAATTAATGATGCAGGAATAGAAGTGCTAAATGCTGGGCGCTTATTAATCTGCAGAGTTGGCATGGCGTTTGATGCCTACCTCAACAACTTCTCGGCGATTCGTTACTCCAAAGTAGTTTAATTCGAGATCCCTGCGTTGTTGTTTCTTTTGTATTATTTTCTTATGGGTAGGTGCTGCAATTGAGTACTACAAACAGTTAGACTGCCCTTATTCAGGTATTTATAGAAAATTGCATTTGCGTTCACAGGTGGAAGCCGCAGTGCGGATGATTAATCAGCAAAACTAATATTCAGTAGAGGCTTATTAATGGACTGTTGTGCACAACCTGGTTTGTTACCGGTAGAAGATGCGCTGTTGCGCATGCAGCAACAATTAATTCCAGTGCAAGAAACGGAATGGGTTGATATAGCATTTGCGTTGGATCGTGTGCTCGCTGAAGCGGTACTGGCCAGCATTAATGTTCCTGCCAGTGATAATTCGGCGATGGATGGTTACGCACTGCGCAGTACCGATGCTCAAACTGAAGGCGCGCTGTTTGAGGTGATTGGGCAGTCGCTGGCCGGGCACCCATTTTGTTTTGCAGCGCAACAGGGTACAGCATCTGCACTTGGTAGCATGCAGGCAGTTCGTATTATGACGGGGGCAATGATTCCTGCCGGTGCCGATACAGTAGTGATGCAAGAAAATGTTACGCGCACCGGCGAAACCCTGCAGGTAGATACAGGGGTTGTGACGGGGGATAATATTCGCCGCGCGGGTGAAGATATAAAAATCGGCAGTGAAATTCTAAGCCAAGGCCATCGCATTAGTGCGCTGGATATAGGTCTGCTGGCATCGCTGGGTATTGCGCGAGTAAAAGTCTGGCGGAAATTGCGCATCGCGGTCTTATCTACCGGCGATGAATTATTGCCACCGGGCGCGCCGCACAATGCCGACAAAATTTATGACAGCAATCGCCCATTGCTCTGTGCACTCTTGCAGCGTTTAGCGGTGGAGGTTAAAGACGTCGGCATAGTTGCCGATGATCTGCCCGCATTGCGGGCGGCGTTTACTCAAGCCATGCAATGGACTGATCTGGTTATCTCTAGCGGCGGTGTATCGGTGGGGGATGCGGACTACACCAAAGCCGTATTAGCGGAATTAGGTGAAATCGATTTTTGGAAAATCGCCATGAAACCGGGCAAACCATTTGCATTTGGCCGCTTGGGTGCGGGTTGGTTTTTTGGTTTGCCGGGCAACCCTGTGTCAACGGCAGTGACTTATCATCAGCTAGTGGTGCCTGCGGTGCGATATTTGGCCGGTGAAAAAACGCTTGAGCTTATGCAGTTGAGTGCAATCGCCGAACAGCGATTAAAAAAACAGCCGGGGCGAATGGATTTTCAGCGCGGAATTTTAATCAATGACCAAGGTGTTAACCGCGTTGTCAGCGCTGGCTCACAAAGTTCCGGTGTGTTGAGCAGCATGGCAAAAGCCAATTGTTATATTCGCTTGGAGGCAGAGCGGGGCACAGTGCAACCTGGTGAAACAGTTACCGTTATTCCGTTCGATAAATTTATTCGCTAATCACAAAGAGGTTTTTTTCTTGGACTTGGTTCTGATATTAATCGCGTGTGGGATTTTTATTGCCGCTGTTTTGTATTCTTCCGTGGGGCATGCAGGGGCTTCTGGTTATATTGCTATTATGGCACTTGCAGGCTTGGCTCCAGAAAGTTTAAAGCCTGCCGCACTGGTGTTGAATATTTTAGTCGCGAGCATCGCCAGTACCAAATACATTCGGGTTAAGGCATTTTCCTGGCCGCTGCTGTGGCCATTAATTATCACTTCAATTCCCTGCGCTTTTATTGGCGGTGGTTTAACGCTGCCGGGTCATTACTACAAACCCATTCTTGGCGCAGTCTTAATTTATGCTGCGTTCCATTCATTTTTCACTGCTAAAGCCGCTGTTTTACAAGAATCCAAAACACCACAAAAACTGTGGCTAATTGGCACGGGCGCGGTCATTGGTTTTTTGTCTGGCTTGATTGGTGTGGGCGGTGGAATTTTTCTGAGCCCCATTCTGTTATTTCTCCGCTGGGGTGAAACGCGCATTATTTCCGGCGTGGCGGCAGTTTTTATTTTGGTGAATTCTATCGCGGGTTTACTGGGGCTAATTGCCAAGCATCCGGTTTTGCCCGAGGGCATTAGCTACTGGGCAATTGCCGCGATAATGGGCGGTTGGCTGGGCGCCGAATTTGGCAGCAAGCGTTTTAGCGGCACTGTGATTCGGCAAGTGATGGCAGTAGTGCTGCTAATTGCAGGTGGAAAAATGTTTTTAGGGTAAGGGTGGAGGTCATAGGTTTAGTGACTTTTGTATGCTTGCTGCTTGTAATAATCTAACCGCTTTATAAAAAGTTTTTTTGAAAAATGCTGAGGAGTTATTTTTAGCTGCTTAAACAGTTATGCAGAGCTTGCAAAAAAATTCTGTGTAACTTCCTTTTAACAATAGTCGGTCAAACGATTATCGAACACAATCATAAAATGATTCAATGCCTCCTTCTGGTGACGAATCGGTATTGTTCATTTTTTTTGTATATTGTATGGTCAGGAAAATAATCTCTTGCGAAATTATCCGTAGGGAATAGTTTTCGCTTTTTAATCACCTGCAGAATCTGGCCATTCACGGGCTCAAGTGCGTTGGTGGTATTAAACGCGCAGCGAATGTCGCCAGGATAACAAAAGAGCGTACTACTTTGTGCCGGTGTGTGCACCAGCTGTGCCTCTTCTTCAGTGATGGATAGATGGATTTGTTTTAAATCTGCTGTAACTGCTTTGTAATCCGGTCAGGGCATAGACTTCACTAAGTTGCCAACCATATGCACAATGCAAAGCTGACTTTGCGTGTGGGGATAGCGCAAATTGGTCGCTACTATTGTGCAGTAGCGACCATGAATATTCAGCGATTGAAAAGCCATGCTATGAAATGGCGTCAAATTTTCAAATTGCATCAATCCAATTCCTTGTGATCGACCTAGTTCATGTCGATATCCTTGCCGATGATTTGCAATGGGCCGCTGGCTTCAAATGTAATATCACCACCAATCAATGTGATTTTGCCCTCACTGTCCATCACCAGCTGGGATTTACCCACTTTGAGCGTGATGCTTTTTCCTGCTTCCAGCACCAAATTTTCACCGGTGTTGAGTGTGGTATTTTTGCCGACTTGAATATTTTTGGTGTGGCCGACTTGTTCGGTATTACTCAGGCCAACAACGGTATTCATCGCCGCGCCTACGTTTAAACTATAGGCCGCGCCCACGTTGTCCATACGTGCCAAGCCAACATTTTGCATGCTGGTTTTGGCGATGGTTTCTTTTTTGTGGC
>CAXAVL010000131.1:0-12316 GCA_963971905.1 uncultured Cellvibrio sp.
TGCCCGTTTGGCTTGCGACTGGCCTTTTACGTCGAGAATATCAAGCATATCTTCAGTGAATTTGCCGTCATCCTGGGTATATTCGGCTTGCTTGAGTAGTTCGCGTTGGTGCAAGTGCGCGCAGACCTGCAATAGGTTATCTGCACCAAATACGCGCGTAATACTGCTAAACGCGGCCTCTTTGGCATTGGCGTTACTGATAATCAAGTCGCGTGCCGCATCACCACAGGCAAGCGCTGCCGGTAGCGCCGCACTAATAGGACGCAATTCGCCGGAAAGTGCCAGCTCCCCCAAAAATTCGTAGTGCGCTAACTGCGCCACAGGGATTTGACCTGATGCCGCGAGTATGCCGAGTGCTATGGGTAAATCGTAGCGCCCACCCTCTTTGGGCAAATCAGCGGGCGCTAGATTGACGGTGATGCGCTGGGCGGGAAATTCCAAATGGCTGTTGATCAGCGCGCTGCGCACCCGATCTTTGCTTTCTTTTACTGCGGTTTCGGGTAGGCCGACGATGGAGAGGCTGGGCAAGCCATTGGAGATATGTACTTCAACGGTAACTTGCGGGGCATCTATGCCGAGTTTGGCGCGTGAGTTTACGATGGCGAGAGACATGGACAATCCTTGTGGTTGTTTTTGAACAGTTTTTTTATTTCGCCACAAACCTTGCAGCGAAATATTGGCCGACTATAAAGCAATCAGTCGGCATAAAACAATTGGCTATTTGGCCTTTCTTTATTGTTCCAGGCGCGTCAGTTCCTGTTCTAGTGCTTCCAGTTTTTGGCGGGTGCGCAGCAGCACCGCCGTTTGTGCGTCAAATTCTTCGCGGGTAACCAAATTCAGTCGCGCCAGTGCTGCTTGCAGTGCGAGATGTAACTCGCGCTTGGGGATGAGGCGCTCGGCATTGGGGAGTTGTGTGTGCAGCTCTTCCAGTAAGCGCTGCGCTAGATCATTTATCATCAAAGGTTATCCTGTCAGTAAATTTATTGCAGTCTACCTCCTGCCCAATCCCGCTGCATCCATCGTTTATCTCCTGTTTTGTTAATTTGCCGGCAGCTGTGGCTGTCAAATGTTGCTTTTGACGTCGATGTGCATAAATGGTGCTTGCTGTTTATTGCGTTGCTCAAAAATGGTGCAACACTTGTATGCGAACTTGGATATTTTTGCGTCTCGCTATGGGGGCATATCGTAACATATTGATTTTTATCGGGTTTATGAAATTGGCCTGCTCTGTGCAAAATTGCAAATGAATCATTTACGAGGCCAGGTTAGTTGTTTTCGCATTGTTTGCGTTGCCCAAAGTGTTCAGGTAACCAGGTTTGTGCGATATCCACTCACCTCTTGATAGTTTTTCCGGTGTTTCCCGCACCTCCAGGTGCGGGGATTTTTTTAGGAGCGGGATGAATGAAATTGGTAACAGCGATCATCAAGCCATTCAAATTGGATGTGGTGCGTGAAGCACTCTCCGACATAGGTGTGCACGGCATGACCGTGACCGAAGTAAAAGGTTTTGGTCGTCAGAAAGGCCATTCCGAACTCTACCGTGGGGCAGAGTACGTGGTGGATTTTTTGCCGAAAACCAAAGTGGAGATTGCCGTCTCAGACGCTGAAGCTGACTCAGTGGTTGAGGCTATCAGTAAGGCTGCCAACAGCAGCAAGATTGGTGACGGCAAAATCTTTGTATCTGATTTGGAGCAGGTGGTACGAATTCGTACCGGCGAAACCGGCGACCAAGCGTTGTAATTCACTTTAATAAACAGACGGGGAAAGACCAATGGAAGAGAATATTTTTCATCTTCAGTACGCGATGGACACCTTTTACTTCTTAGTATGCGGTGCCTTGGTGATGTGGATGGCGGCTGGTTTCGCCATGCTCGAAGCGGGCTTGGTGCGCGCTAAAAACACCACTGAGATTTTGACCAAAAACGTAACGCTCTATGCCGTTGCTTGCACTATGTACATGGTGTGCGGTTATGCCTTTATGTACGGCGGCGATTTCTTCCTGTCTGGTATCGCCAGTGTTGATGTTGATGAAACCTTGAAGGGCTTTGCCGAGCGCGAAGATGGTTTCACCGGCGGCTCTATCTATTCCGGCGCATCAGATTTCTTCTTCCAGGTAGTGTTTGTTGCGACGGCCATGTCGATCGTTTCAGGTGCTGTTGCTGAGCGTATGAAGCTCTGGGCATTCCTGTTGTTCGCAGTTGTGATGACCGGTGTTATCTACCCAATCGAAGGTTCCTGGACTTGGGGTGCCGAAGGCATGTTTGGTTTGAACATCGATGACCAATTTGGCTTCAAAGACTTTGCTGGCTCAGGCATTGTACATATGGCGGGTGCCGCTGCGGCGTTGGCTGGTGTGCTGTTATTGGGTGCGCGTAAAGGTAAATACGGTCCAAACGGTGAGATTCATGCAATTACCGGTGCAAACCTGCCCTTGGCAACTTTGGGTACATTCATCCTGTGGATGGGCTGGTTCGGTTTCAATGGTGGTTCTGTATTAAAGCTGGGCGATATCGCTAATGCTAACTCTGTTGCTATGGTATTCCTCAACACTAACGCTGCTGCTGCTGGTGGTTTGATCGGTGCGTTGTTGGTTGCCCGTATTCTATTTGGTAAGGCTGACTTGACCATGGCGCTCAACGGTGCCCTTGCTGGTTTAGTTGCCATTACCGCCAGCCCGGATACTCCAAGTGCTCTTGCTGCAACAGTGATTGGTGTGGTTGCTGGTGTGCTGGTAGTGTTCTCTATTCTTAGTTTGGATAAAGTGCGTATCGATGACCCAGTAGGTGCTATCTCTGTGCACGGTGTGGCCGGTTTGTTTGGTTTGTTGGTTGTACCTTTCACAGCTGAAGGTACTACTTTCTTTGGTCAGTTGGCGGGCGCTGCGATTATCTTTGCTTGGGTGTTCGGTGCTAGTTTGCTGGTCTGGTTTGTGATCAAGTTGGTGATTGGTATCCGCGTCTCTGAAGAAGAAGAGTTCGAAGGTGTGGATATTGCTGAATGTGGTATGGAAGCTTATCCAGAATTCACTCGCAGCAAGTAACATTCATCGCCACTGCCAAATCGCTTAAGATTTGGCAGCAGTAAAAACTCTATCCGCTATAAAGTTGTTGTTGATGTGCGAAGCTTGGGTGTATCTTAACCCCAAGCTTCCGGATTCAGACTAATCGCAAATTGGTATGAATTTCCGGCACCGGCACTCACAAAACTCCAGCAAAGGAATTAATAATGAAACTGATTACCGCTGTTGTAAAACCGTTCAAACTTGATGATGTGCGCACTGCATTATCTGACGTAGGCGTTCAAGGCATGACTGTGACCGAAGTAAAAGGCTTTGGTCGTCAAAAAGGTCACACTGAGCTGTATCGTGGTGCTGAATACGTTGTAGATTTTCTGCCGAAAGTGAAAATTGAGTTGGCAGTTGATGACTCAATGGTCGAGCAGGCAGTAGAGGCTATTACCAAAGCGGCACAGACTGGAAAAATTGGCGATGGTAAAATTTTCATCGCTCCGCTCGATGAAATTATTCGTATCCGTACCGGCGAAACCGGTTCCGATGCTGTTTAATTGAGCAGCTAGGCACAACTTTATTAAGTTGTTGTGAGTAACAAAAACGCCACTTATCCCGTGGCGTTTTTTTATGGTTTAGTATTGATGTTCGCTTTCTATACTCTTCGAGCTATTGCTAAACAACCCTAAAAAATAATTTCCGATTATTTTTTAGGGTAAAAGTTTTTGTAAGCTATGGCGCAATTGTTTGATAAAGCGGCGCTGCTGAATAAAAAAATAGGTTGGCAGCGCGACCAACATCAAAATAAGTGCGCTGGTTTGCTGTGACATGCCCAGCGCTGGCCGCAGCACCAGAACAAACAAAAAGCACAGACTGAGCATAATGGCGGCGCTAACCAGATTGTTGCGCCAGTTTTTCATTTTATGCTCTGTGGCAAAGGCATTTTGGTAAGCTTGAGTGAGCAGCGCTTGTTGTTCTGCTGGCTCCATTGCTGCCAATTCTGGAAAATGTTTTGCAAGTTGTTTGTAGTTCATAAGCTTAATAAATAGTCGTTTGAAGGGTACTTGGCGTGCAAAAATTTAGCTATAACTGAAGCTTTTCTGTAACTTTTATTCACGCCTCTGATGGGTGCTAGACTTGCTTAAGGTTAATAACTAAAATCCGCCGCAATGGCTGTTGGTAAGACAAAAAAAGCCTAAAAATTCATCACCAAATATCATGACGTTTAAAAGAGTCTGCGCTATAAATTAGCCCAAGCCTTTATCGAAATACGCTAGGCTTTGGTTGGGATGAAAATACTAAGAACTCACATTGTACAAGTTTTCAGGTGACATTATGACTGATGAAGACCCCATTAACGACGAAGAGATTGAAGATACTGGCGTAGAGGGGGAGGACGACGCCGATGAGGTGGACGGTGCGCTCGATAGCGACGAAGTGAGCTATGCCAGTCCGGCCGCCAAGGTGGTTGAGTCTGAAGCACTGGAGGATTTCAGTATCGCCTCGCGTCAAAAGGCGCGCGATGAGCTAGAAGCGCAAATTGCCGCCTTCCTTGCGCGTGGTGGCAAGATTAATGAGGTGCCGGCTAATGTCACCGCTGATCCACCGAAAAAACCGACCCCGGATTATGGTGGTCGCCCTATCTAAAGAGTCTCTATCCTCTGTCGGCCCCGCACTGGGGTCGACGTGTTTTTGCCCGTGAATATCTCTCTATCTTTTTCGCTTTAAATCCATAGGCTTAGCCAATGTGGCCAGGCTGTTTTTTGCGCCGCTGAATGCTGGATTTTTAGCTGCTCATTTGAGTAGAATGGCCGCTCTTTTGCGTAGGTTCGCAGCTGAATTTTTCTCTGTTGCTAACCTGAACCGTCCCGAGCGCGCCTGCACGTGACATCTGATCCCTTGCCAAATAACCAGAGGAGCTCTGTCGAGGTGAATGAATCGCGCGCCTTGCTAAATCTCAATAATTTGTCCAAAACCTATGGTACTAACCGGGTTCTCGATAATTTTGATCTGACTATCTTTGACGGTGAATTTTTTACCTTACTAGGCCCTTCTGGTTGCGGTAAAACGACCGTGCTTAGAATGATTGCCGGGCTGGAAGATACAGACACCGGCGACATTCAATTGGATGGCCACAATATTGGCCAGGTTCCTGCCGAAAAACGCCCGATCAATACCGTATTTCAGAGTTATGCGCTGTTTCCGCATATGACGGTATTCGATAACGTCGCCTTCGGTTTGCGCATGAGCGGCGTAGCAAAAGAAGAAATTGCACCGCGTGTGACCGAGGCGTTGGAGATGGTGCGCTTGGGTGATTTTGCCCAGCGTAAACCGGCCCAGCTTTCTGGCGGACAACAGCAGCGTGTCGCCATCGCCCGTGCGGTGGTGAATCGCCCCAAGCTTTTGTTGCTCGATGAATCACTCTCTGCGCTCGATTACAAACTGCGCCAGCAAATGCAGATTGAACTGAAACGCTTGCAGCGCAAACTCGGCATCACCTTTGTGTATGTAACCCACGATCAGGAAGAAGCACTTTCCATGTCGGATCGCGTAGTGGTAATGAACAAAGGCAAGGTGCAGCAGTTGGGCACGCCGCGCGAAATTTACGAGCAGCCTGCAAACTTATTTGTGGCCAAATTTATCGGTGAGATCAACCAGCTTGCTGGTGAAATTGTGGAAATTGACGGCAATCACGAATACGAAGTGAAAGTGGAGGGGCTGCAGTGGCGTTTGCATGCGGAGCACAATTTTAAAGTGGGTGATAAGGTCAATGTATTGTTGCGCCCGGAAGATGTGCGGGTAGAGTACATTGATGATCCGCATCCCGACCAGTATTTGGTGGGTACAGTTGTCGAGCGCAACTACAAAGGCAAAACGCTTGATTCACTGATTCGGTTGCCCTCTGGTATTGAAGTCATCGCCAGTGAATTTTTTGATGAAGATGATCCCTCGTTCGATTACAGCTTGAATCAAAAAGTCGCGATCAAGTGGGTGCCAGGCTGGGAAGTGGTGTTGCCCCATGAAGTCTAATATTGGTCAATTCCGTTTCTGGGCAATTGGGCTTGCCAGTGTCTGGCTGACGCTGTTTGTCTTGTTTCCCAATGTGCTGGTTGTTTTGACCAGTTTCCTAACGCGCGACCCGCAAGCCACGGTAAGTTTGCCGATCAATGCTGACAGTTACGTGCGCACCCTTGATCTACTGTATTTGCGGGTATTGTGGGACTCGCTGCGCATGTCGCTGCTAGCGATGATTGCTTGCTTACTGATTGGTTATCCCTTTGCGATGGCCATTGTGAGTCTGCCCAAACGCTGGCAACCGGTGATTCTATTTCTGGTGATTCTGCCGTTTTGGACTAACTCGCTGGTGCGTACCTATGCGATTCAATTTATTCTGGGTAATCAGGGCATTATCAATAAAGCCTTGCTTGGTCTAGGGGTGATCGATAAGCCGCTGCAGCTGCTCTACACCCAATTCGCGGTAATTCTCGGTCTTTGTTATATCCTTTTGCCGTTTATGGTGTTGCCGCTTTATTCGGCATTGGAAAAGCTCGACGTGCGTTTGCATCACGCCGCCAAAGATCTGGGGGCTGGGCCCTTAAGCCGCTTTTGGCATATCACTGTGCCGCTCACCTCACCGGGTATTGTGGCCGGTTGTTTGATGGTGCTCCTGCCGGCGATGGGTATGTTCTATATCTCTGACTTACTTGGCGGTGCAAAAAATCTGCTGCTCGGTAATGTGATCAAAACCCAATTCTTGCACACCCGCGATTGGCCGTTCGGCTCAGCCTTCAGCGTGATTCTGATTGTGCTGCTCGGTTTTATGTTGTGGCTCTATTTCCGCGCCTCCCGTTTTGTCAGCAAACAAGGAGGACTCAATGGCTCCGATTTTTAGATGGGGATTCACCGGGCTCATCCTGTTTGTAATTTATATCCCCATTTTGGTGCTGGTAGTGAACTCCTTTAATGCATCCAAATACGGCATTAAATGGGGCGGCTTTACCTTCAAGTGGTATGAAAAGTTCTGGAATAACGATGGTTTGATGACGGCAGCGCTCAATTCGCTAACGGTATCCATTGTTGCAGCCACTGTGGCAACCGTGATTGGCACGCTTGCTGCTGTTGCATTACATCGCTATCAGTTCAAAGGAAAGGCACTTTTATCGTCCATGGTGTTTGTGAGTATGCTCACGCCGGAAATTGTGATGGCAATTTCGCTGTTGATTGTGTTTATGGCGCTTGGCATTCAATTAGGATTTATCTCCTTGGTGATAGGTCACATCACTTTTTGTCTGCCGTTTGTCATAGTAGCGGTCTACTCTCGCCTCAAAGGCTTTGATATGAAAATGCTCGAGGCTGCGCGGGATTTGGGGGCGTCAGAAAGCAGTATTTTCTGGAAGATTATCCTGCCTTTGGCATTGCCAGCGGTAGCATCGGGGTGGCTGTTGAGTTTTACCCTGTCGCTGGATGACGTTATAGTCAGTGCTTTCGTCACTGGCCCAGGTTACGAAATCCTGCCGCTGAAGGTTTACTCCATGGTGCGCGTAGGTGTTTCACCCGAGGTAAATGCAATTTCGACGATTTTATTGGTTGTTTCTTTGGTTCTGGTTGTTATTTCCCAACTACTCTTACGTGAGGATAAATAAGATGAAAAAATGGTTGGCTTTGGCCGCAGCACTGTTGATTGGCGGATGTTCCGATAAACCCGAAACCCAAGCTCCTGCAGAAACTACCGCAGCGCCTGCTGCTACAGAAGCGGCGGCACCGGCAGGCCCGCAAAAAGTGGTGATCTACAACTGGACCGAATACATTCCTGCTGCGGTATTGGAAGAATTCACCAAAGAAACCGGCATCGAAGTAGAGTACGCCACCTACGAAAGTAACGAGGCGATGTACGCCAAAATCAAATTGATGGACGGCAAGGGCTACGATATTGCTGTACCGTCGACTTTCTACGTTGAAAAAATGCGTAAAGAAGGTTTGATTCAACCGGTGAAAAAAGAGTTGCTGACTAACTACGGCAATCTCGACGCCAATATGATGAACAAACCCTACGATCCCAATAATGATTTCAGCGTTCCCTATTTGTGGGGCGCCACCTCCATCGCGATCAATAATAAAGATGTTGATGCCAGCAAAATCACTAAATGGGCTGACTTGTGGAAGCCTGAATACGCTGGCAAGTTGATGATCATGGACGACGTTCGCGACAATTTCTATGTTGGCTTGCGTGTAGCCGGTTTCCAAAACAACAGCACTAACGAAGAAGAAATCAAGGCCGCTTACGAGAAATTAAAAGCACTTTGGCCAAGCATCAAGGTGATTAACTCTGACTCGCCCAAAACCCCATTGATCCAAGGCAACGTCAGCATTGGCGCAATCTGGAACGGCGAAGCCTATATGGCGCAACAAGAGATGGAAGACCTGCAGTACATTTATCCGGAAGAGGGTGCGGTACTTTGGGTTGACAGCTTTGTGATTCCGAAAGGCGCTGCTAATGTCGACAACGCGCACAAATTCATCGACTTTATGTTGCGCGCTGAAAGTGCAAAAGCGGCAATTGAAGAATTGGGTTATGCAGCACCTAACACCGCTGGTATTGCGCTGTTGGACGAAGAGTTGCGGAATAACAAAACGGTATTCCCTGCGGCAGAAGATATTGCCAAAGGCAGTTTCCATCAGGATCTGGGCGATACAGTTTTGGTATACGAAAAATACTGGGAATTGTTGAAAGCGGGTCAATAAGCGCCGGTATTTCAAATATGCAATTCACCTGAAGCGCCAGTCATACGACTGGCGTTTTTTTTGGAACTGATGTCAACTCAGTAAGTATCTGCTAATCCCTAGCGCAAGTCAGAGTGTTATCATGGCCGCAATTATTCGAATAGTGTGAATTTCTATCATGACTTACTCTGCCGCGCGTCCATTGCGTATCGCCACCCGTAAAAGTTTGCTTGCCCTGTGGCAGGCTGAATATGTCAAAGCTGAGTTGGAAAAGCATCATCCCGGCCTGTTGGTTGAATTAGTTCCGCTCACCAGCCGCGGTGACAAAATTCTCGACGTTCCGCTGGCGAAAATAGGCGGCAAAGGCCTCTTTGTGAAAGAGCTGGAGCAGGCACTGCTGGCGAATGAGGCGGACATCGCAGTGCATTCGATGAAAGATGTGCCGATGGATTTTCCTGAAGGTCTGGGGCTGTCCGTCATTTGTCCACGCGAAGATGCACGCGATGCTTTTGTCTCCAATCGATTTAACTCGCTGGATGATTTACCTCAGGGTGCGGTAGTTGGCACCTCCAGCTTGCGTCGCCAATGCCAATTGTTGGCAAATCGCCCGGATTTACAGATTAAATTTCTACGCGGCAACGTACAAACGCGTCTGCAAAAATTAGACGATGGCGAGTACGATGCAATAATTCTCGCCGCCGCTGGCCTGATTCGTCTGGAACTAAAAGAGCGTATTCGCGCTTACATTACACCCGAGCAAAGTTTGCCAGCGGGCGGGCAGGGTGCAGTGGGGATTGAGTGCCGGGTGGATGACGACGCCACTATTGCGTTGCTCAAGCCACTGCATCATCAAACGACCGCCGAACAGGTGCTCGCCGAGCGCGCGCTCAATCGCCATTTACAGGGCGGCTGCCAAGTGCCTATCGCCTGCTATGCTATTCATCGCGGCGATCATTTATGGCTGCGCGGATTGGTTGGCTCACCCGATGGCAACCAAATGTTGTTTGATGAGATCACCGGTTCGGTTGCCGATGCAGAAAAAATGGGCATCGAATTGGCTGAGCGTTTGCTTGTGGCCGGCGCGGATAAAATTCTCGCTGAGGTTTACGCAAGCGCGGAATAAACCATGGCCGATGCAGCGCAAGATTATTTTATTGTCATCACCCGCCCTGATGCGCAGGCTGCACCTTGGGCTGAGCAGTTGCAAGCGTTAGGTTTTAACTGCGCGCGGGTGAATTTGCTCGATATAGTGGCGGTGAGCGACGCGGAAAAAATTCGCGCCATTAAAAATAGAATTCTGGATGTTGATCTCTATCAGAAAATTATTTTTGTCAGCCAAAATGCGGTAGATTTTGGTATGGCGTGGCTAGAGGATTATTGGCCGCAAATGCCTATAGGCATAGATTTTTTTGCGGTAGGCGCCACCACCGCAAAAAAATTAGCGAGCTATGGCGTGGCGGTGCAAGATTTGGCGGCGAGCACTGGCGGCGGCATGACCAGTGAAGACCTTTTAAGTGCGGAGCATTTACAGCAGGTCGATGGCGAAAAAGTTCTTATTTTTCGCGGCTGTGGCGGGCGCGGTCATCTCGCCGATGAATTGCGTAAACGCGGCGCCAAGGTAGATTATTGTGAATTGTACGAGCGTGTTTTACCTGCGGCAGCGCAGGCCCAATTGCTGCAATTAATTGCCGACACCGAGGCGAGTTCTGCGCAACGGCTGGTGAGCTTACACAGCGGTGAAAGTCTGCAAAATTTGTTAGCGGTGTTGGCGCAATTTGCACCGCCTGAACAGCAAAGAGTGCAAGCATGGATGAACAACAGTGTCTTTCTGGTGCCAAGTGCGCGCATAGTTGCGGCAGCGCAAGCAGCAGGATTCAAGCGCGTTATATGTGCCGAAAATGCCACCGATAAGGCGATGACGGCAGCCTTGCTAGAATATTGTCGCACGCAAGAGTGCATTTTATTACAGGATTAACACAGTGACTGATTCCGATACGACAACTCAACAACCTGCTGCTAGCTCTTCCGTGGCAGTGCCCGCACCAGCAAAAACGCACGTCGCCAGTTTTGCGCTGCTGTGGTTATTTGTAGTGCTGATCGTTGCAGCGGTGTGCTACGGCGCACTATTTGTTCTGCAGCAATCCAAGAATCAACAGCAAATTATTGAAAGCTTGCGCATTCAGGTTGAGCAGCAAGCGCAGGCAACAGAAGCGCGCCAGCAAATGTTGGAAGACAGCTTGGACAAAGAGTTGGTTGAGCAGCAGTCTGCGGTGCAGGCAAGCCTGAATGATCTGGCTGCGCAAGTTAATAGCAATAATGCACGTTTGCTGTCACTGTCGAGTGTCAATCGCGATGAATGGAAGCTGCAAGAGGCGCAGTACTTATTGCGTCTCGCCGATCAACGTATTTTGTTAGAACAGGATAGCCAAAATGCAATCGCTCTGGCGCTTTCAGCCGACGATATTTTGCGCGATATGGATCAGGCAGACTTAGTCGGCGTGCGCAAACTGTTGGTTGAGGAAATTGCCGTGCTCAAGCTAGCAGGTGTGATTGATAGGGAAGGTATTTATCTGCGCTTGTCGGCCCTGTCCAATCAAATTGAAGCAATTCCCTTTATTGAACCTTTAGGCAGTCAGAATCAATTGTTAGAAGAGACTGTAGTGCCGCCAGAAGAAACCCTAAAACAAAAAATCACCCGTAATCTGTACGATCTGTTGCATAAGCTAAGTTCTTATGTGCGGGTGCGCGACCACGGCAAAACGATTAATGCAGTACTGCCGCCTGCTGAGCAAAAGTATTTGCAGCAAAATTTGCGTTTGATGTTGGAGCAGGCGCAAGTTGCACTCCTGCGCAATGAAGAAAATATTTATCTTGAAAGCTTGGTAAAAGCGCAAAACTGGATTAATCAATATTATAGCTTGAACGAAAAAGCGACTGCCGTATTGCAAGAGCTGGAGGCATTACAGCAAGAAGAAATCTCTCCTGAATTGACTAATTTCAGTAATTCTTCTGCCGCCTTGACTGAATACATCGCCAAGCGGGAAAAAATGGCTGCAGCACGTCGCGGGGTGCGCTAATGAGACGTCGTCTGTTAAAAGCTATTTTCTTTTTACTGATTGCCTGTGGTCTGGTGTTTTTTCTCTGGCGTGGCGACGGTTATCTGTTAATTGCCTACGGTACTAAAACTATTGAGATGACCTTGTGGGTCGCCGCCTTAGCGCTTGTATTGCTATATGTCGCGTTTTGGTTTGTGCGTAAATTTATGCTCGGCAGTGTGGAGATGGTGCGCCGTTTCCGTGAAATGTTTTTATTTGGCAGTGTTGAGCGCGCACAAAAACGTGCGGCAACCGGAATGGTTGATTATCTCACTGGCGACTGGCTCGCTGCACACAAGAAGTTATTGCGCACACTCGACAAAGTAGAATATCCGCTGGCGAACTATATTGCCGCTGCGCGCAGCAGTTTTGAAATGGGTGATGAAGCTGAGGCCGACAACATCCTCGACAAAGCGCTTGCCCTTGCCCACAGTGAACTACCTGTTGCGTTGACCCGTGCGCGTTTGCATGTGCAGTCCGGTCGCTATGAACA
>CAXAVL010000132.1:0-12259 GCA_963971905.1 uncultured Cellvibrio sp.
AAAAATGTTTGGCGGAATTCTATTGGGGCGCGCGGCGCAAGCCTATCCCGCAAAACTTGCAGCCCAGCAAGCAGAATTAAACACGATTGATGAGACCCTTGCGCAGATCGCCAAGGTTCGCCAGAACATTGAAGAGATTAGTTTAACCAGTATGGATATTCAGCCCACTCTGGCGCGTTTACTGGTGTTGCAAAAAGAAGTGAATGCGCAATTGTCTTCTACCGATCAGTTGATTGCACAACAAAGCAGAATTTTGCGGCAACAGGTGGATGGGCAATTAGCGACACATGAAAAGCGGTTAAATAATTATCTCGCGCAGGCGCATCTCGCGGTGGCGCGGTTATACGACGCCGAGTTAAGGAGGCAGCCTGAATGAAGTGCCTTCACTTTTTAACAATTAAACCCACGCTCATCGCACTCGCAGTGAGCGCTACATTGCAATTGCAAGGCTGCAGCATGGTGGGCTTAGGTGATGATGGGCGCGGTAAAACCCTTGCCGATTTGCCCGCCGCAAAAATGCCCGATGCCAAAGCAAAAGTTGCAGTGTTGGATATGGCGCGCATCGAAGAAAGTTACCAGCGTGCATTGTCTGTGGCAGAAGACCCAGCGCTGCGCCAACAAATTATGGTGCGCCTTGCGGATTTGGAAATGGCGCGCAGTGAAAAAGCCCAACTAGATGCAACGGATATGCGGCGTTTTTACGACAAGCCAGTTGCCATGTATCGCGAGCTGTTGAAAATGCAGAGTGAAAGTGCGCAGCCAGTGCAAGGTATAGCCGCTGATCAACTGCGCTATAAATTGGCTAAAGCTATGTCGCTCGACGGTCGCAATGACGAGGCCGCAGTCGTGCTGGATCAACTAGCAGATACCAATCCAAATTCCAAATTTATGGCGGAAACACAATTTCGCCGCGCAGAAAAATCTTTTGCCGATGGCGACTACGCTGCCGCTGAGCGCAATTACGATGCAGTGGTAAAAGGAAGTAACCCGGAGCTGCAACAAAATGCGCTCTATATGAAAGGCTGGGCGCAATTTAAACGCAGCGATTACGATCTTGCACTCAATTCATTTGCGGGCGTGCTCGACCAATTAATTGGTCATGCGACTAACGCAAAAGATGTCGATGCCGCGCTGGCGGAAATCGGCGCGTCTAAAGCCAATTTGGTGAAAGACACCTTGCGCGTAATGGCGCTGTCGCTCTCCTATCTGGAAGGCGCAAAATCCATTAGTGATTTGCAAACCCAGTTGGGCGGTGGGCGCGCATACGAATATTTGCTCTATCAACAATTGGGGCAATTGTATCTGGATCAAAAACGCTTTACCGATAGCGCTGAAACCTATCAACACTATGTGCAGCACAATGCCAATTCCGATTTTGCGCCCAGCTTTAGTATTAAAGTGATCGACGTGTATCAAGAGGGGGATTTCCCCAGTTTGATTCTGCCTGCGAAACAAGATTTTGTAGAGCGCTACGGCATTAGCAGCAATTATTGGACGCAGCGCAAAGGCGCAATTGGCGATAATGCACTCGCTTATTTGCATCAATCTTTGCAAGAGTTGGCGCAGTTTGAACACGCGCAGGCGCAAAGTTTCAAAGCAAAAAATAATAGCGAAGCCACGGCTGCATTTGCGCGCGCGGCAAAATGGTATCGCGAATTTGTGCAGACCTTTGCCAAAGATGCACAGGTGGCTGAAATGACTTTTCTACTCGCTGAATGCCTCAATGAAGCGGGTAACTTACCGGCGGCGATGGATGCCTACGAGCAAGTCGCCTATGGCTATATGGATAAACTGCGCGGCGCCGATGCGGGTTATGCGGCGATTTTATTACCGCAGCAGTTAATTCAATCGGCGCGCAGCTTGCCCGACACTCGCCTGCAAGAGTGGCAGAATCGCAAAATTCAAAACGCGTTCAATTTCGCCGATGTGTATCACACAGATCCGCGCGCAGTGGTTGTGCTCGCCGAAGCAGCAAATGATTTGTTGCAGCAAAATCGGTTTGTCGATGCAAAAATGGTGGCGGAACGGGTGATTGTATGGCAGCCAGCTGCGGAAGGTAAATTATTATTTTCCAGTTGGTTGATATTAGGTCACAGCCGTTTTGAAACCAAAGAATACGCCGCAGCGGAACAAGCTTATGTAGAAGTATTAAGGTTATTGCCCGCGTACAGTAAAAGCCCCGGCGCGCCCAATGCACAGCAGGTGCGTGAACGTATTGCGGCGAGTATTTATCGGCAGGCAGAAGCCAGTTTGGAATTCGGTGATAAAGATGCTGCCATTGCACAATTGTTGCGTATCACCCAGGTTACGCCCGATACCGAGATTGCCGCCAAAGCGCAATACGATGCTGGTGTTTATCTAATTGAACAAGAAAAATGGGCGCAGGCGGAAAATGTGTATCTAGGGTTTCGCAAAAAATATCCCAACCACTCATTGTCCCTAACGCTACCAGCGAAGATGGTGTTGATTTATCAAAACCAAAATAAGTGGCAATTGGCGGCGGATGAATTAGTGGTAATGGAGCGCACCAGTACTGATCCAGATGTAAAACGCCAATCGCTGTATATGGGTGCTGAGCTGTATGAAAAATCCGGTAGGCGCGCCCAGTCGATTGAGCAGTATCGTCGCTACGCCACAGAATATCCGCGGCCATTAGCGAATAATCTTGAAGCACAATTTAAATTAACCGAATTGTATGGCGCAGCGGGCGATAAAGAAAAACGTCTGTATTGGCTGCAAAATATTATTAACACCCACAACCGCGCAGGCAGTGCCAAAACCGATCGCTCTGCTTGGTTGGCGGCAAGCGCCCAAACCGAATTGGCGCAGCCCGCTTACGATGAATTTACCCGCATCCAATTAACCCTTCCGCTCAAAAATAGTTTGCAGCGTAAACGCGCCGCCCTGGAAAAAGCGCTTAAAGCCCAAGAGCAAATTTTGGCGTTTGGCGTGAGTGAATTTACTACCAATGCAAGTTTTAAAATTGGTGAAATCTATGCGCAACTCAGTCGTGATTTAATGAATTCGCAGCGGCCCAAAGAATTGGATGAGTTAGCCTTAGAGCAATACGAAATTTTATTGGAAGAGCAAGCCTATCCGTTTGAAGAAAAAGCCATTGCAATTCATGAAGTGAATGTTCAGCGCAGCTGGAAGGGCACTTATGATGCGGGGGTAAAACGCAGTTTTGATGCGCTCGCCAAACTCCTGCCCGCGCGCTACAACAAACCGGAAACACGTTTGGAGGTGAGCAATGAGATTCACTAAGCTCATCGCCAGTTTATTGCTAATGACATTAATGTCGCTATTGATTGGCTGCTCATCCGGGCCCAGTAAAAAAACTAAAACAACCCGTGACGATTCTGCCGCGCCGCTCGCGGCAGGCGCATCAATATTGCCTGCTGGGCCTGCAACTCCGAATCCCTATTTGCAAAATAAACCTTCAGTGAGCCGGCAGGCGCAACAACATTTTACCGATGCCACCCGGGCGATGAACAACAAGCAATGGGCGTTGGCCGAATCACTGTTGCAAAAAGTGATTGCGGAAAATAATAAATTATCCGGCGCCTATCTCAATCTGGGTTTGGTCTATCGCGCGCAAAAAGAAGACAAGCGTGCAGCGCAAGCCTTTAATGATGCAATCACCGCGAATCACACCAACCTGGATGCCTACAATCAATTGGCGATATTACAGCGTGAAGCAGGCAACTTTTCTGAGGCGGAGCTCAATTATAAAAAAGCCTTGAGCTTGTGGTCATTTCATCCCGAGAGCCATAAAAATATCGCCATTCTTTACGACTTGTATATGGGGAAAAGTGCGGAGGCATTGCCGCATTACGAAGCTTATTTACAGTTGCGTGGCGGTGAAGATAAGCAGGCTACCAGTTGGATTGCCGATTTGCAGCGGCGCTTGGGTGTTTCGCCAAAACCTAAAGCGGCAGCGCCAACTATCACCGAGGCCCCAGCAGAGGACGTGAGTGATGAATAAGTGTTTATTCATAATCTTTTTGTGCATAGCAACCCTAGATGCACATGCGCAAGCGCCAGAAACGCCAGCGGAAATTGGTACGGCCGCGGCAGTATCTGATCAAAGTATTTCTGCTGCGAGCAATAAAAACACAAGCGATAGAAAAATGATTGGTTCTGCCAATATCAATTTGCAAACCACAGTGACGGGTAATCAGGAGCAGCCCCGGGTAATGTATATTTTGCCCTGGCAGTCGCCGCTGAGTCCGGAGCTGGAAATGGAGATGTTAAGCAGTCAGGAAGATGCCGTGTTTGGCCATGTCGAGCGCGACGAAATACAGCGCAGTTTGGAAGCCGCTGGCGAGCTGGATCAGGCGGATGATTAGCATTTGTTAAACCTATTTTTTAAGCCAGTTTTTAATAATTATTGTGACGATTTTCTTTCTTCGAGGTTAATAAGGTTATGGATACTTTGATTCGTTTTTTTCAAGATGGCGGCACCTTTATGTACCCCATCGCTGTTGTGTTGGTAATTGGTTTGGCGATTGCGGTCGAGCGCTGGTTGGTGTTGTCGAATGCGAAGAGTGCAAACCGCCAGGCCTTTAATCGCATACTGCCGCTGCTGCAAAAAAAGGATTACAACGGCGTGGTGAATTTGGGTAAAAGTATTAATGCACCTATCGCCCGTATTATCGCTGCAGGCATCGCTCGTATGGCGCAATCACCGCGCCGCGACGATATTGAGTTGGCGATGGAAGAAGGTGTAATGGAAGCTATGCCGCGTTTGGAAAAACGCACGGCTTATCTCGCCACACTCGCCAATATTTCAACGCTGTTGGGGCTGCTCGGCACCATCATTGGTTTGATTCAAGCCTTTACTGCAGTTGCCAGTGCTGACCCTGCCGAAAAAGCCGCGCTGCTATCGTCATCTATTGCGGTAGCGATGAACACCACAGCATTTGGTTTGATCGCGGCTATCCCGCTGTTGTTAATTCACTCTATGTTGCAAAGTAAAACCACTGAAATTATCGATAGCTTGGAAATGGCCGGCGTGAAATGCCTGAATATGATTTCCCATGTGCAAGATGTACCGCGCACACGCACGCAGGACACAGGTGCAAAACCACAGGCTGCGCAATAAGCGCTTTTTATACCCTGCATAGCCAAGTTAACGAATAGGATTTACCTATGCGTATTAAACGCCGATTTAAAGAGGATGCTGACCTCGACATTACCTCCTTTATGAATCTAATGATCATATTGGTGCCGGTATTGTTGATGAGCATGGTGCTTGCGCGCACCACTGTGCTGGATTTAAAACTGCCCGATATGGCCGATTCCAGTGTTCCCCCTACAGAGGAGCCGCCTCAGCAATTAGAGTTGATTATTCGCGCAGACAAATTTGAAGTAAATTACCCAGCCGGGATTAAACTTAAATGGATTGAAAAAACTCCCGCCGGTGAGTACGACTACGCACTGCTAGCGACTGTTTTACAAGAAACCAAACGTCTGTTAGAAAACAAAGGCATAGAGAAAAAAGATATTTATATCCTCTCGGAAAAAGAAACAGACTATCAAACGCTGGTTAGCACTATGGATACCGCGCGTTCATTTAAAGCGGTAGTGGCTGCCTCAGTTGTCGATGCAGAATTGTTTCCGGAAATTGCCTTGGGTGATGCCCCGCCACCGGGTGAGTCGACGGGTGCGCTGGCGCCAGCCGCGGGAGGTGCACAATGAAACAATCCCTGCGTGCAAAACGCATGGCAAAGCACCATCGCCGGTTAAATCAAGCATCCAAAGTGAATCTGGTTTCGCTAATGGATATTTTTACCATTCTGGTTTTTTTCCTGTTGGTAAATTCCGGTGATGTAGAAGTGTTGCAGGCGGATAAAAGTATCAAGTTGCCCGCTTCTGTTTCCCAACAAGTGCCAGAAAATAATTTGCTGGTCGTTGTTAGTGCAACCGATGTGGTAGTCGGTGGTCGCAGTGTGGGAAAACTTACCGAGTTAATGGCGAGTACGGATGATAAATTTCTTCCGCTGGAGGCCGAATTAAAATATCAGGCGCAAAAAGCCGGGCCATTAAAAGAAGCTGATCAAATTACCGGTCGCCCGGTAACGATTATGGCTGACCAGACCTTGCCCTACGCGCTGTTGAAAAAAGTAATGGCAACTTGTGCAGCGGCAGAATATCGCGCTATCTCATTGGCAGTGACGCAAAAAGAAGTTAGCGTCGATGCGGGAGGTGGCTGATATGGCGAGTATTGTAATGCCTAATCTCGAGCTTCCCTGGAGTTCATCGATTGATGACGACAAACGTTTCACTAAAATTCTGCTGATTTTTTTAGCGCTGATGTTAGTGATGAGTGCTGTGGTCACCATCGTTAATTTGCCGGAAATTGCGCGGGCGGAAAAAGAAAAATTGCCGCCGCAGTTGGCGCGTGTGGTGCTGGAGAAAAAAGAGTTGCCACCACCCAAACCGATTGAACCGCCCAAGCCGGAAGAAAAGAAACCGGAGCCCAAACCAGAGGATAAAAAACCAGAGCCGAAACCGGTAGAAAAGTCGAAAGAGCCAGTTAAGGCACCGCCTAAGCCCACACTGGAAAAAGCCCGTGAGCAAGCGGAGAACAGCGGTGTTATGCAGTTCAAAGACGATCTCGCTGAAATGCGTGAAATGATGCAAACCTCGGCGGTGGAAACTGCTGCAACCACGGTCACCAACAGTACCGGTGAAGCGGCCCAAATCGACCGGGCGATGATCACTAGTGGTGCCAAGAAGGCCAGTGGCGGTATTAATACTGCCGCGTTAAGCCGCGATACCGGCGGTGTAGCGCTTTCCGGGCGCGAGACCACCAAAGTCTCCAGTGGCTTGGCGGAGGGTACTAAAAAATCGGGTCAGGCAACTGCTGGTAATAGCAATGGCGCAGGCGGTGCAGCGCGTAGCGAAGAGGAAATCCGTAAAGTGATGGAGCAGCACAAGGGTGCCATCTATTCAATTTACAATCGCGCCTTGCGCCAGAACGCGGCGCTGGAAGGCAAAATGGTGGTCAAGATAGTTATCGACCCCAATGGCAAAATCGTTGAGGCCAGTTTGGTTTCCAGCGAATTGGGTGATAAAGAGTTAGAAGGCAAAATATTGCAGCGCATTCGGCTAATCACCTTCCCCGCGTCCAATGTGGCGCGCACCACGCTCAACCAAACCTTCGATTTCTTACCGCAATAGTCCCGCCTCCCATAACCCCCGAGTGATCGGGGGGTTTTATTTCTTCTCTGTTTTATCTGCCAGTGCGAATCATTTTTAGATAAATTTGCTGCAAGGATTGAAACCGGTTACATTTATAAGGATAATACAGTCCGCTAAGGCCTTTTAATTCTCAGTTGGTTGCTGGTAATCGATTACAGCTGATCGTATTTTAACGATTAGCGGTACTCCAGGATTGCCGGTAGTTGAAAGTGATGAATTGTTAAGCCATAGCCCGCTGTTGTGTTTTTTCACCCCGGTTCGCCGGGGTTTTTTTATTTGCGCCTGGTGTAATCCTCCCGCAAAATGCCTCTGCTATATCAGCCGCAATCAATCCGATCATTATTTTTCTCGCCAGGGGCGGCGCTGCGAATTGGGAATCTCTATGACACAAGCATTGCGTGCGGCGGCCAGTCGCCTCGAACACTGGATCAAACAGGATGCCCTGCCACTTTGGTTGGCGCGCGGCATAGAACCTAACACCAACGCTAATTACGAGCGTTTAACCCCAGCGGGCCTGCCCGATCTGGAATCTAGTACCCGTGTGCGGGTGCAGGCGCGTCAGGCATTTTTCTTTGCTGCTGCCTATCATCGCGGCTGGTGCCCCGAGGGCAAAAATGTTGCCAAAAATTTACTCGCGTTTGTGCAAAAAGTGGCTGCTCATCCAACGGCGGGTGGCGGTTATACCCATCTGCTGAATAAAGATTTTGTGGTAGCTGATACAAAGCAAGACCTCTACGATCACGCCTTCTTTTTGCTTGCCAATGCATGGTGTTATCGCGCGTTTGACGACGAATCTTATCTGCAAGAGGCTGACAAATTAATTGCCCATTTGGATGCGCGTTTTGGTTCGGCTGTCGGCGGTTGGATTGAAGGTGATTACGACTACACCTGTCGCCGCCAGAATCCGCACATGCATTTATTTGAAGCGTTTCTCGCATTGTACGATGCAACCAACAATGCTAAATATCTCGCGCGGGTCGGCGAATTATTTGCTCTGTTTCAGTCACATTTTTTCGATGCAGGGCATGGCGTATTGTTTGAGTTCTTTGACGATAACTGGAAGCGTCTGCCCAACGCCAAAGGCGATACAGTTGAGCCTGGCCACATGATGGAATGGGTATGGCTGCTCGATTGGTATCACCGCCGCACCGGTCGGCCAGTTGCGCAATATACCAAAGTGCTTTATGCACGCGGCTTGGAAATCGGCATGGATAAATCCGGCTTGTTGTTTGATGCGGTGAGTTATACCGGAGCAGTGATTGATTCCAACAAACGCTGCTGGGGTATCACTGAATTAATCAAAGCGAGTTTGGTGCAGATCCGCGAAGGAAATCCAAATGCAGAAGCGATCGCAGTGAAAGGTGTGGATGATTTATTTACCTATTATCTCTGCGCATCAACACCGGGTTCTTATGTTGATCAGCGTGGCGCTAATGATGAGATAGTGGTTGATGTAGCTCCTGCCAGTACGCTCTACCACTTAATTGTGGCGGCGATGGAATTAATTGATCATTTTGAATTAGCTGCGAACAAATAAAATATCTCTAAAAATAAAAAAAGCGCGCCGCGATGAACTCGCGGTGCGCTTTTTTATTGCGATTTTTTTGTAAGGTAAAACTACTTTTTCCCCGGCGCTGGCCCAGTGCTTTTACGAATAATAAACTCCGTTGGCAATACGCACTCGCGTTGGCTGAGCGGTTCGCCTTCGATGACTTTCAGCAACATATCCATCGCCATTTTGCCCATCTCTTCTGCCGGTTGTGAAATGGTGGTGAGGCTTGGGTCGGAGTATTTGGAGTAGGCTATATCGTCAAAGCCGGTGACCGACATATCTTCTGGGATGCGAATTCCCTGATTTTTTAAAGTCTGCATGGCACCGATGGCCATTTCATCGTTCATGGAAAATATTGCAGTGGGGCGCACTTTCATATTGCAGAACTGGAACGCGGCGTTAAGGCCAGACCACATGGTGAAATCGCCTTCGGCAACCAAATCTTTTTCAAACGGAATGCCAGCTTCCGCCAGCGCTTCTTTGTAGCCCTCAAGGCGGTCGATGGCATGAGGGTTGTCCTTCAGGCCAGAGATCACGCCAATGCGCTTGTGGCCGAGGCTCAGCAGGTAATTCACCATGGTTTTGGCAGCGGCGCGGTTGTCGATACGAATCGCGGGGCCGGTGGTGTATTCGCAGCCGCAGGCGTTGACGCAGGGGATATCGGGCGGAATGTTGTTCTGGCTTTTCTCCGAGCTGGGGCGCAGCTGCACTATGCCATCAGCCAAGCGTGTTTCCACCCGGCGGATGTAGTCCATTTCGCGCTCTGGAGTGCCGCGCGTGTCGCCCAGTAGCACCGCATAGCCTTTTTGTTGCGCTCGGTCTTCCAGTGCGCGGATAAACAGGGAGTAAAAGGGGTTGGCAATATCCGGCACCAATACCACTACGGCATAGGCGCGCGCGGAGCGGAAATTACGCGCCAGCATATTGGGGCGATAGCCCACTTGGGCGATAGCGTTATGTACCTTTTCCAGACTTTCATCAGAGACTTTTTCGGGGTTGCTCAGGGCTCGTGAAACAGTTGCAACAGATACGCCTGCCAAGCGAGCAACATCGCGAATATTGGACATAAAAACGACCTTTAGGAGCCGATATGGGGGTGAATTGAGGTGGATCTTATCGGTGATTTACTTATTTGCCCGAAAATTTACTACAGCTGGACGAAAGAGACTAGAAAAATAAGATGTAAACGGTTACATTAGTCTGCCATGTCAGTGCTTATAGTCAGCTAGAATTTTTCCGGGGTATGCCTACACTGACGATTGCTGCTTTACTTTGAGTCTCTTTCTGTTGCGTAAGAGTTAGCCCGGCGCTGCTCGCACGGATCCAGTGGCCAGATAACACTTAATCTTCAATTATGAAGTGACGATCCACATAATAATTTCGGAATTTGTTTATGAGTCTTCCTTTGTTGGATATCGCCATCATCCTTGTTTATGTTTTGGCAACCTTGGTGGTGGGTTTCTGGATTTCCAGTCGCGCGTCAAAAGACATTAAAAGTTATTTCCTTGGTGGCAATAAACTTTCCTGGTGGCAGCTCGGGTTATCCAACGCCTCGGGCATGTTCGATATTTCCGGCACCATGTGGATGGTGTATTTGCTGTTTGTTTATGGCGTTAGCAGCGTTTACATCCCTTGGCTGTGGCCGGTATTTAACCAAATTTTTCTGATGATTTTTCTCGCGACCTGGTTGCGTCGCTCCGGCGTAATGACCGGCGCTGAGTGGATTACTTTTCGTTTTGGTGAAGGTAAAGGTGCGCGTTTATCACACATGATTGTGGTGGTGTTTGCACTGGTTAATGTGATTGGTTTTATTGCCTACGGATTTATCGGCATTGGTAAATTTGCTGCGGTATTTATGCCTTGGGAATTATCGTCCGATTCCCATCTGAACGATGTGTACTACGGCTTGATTATCACACTAATCACCACTGTGTATGTGGTGAAGGGCGGTATGTTCAGTGTGGTGTTCACCGAGGTGTTGCAGTTCATCATTATGACGATTGCCTGTATCGCGGTGGGCATTATTGCAATGCAGCGTATATCACCGGAGTTGATAGCGAGCTTGGTGCCAAGTGATTGGAGCCAATTGTGGCTGGGCGGTAAATTGGATCTGGATTGGTCGACGCAGTTGGCAGCAGCCAATGACAAAATTATTGCCGATGGCTACTCGCCGTTTGCGATCTTTTTTATGTTGGTGTTGTTTAAAGGTGTATTGCAAAGCCTTGCCGGGCCGCAACCAACGTACGATATGCAGCGCGTGCTCTCGGCAAAAACTCCCAAAGAGTCAGCCAAAATGAGCGGTTTTGTTTCGCTGGTTTTACTCTTTCCGCGCTACATGCTGATTACCGGGCTCGCGGTGCTCGCAATCGGTTTATTTATGCCGCAGCTCAATGGTATGGGTGAAGCGGTCGACTTTGAGCAAATTCTACCCATGGTGTTAGCGGGCGATATTTTACCGAGCGGTTTGTTAGGTTTATTAATTGCTGGTTTGCTCGCTGCGTTTATGTCCACCTTCGCTGCCACCGTCAACGCTGCACCAGCCTATGTGATTAACGATATCTACAAGCGCTACATCAACCCCAACGCTGAAGCAAAAACCTATGTGAAGATGAGTTATCTCGTCTCGGTTTTGTTTGTGATTTTTGGTGTGGCGATTGGGTTTTTTATTCCCAGCCTGAATCAAATTATCGGATGGATTGTGAGTGCGCTCTACGGCGGTTACACCGCAGCAAACTTGCTTAAATGGTATTGGTGGCGCTTCAACGGATTTGGTTATTTCTGGGGCATGATGACCGGCTTTGCGATTGCTTTCCCGCTAATTTTTACCGACATTTCACCCATCAAAGCATTTCCATTTATGTTTGTTGCGTGCGTATTGGCCTGTGTGCTCGGTTCTATTTTCACCCAGCCCGATGATATGGCGGTGCTGAAAAAGTTCTATCTTAAAGTTCGCCCTTGGGGCTTTTGGGCGCCGGTGCTTGCCGAGGTGCAAAAAGATTACCCGAGCGTTAGTCGCAACAAAAATTTTTCCCGCGATGCAATTAACGTAGTTGTTGGAGTTGTGTGGCAAACCTCGCTTACCGCGGCGCCAATTTTTATGGTGATCCAACACTGGCAAGAATTTATTGTGGCGATGGCAGTTGCTGCAGTTACTAGTATTTTCCTCTGGTTTAACTGGTACAAAAAACTGGAAGACTATCCAGCAGATACTCCGGCAGACGTGCTTAAAGGCACCAATGACGAACATTTATTAACTAAGGCCTGATAGTTATTTTGTGCTGCGGCTTGGGCTGCAGTGAAAAAGTTTAACTATAAGTGTAATCGATTACGATTTTGATCCGATGTGCGATGAAACGCACATCAACAGACATACAACAAAACTCATTGGAGTATTTTAAATATGAGTAGTTTTAAAGAAAAAGCAAAAATGCTGCTGCAGCAACATGAAGCATTGGTCAGCAAAAAAAATTCTGTGAAGGCTCAGGGTAATGGTATTTACGA
>CAXAVL010000133.1:0-12091 GCA_963971905.1 uncultured Cellvibrio sp.
CTCGTCAGATGCATTTATCACCACCGATACCGATGACACTATCTTGAGCTGGAATAAAGGCGCCGAAACTATTTTTGGCTATAGCGAAAAAGCCACCATTGGCGAGAAACTACTCAGCTTGCTCGCCCCCCCACACTTACTTGATGAGGGACAGCAACTCATTAAACGGCTTTTGGATGGCGAAAACATTGTTAATTTCGAAACACAGCGTCAGCGTCAAGATGGGACGATTATTGACGTCTCGTTGAACTACAGCCCGCTGCGCAATGAGAAAGGGCAAATCATTAGCTTTTCCAAAATAGTACGCGACATCAGTGAGCAAAAAGCAGCCCGCTCCAAAATTCTGGAGTTGAATTACAACCTTGAGCGACAAGTTAGCCAGCGCACACAGGA
This sequence comes from uncultured Cellvibrio sp., assembly GCA_963971905.1. Lineage (GTDB taxonomy): Bacteria > Pseudomonadota > Gammaproteobacteria > Pseudomonadales > Cellvibrionaceae > Cellvibrio. The sequence goes on from CAXAVL010000133.1 coordinate 394, forward strand.
GCTCAATGATCTCAACCAAATGTTGAACAATGTGTTGGCAGCAGCCACTGAGGTGGCCATTATCGTGACCGATCTGGAAGGCACCATCACTGTATTTAACTCGGGCGCAGAGCGCATGCTCGGTTACTCAGCCGCTGAAATGGTCGGGCAAAACACACCCGCCATTTTGCATCGCGTGGACGAGGTCATCGCACGCGGTGAAGAACTCAGCACAAAATATGGTTTGCCGATTGAAGGGTTTCGCGTATTTGTACACAAACCTGAACTGGAAGGAGCCGAAACCCGTCAGTGGACTTACATCCACAAAGACGGCCATGAACTGCAGGTTTCATTATCCGTCAGCGCAATGTACACCCCCGACGGCGAGCTGCAAGGCTATTTAGGTGTGGCGCTGGATATTACCCAAACCGAGATCAGTAAACGTGAATTAATCGGCGCTAAAGACCAGTTAAGTATTGCTGCTGATATTGCCGAGCTGGGCGTGTGGAGTTTTAACACCACGAATAGCACGCTCGATTGGAACGACCGCATGTTTGCGATTTACGATCAGCCCTTATCGCTACGCGAACACGGCTTGTTTTACCAGCACTGGACCGAGCGTTTACACCCGGACGATGCGCAAGAAGCACAGCAGATGATGGCTCAAACATTAGCGGGCACACGCTCGTTTAAAGGCGTTTTCCGGCTCCTACTGCCATCAAAAGAAGTGCGTTTTATTCAAGCGGCCGCCGAGTGTGAAAAAGACAGTAATGGCAATGTCACTCGCATCATTGGCATTAATCGCGACATCACCATTCAACAACGAATAGAAAACCATCTACGCGAAGCCAAACATAAAGCCGATGAAGCCAGCGCAGCAAAGTCCAGTTTCCTCGCCAATATGAGCCATGAAATACGCACCCCCATGAACGCGGTGCTCGGTATGCTGCAGTTAGTTCAAAAAACTCAACTCAACCCTCGACAACAGGACTACATTGTCAAAGCGGAATCTTCGGCTAAATCGCTGCTTGGCTTACTTAACGATATTCTCGACTTTTCTAAAATGGAATCGGGCAAGCTGTCGTTTGATCCCCATCCATTTGAATTCGAAGAACTCATGTCTGATTTGAGTGTTTTACTGGCGGCAAATCACGGTGATAAAGACGTTGAGGTGTTATTCCAATTAGAACCCAATGTGCCCCGCCAATTAATTGCCGACCGCCTGCGTCTGCAACAAATTCTTACCAATCTCGCCAGTAATGCGCTGAAATTTACCACCCAGGGACATGTGATTGTATCGGTCTCCTGCCTTGAACAAACATCCGCTCAAGCGCGCTTACGCTTTGCAGTCACCGATACCGGCATAGGCATTAGCCAAGAACAACAGACGCGCATTTTTAATGGTTTTGAACAGGCAGAGTCTTCCACTACACGACGCTTTGGTGGTACAGGGCTTGGCCTGGTGATCAGTAAACGATTAGTGAATTTAATGGGTAGCGAATTACAGCTCAGCAGCGAGTTAGGGGTTGGCAGCCGCTTTTGGTTTGATATCGATCTGGCAATTGCCGACCCGACACCCTATGCGCAATTAACACAAAAATCCTTAGCGAACATTAGGGTGTTAGTGGTCGATGACAACCCGCTGGTCGCCGACATATTGAGCCAAACATTATCCGCCCTCGGCTTTAAAACCAGCCACACCAACAGCGGTTTGGCCGCCATAGATGCTGTTAAAAATGCACAAGCAACAGGCGCGCCGTTTGATGCGGTGTTAATGGATTGGCGCATGCCCGATGTCGATGGCTTAAGTGCAGCACAAACTATTAACGCCCACCATCAGCAGGACAAACCACCGGTGATTATTATGGTCACTGCCTACGAGCGTGAAGTATTAGCTAATCAAAATGATCCCTCAGCACCATACAGTGAGCTGCTCACCAAACCAGTGACACCGCACCAGCTGGCAAAATCTATTTGGCAAAATGTCACCGGGAAAATACTCGCCTTACCCGCTGCTGAAATTCCCGAAATATACGCAACTCCCCTGCAAGGGCTGCGACTCTTGGTCGTGGAAGACAATGCACTAAATCGCCAAATTGCACGAGAGCTATTAGAAGCAGCAGGAGCAAACGTAGAATTAGCCAATGGTGGCTTGGAAGGGGTTGATAAAGTACTTGCCTGCGAACCGGTATACGATTTGGTCATTATGGATATTCAAATGCCCGATATAGATGGCTTTGAAGCAACGCGCCGGATTCGCGCTCATGAAGGCTTTGCCGACTTACCTATTTTGGCAATGACCGCTAATGCCTCCTCCGCCGATAAAGAAAACTGCCTTGCCGCAGGCATGAATGGCCACTTGGGTAAGCCGATTGATATGGATGAGTTAGTCAGCCAAATACTGCAGCTCTTACAACGCGAGATTGCGAAACCCCATGCGCCCTCTGCTGATAGCGACTCGCAAACACCCATCGACAATGCACAAATCATTCTCAAACGGTTTGGCAATAAACGGGATTTGTTTGCCCGTATGCTCACTAATTTCCGCCCGGAAATAAAGCGCCTGCTCGACAGCCTGACCCAGCATTGTGACAACCAAGACTTAACGGGTGCCACTGCAGCGTTGCATTCGCTGAAAGGAGTTGCATCGACCATGGGCGCAAAATTACTGGCGCAAACTGCGGCAGCATTGGAAGGTCAATGCAAACAAGCTCAGGAGCAACCATTAGCTGAAATAGTCACTCAGGCGACGCGCGAAAAACTGCTGGAAATATTTGAATTGAGTGAACCCTTGTTGCAACGCATCGCACAAGACAGCGCCACAATTGCACCAACCCAAATAGCACCAGCGACATTATCCGGCACACAAATAAAACAGCAGCTACTCGATATATTACCGCTGTTAGAAGCCGATAACATGAGCGCTATAGATCGTATCGAAACACTCTGCGAACAAGCACCGAAACAAGAGCAATTAATGCAGATATTAGAACTCATCAATGCACTGGACTATGCACAGGCCATCAGCCTGATCCAACAATTTTTACAAGAGAACAGCGAGTGAACACCACCGACAAACCTCGCTCATTACCCAAACTGCTGATTGTGGATGATCAGCCGATTAATATTCGCGTCGCCCATGAATTATTTCGCCACGACTGCGAGGTATACATGGCCACCAATGGTGAACAGGCGCTAGCAAAAGCCCGCGCACTATTACCCGATTTAATTTTGCTCGATGTAGTTATGCCCGGCATGAGCGGCCATGAAGTCTGCCAACAAATTAAGGCCGATCCTTTGCTGGCCGATATAGCGATTATTTTTGTAACTGCGCACTATGACGAGGAGGATGAAGTTCGCGGATTTGAGTTGGGCGCAGTGGATTTTATTCACAAACCTATCAACCCCACCATTACCCGTGTGCGAGTGCACAACCAATTATTACTCAAACAACAACGGGATCAGCTGCGCTCCATCGCGTTAATGGATGGCCTGACTGGCATTGCGAATCGCCGTAAATTTGAAACAGCATTAAACCGCAACTGGTTGCAGTGCGCCCGCGATCGCGCACCTCTATCCCTGTTTATGATTGACGTGGATTATTTTAAAAAATACAACGACCACTATGGCCATCAGGAAGGCGATAATTGTTTAAAGCAAATTGCCCAAACCATTGATACAACACTGGTACGCCCCAGCGATTTAGGTGCGCGTTTTGGCGGGGAGGAATTCGCCTGTCTACTGCCCGGCACCGATCGTCAGGGCGCCCTCTATGTGGCGGCAAAAATCGAATAGGCCATTCGCGCATTAGCCATACCACACCAAGCATCTGATATCGCCAATCAGGTGACGGTGAGCATAGGCTGCAGCACCATCACCCCCACTCCCAAAAGCGATGCCCAACAACTCATAGCTCAGGCGGATGAACAACTTTATAACGCCAAAAATAATGGCCGCAATCAAATTAGTGCGGATTAAATTCAAGCCTTGTCGAACTGCGCATTAAACGCCAGCAGCGCATCCGGTTTATCGGTAAACACCGAATCGACGCCGAGCGCCATCAGCGCGCGCCAATCATCTTCGTGATTGACTGTATAGACCCAATTTTTTAAGCCGCGCTGTTGTGCATCCTGAATTAATTCCGGGGTAAGAAAACTTAAATGTGTGTTAAAGGAATAGGCCTTAAGTGGCTCGCAGCAGGCGGCGTAATCGAGTGGAATACCTTCAATTAATACCGCGCGTTTTACCTGCGGCAATAATTGCAGCGCCTGAAATAATTGCTGGTGATCAAAACTGGAAATAATGTATTGCTCGTAATTACCTTGCCGCGAACTGACATACTCATCCAATACACGCTGCAACGCAGGCACTGAATTGGCGCCTTTGATTTCGATATTCAACATCGCCTTATCGCCCACCAACTCCAATACTTGCTGCAGAGTCGGGATGGGCTCACCGTTTGCCAAGCGCTGTTCACGCAAATAGGCAAGCGGCTGTTCGGTAATAATGCCCTCGCCGGATACCACACGCCCCAAGCGACGGTCGTGCGTGACGAGCAGTTCGCCTTCCACTTGAAATATATCGATCTCAACCGCATAAACTCCCAGCTCCAACGCGCGGGCGATGGCTGCCAAACTGTTCTCCGGCAGAGAGGATTGGTTAAATTGCGGGCCGCCGCGATGGGCTATACATAACAAAGGTTTCATAAAGCACTCGTTCAGACTTTCTATCGTTATAATGCGACGCTATTATCGGCGCGACATGTTGCGCTGCCGCAGTATGGCAGTCACCCCTTGAATCATCAACGCAGGTACCCGTGTGGATAGTTTTCCCCGTCTCGAAGAAATCATTTCTCATTCCGTTTTTTCAAAATTTTTAATTGTTTTCTGCTGTGTGGTGGTTTTTTACTTCGCCGCCAAACTGCTCAACAAAATCATTCGCGATGTGAGTGTGCGCCGCGCGCTGGGCGATCTGCGTGTGCTTTACATAACCCGCCTGATGAATATCGGCATGGTATTTTGCTGCATAGTAGTGATGTGCCTGATTCTGGGGCTGGGTTACAGTGAAATATCGGTATTCCTATCATCAATTTTTGCGGTTGTCGGCATCGCCTTGTTTGCCCAATGGTCGATTTTAAGTAACGTCACCGCCAGCATGATTATCTTTTTCGGCTTTCCCTATCAGGTTAACGACCGCATCAAAATCCTCGATAAGGATGACGATATGCGCGGCACTATTGTGGAAATCACTATGTTTCATGTGATTTTAAGGCGTGACGACGGCAACCTCATTACCTACCCCAACACCTTGATTCTGCAAAAGGCGGTACTGAAAATTGATCACCCGCTGGTTGAGCCTATTGCTGAAAATGCACAAACACCTGAGCAACTGGCAATCAATCAGATGTGCATGAGCGACACTCCAACAAAAAGCTACCAACAGCAATAATCCTCCCTTTTCCTCATAACAGCCAAATGATTGAATCATTATTTGGTTGTTATGCATCAACCCATTGCGGATACATGTCCTAAAAAACAAATACTCATGATAGTTTTAATGCATTATTTGTTAGCGCAATCAAATACCATTTACGGCGCCACCCACAAAGACTATATTCGCGCCGAAAGCTTTATATACAAAGATAATAACGAAACAGAAAAATAAGGTTGCGCTTTCACAACCCACCCTAATTAGCACCCAAAATCCACTAGAGCTCAAAATAACAAAAACGGAGAAATTTAATAATTATGCAATTCCTGACCAAAACCTGTGCACTTCCCCTGCTTGCCCTCAGTTTGGCCGCCTGTGGCGGCGGTGGAGGTGGCGGCAGCAAACCTGCAGCATCCCCCACCCCCAGCTCCATCGCAGCCAGCTCAGTAGCGCCTAGCTCTACTCCTGCTAGCTCTGTAGCCCCTAGCTCAAGCAGCATTGCAAGCAGCAGCTCATCCAGCGCTATGGAAGGTAGTGAAACTACCCAAACTGCAACCAGCTTCAACGGCTACTCCATCGCAAAAATTGACAATTGTGGCGTGGGCATTAGCGCTGCGGCAAAAACCTTTGCGGTGTTTGCAGACTACGATGGCGGCGAGCAAAACCAAAGCCTGTCTAGCTTGAGCTTCAGTGGTTGGAACCATGCCACTAATGGCAGTAGCACCGAGTGGACCATGCTAAAAAACTCTGGCACCACTTACAATTTCAACACTAATGCCAAAGTAAATGACTCTTGTAACGGTGTAGATAGCATCAACGTGGTGTTGCTGAAAAAAATCGCCGACTGGGATCATCAGCACTCGAACGGTTTTGAGCGCAATATTCTTGCCCACGGTTACAAGTTCGGTGACATTGAAAACCTGGTGTTTGATATAAAAATCAACAGCGCAAAAACCAGTATCCCTAGTCTGGAGACATTAAAAACTACTTATGCAAGCTATGTAAACGCTGCAACTGTTGATGCTTTGGAAGACGGCAAAGTCAACATCGGCATTACGCTGGCCGATGGCACCAACCTTAACGGAGCGATTATTTTCCAATTAGACCAAACAGCCCTCAGTGACCAATGGGTACGTGTAACCATTCCGATGAGCAAACTGTCTTACTATCAGGAAGTGAATTACGTCCGCACCAATAAAACTCAGGCAGATTTAAGTAGCGTGGTAATCCGACGCATGCTAGTTGTCGCTGAGACAAAATCTGGCGCAGTGTTACGCGGTAACATCACCCCTTGGAGCAGCAGCGTTCCGGAAACCTTTAAAGAAATGGATTTAAGCTTTAAGAAAATTGAACTTCAGTTGAAGTAACTGTCTCGTAAAAAAAAGGGCGATGATTTTCATCCCCTTTTTTTTGTTTTTAGCCCTGCAATTATTTCAAATCAAAGCGATCTGCATTCATCACTTTTACCCAGGCTTTTACAAAGTCTTTTACAAACTTCTCGCGGTTGTCGTCTTGCGCGTAGACTTCGGCGTAGGAGCGCAAAATCGAGTTGGAGCCAAACACTAAATCTACTCGCGTTGCCGTCCATTTCACATTGCCGGTATTGCGCTCAACAATGTTGTAGCTGTTTTTACCGGTTGGCTTCCACTGGTAACTCATGTCGGTGAGGTTGACGAAAAAGTCATTGCTGAGCACGCCGACTTTATCGGTAAACACGCCGTGTTTGCTGCCGCCGTGGTTGGTGCCCAGTACACGCAACCCACCAATTAACACCGTCATTTCCGGTGCGGTTAAACCCATCAGTTGCGCTCGGTCGAGCAACATTTCTTCTGGCTGTACGGTGTAATCTTTTTTCACCCAGTTGCGGAAACCGTCATGAATTGGCTCAAGCGGTGCAAAAGATTCTGCATCGGTTTGCGCCTCGGTTGCATCGCCGCGACCGGCTGCAAACGGCACGGTGATATTAACGCCCGCATCTTGCGCGGCTTTTTCTACCGCAGCGGTTCCGCCCAATACAATCAAATCCGCCATGCTGACTTTTTTGTCCAGACCGGATTGAATTGTCGCCAGCGCATTCAACACGTTTTGCAAACGCGCAGGCTCATTGCCTTCCCAATCTTTTTGCGGCGCTAAACGAATGCGCGCACCATTGGCACCACCGCGGAAATCGGACCCGCGAAACGTTCTCGCGCTGTCCCATGCGGTAGCCACCAAATCCGCCACACTGACACCGCTGGCGAGAATTTTTGTTTTCAACTCGGCAACTTCGGCATCGCTCAGTGTGTAATCCACTGCGGGCACCGGGTCTTGCCAAATCAAATCTTCTGCCGGTACATCGCTGCCCAAGTAACGCGCTTTTGGCCCTAAATCGCGGTGCGTTAATTTAAACCAGGCGCGCGCAAACACTTCCGAAAAGTAGGCTTGATCTTTAGCAAAACGCTCAGAAATTTTGCGATACTCTGGATCCACTTTCATCGCCATATCGGCATCAGTCATCAATGGCATACAGCGAATCGATGAGTCTTCTACATCGACGGGTTTGTCTTCCTCTTTAATATCAACCGGTTGCCACTGCCATGCACCCGCCGGGCTTTTGGTCAGTTCCCATTCGTGATTCAACAGCATTTGAAAGTAGCCGTTATCCCACTGGGTTGGATTGGTTGTCCAGGCACCTTCGATACCACTGGTGACTGTATCGCGACCAATGCCACGGGTTTTGTGATTATTCCAACCCAAGCCCTGCTCTTCCACATCCGCCGCTTCCGGCTCTGGCCCCAAATTCGCCGCACTGCCATTACCGTGTGCCTTACCGACTGTGTGACCACCCGCCGTAAGCGCTACGGTTTCTTCATCGTTCATCGCCATACGCGCGAAGGTGATGCGAATATCATTAGCAGTTTTTTGCGGATCTGGATTGCCGTCTACACCCTCAGGGTTCACATAAATCAAACCCATCATCACCGCCGCCAACGGATTTTCCAGATCGCGCGCTCCACTGTACCGGCTGCCTTCGCCACCGCTTTTGGCCAGCCACTCTTTTTCCGAGCCCCAGTAGGTATCTTTTTCAGGATGCCAAATATCCTCGCGGCCACCGGCAAAACCAAAGGTTTTTAACCCCATGGATTCATAAGCCATATTGCCCGCAAGGATCATCAAATCCGCCCAGGAAAGTTTGTTGCCGTATTTCTTTTTGATTGGCCATAACAAACGGCGGGCTTTATCCAAATTACCGTTATCCGGCCAGCTATTCAGCGGTGCAAAACGTTGATTCCCCGTGCCTGCGCCGCCGCGACCGTCAGCAATACGGTAGCTACCCGCCGAGTGCCATGCCATACGGATAAACAGGCCGCCGTAGTGCCCCCAGTCGGCCGGCCACCAGTCCTGGCTGTCGGTCATCAGCGCGTAGATGTCCTGCTTGACCGCGTCGAGGTCCAGCGACTTGAACGCCTCGGCGTAGTTGAAATCATCGCCCAGCGGATTGGTCTTGCGGTCGTGCTGATGAAGAATATCGAGGTTCAACGCATTCGGCCACCAAGCCGTGTTGGACTTGCTCGATGCAGTATTACCGCCATGCATAACCGGGCATTTACCGGCAGATGAGTTGTGTTCCATGGTTTTCTCCTGTTGTGCTGAGTAGGTTAAATACTTTTCTTGCGAACATGACAACCTTAGCTCAAAAGCATGACATTAACTAAATTTACATTGAATAACAAATCGATAGCTAAATTCTATGAATGAAAACCACGCAGTGGCGGATTTTTTCAGGAGATATGTAACGGAAGATTTCAAATACGCTCGCAATATTCAATCAGGAGCGTGTAGGAGCTGAGAAATCGAATTTCAGTTGAAGTGAATTTATTCGGACAAATAAACATGGCAGAGTTGTCCGCCATGTTTATCACAGATTAAACACTGGTTATTGACGTTTTGTTGAGATAACCAGAAACCATTTAGAAATTAACACGTAGACTTACGCCATACCCCATAACATCCTCCGCCGTTGAAATTTCCGCACCCACGTACAGGTTTTCTGTGGCTTTGTAAAACGCCTCAACAAAATAGCTATTCTCGGCTGAGCCGAATACATCTATACGGCTTACGCCGCCACCAAGCTCAAATGTCTCACCCAATTGTTGGCGCAGGCCTAAAGTGTACGCAGTGCCGTTATCATCAAAACTCCAATCACCATCTTCAATATCAACACGAACATAACCGGCTTCAGCATAGATATTAGTGCTGTTTCCCAAAGGCGCATGCACACCAATCCCAAGCCCTGTGGTGGTCTGGGTGGAATACTCAATCTTCGCCCGGCCAATATCGGCGGTAACGTAAAAAACATTCCCCAGCGCAACTGACAACTCCAAGCCCAGAACCTCACCATCGTATTCTTCGCCATCGCTATCAATTTCAATCTTGCCTAAACCAACATCAAAATGGCTGTAAGAGAAGTCTGCCGCGTGGACATTTACTGCACACAAAAGTGCTGCTGCGATGATTGCTTTTTTAAACATATTCCGTTCCCTAACGTAAATCGCCCTCAAAAAAATCATAACAAGCGGAGGGCTTTACACCTGTCATGATGACTATTTTTTACATTACAACACCGACACTATCGCCTTAGCCACATAATCCATTTTTTCCATGCTCAAACCCGCCACGCTGATGCGGCTGGTATCGGTCATGTAAATGCTGTATTCGCTTTTGAGTTTATGCACCTGTTCAACACTCAAACCCAAAAATGAAAACATGCCGCGCTCATTGGCGATAAAGTGAAAGTCGTGGGTCTTTTGCAAGCTATTCAGGCTTTGTACTAACTCCATACGCAAATCGGCGATGCGTTCGCGCATAAGGGTTAACTCATCGCTCCAGACTTTGGTTAATTCATCGCTGTGCAAAACAATATCGATCAGCGCTGAACCATGCGCAGGCGGCATGGAATAGAGGCCACGGGTGACGCTGAGCAATTGGCTGTTGCCTGCATTCGCTTGTTGCTCATCGGCAAACACCATGCTCAAACTGCCGGCGCGCTCGCGATACAAACCAAAGTTTTTGGAGAATGAAGTTGCAACAATCACTTCTGGCAACCGCGCCGCCATCAAACGCAGGCCGTAAGTATCCTCTTCCAGCCCTTCACCAAAACCTTGGTAAGCCATATCGATAAACGGAATGATGCCGCGCGCTTGCAACACATCAGCGACTTGATCCCACTGCACACGCGATAAATCCGCACCACTCGGGTTGTGACAGCAGGCGTGTAACAACACCAAATCGCCGCGCGGGATTTCATTCAAGGTCGCCAGCATGGCCGCAAAATTAATGCTGTGGGTCGCGTAATCGTAATAAGGGTATTCGCGCAATTTCAAACCGGCACTGCCCAACAGGGGCACATGGTTTGCCCAAGTGGGCACGCTCACCCACAAGCTCGCACCGGGTTTGGCGCGCTGAATCAATTCTGCCGCCACCCGCAACGCGCCGCAGCCGCCGGGAGTCTGAATAGTGCGTACACGGTTGGCCGCCACTGCGGGGTGATCCGCACCGTACACCAACTTCGTAACCACTTCATTGGCGCCCGGGTAACCTGCGGGCGGGGTGTAGGCCTTGCTGGTCTCGCCGCTGATGCGCAATTTTTCCGCTTCGGCCACCGCCTTCATAATTGGCGTTACACCTGCATCATTTTTGTACACTCCCACTCCCAGATCCACCTTGTTTGGGTTGATGTCATTGGCGTAGGCGATGCTTAAACCCAAAATTGGATCGGCAGGTAACAGAGACAAGGATTCAAACATGGCAGACTCCAGACAGATACAAAAACAGATTGATAGGCAAGAACAGATAGGTTGGCAAAAAACAGGGCGCGATTATACGCCAAATGACCCGATAACGGCGGCTAGACAGGACCAGATATGGTAAGTTGCGCGGCTTCAGCAAAGGAAACTGAACAATGATATTTGACTGGCAAATAGCTCCGCTAAATCGTGATTTAATTCCTGAAATTCAGGAACGTATCGACCAAAAAACCAAACCCCTCGGCGCACTCGGCCAGCTTGAACAGCTCGCACTGCAGATCGCCTTGGTGCAGCAGCGCAAGCGGCTCAGCATTGAGCGGCCGCTGATGTTGGTATTTGCCGCTGATCACGGCATTGCCGATGAAGGTGTGAGCATCGCGCCCAGCAGCGTGACGCAACAAATGGTGCGCAACTTTTTAGCGGGCGGCGCGGCGATCAATTGTTTTTGCCGCACCAATCACATCCCACTCAAAGTGATTGATGCCGGCATTAAAGATGAAATT
>CAXAVL010000134.1:0-12083 GCA_963971905.1 uncultured Cellvibrio sp.
TTCTGCACCATTGAACCCAACGCCGGCATCGTGACCGTACCCGATCCGCGTCAGGACAAACTCGCTGAAATCGTTAAACCCGAGCGTGTTATAGCCACGACTATGGAATTTATCGACATCGCCGGTATCGTTGCCGGTGCCTCGCGCGGTGAAGGTCTGGGCAACAAGTTTCTCGCCAACATCCGCGAGACCGACGCCATCGCCCACGTAGTGCGCTGCTTTGATGACGACAACGTAATTCACGTGGCCAACGGCGTTAACCCCGCCGCCGATATTGAAGTCATCAACACCGAACTGGCCCTGGCCGATTTGGAAGCGGTAGACAAAGCCATCAACCGCTACGCCAAATCCGCCAAAGGCGGCGACAAACACGCCATGGCTATCAAAGCGCTTTTGGAAAAAATCCAACCACATTTGGATCAAGCCAAACCCCTGCGGTCTTTCCCGCTCGACAAAGAAGAAAAAGCACTGCTGAAAGAGATCAACCTGCTCACGCTCAAACCGACCATGTACATCGCCAACGTGGCGGAAGATGGCTTTGAAAATAATCCACACCTGGATGTAGTGCGCAAAATTGCCGAAGAAGAAAACTCGATCGTCGTACCGATTTGCAACAAGTTAGAAGCCGACATCGCCGAACTCGAAGGCGATGACAAAAAAGAATTTCTCGATGAAATGGGCATGGAAGAACCCGGCCTGAACCGCGTCATTCGCGCCGGTTACCAACTGCTCGGCCTGCAAACCTATTTCACCGCTGGTGTAAAAGAAGTGCGCGCCTGGACCATTCCCGTTGGCGCCACTGCACCGCAAGCGGCAGGTGTAATCCACACCGACTTTGAAAAAGGTTTTATCCGCGCGGAAACTATTTCTTACGAAGACTTTGTGCAATACAACGGCGAACAAGGCGCGAAAAACGCCGGCAAGTCACGCAAAGAAGGGAAAGAGTACATAGTGAAAGATGGCGATGTAATGCACTTCTTGTTTAATGTGTAACAATCAAACCAAATAGAGCCAGATAATTACTATTGGCTTTGCGGCTTCAAAAAATACGGCGGCTTTGCAAAAAGCCGCCGTATTTTTTGGCCTGATTAGATTATATTGCTCAGCTTTTTATTATTGTTTTTCGCAATGCGCTGCAGCGTCTGCGCACTCGTGGGGAACTAACATATCTAACGTGATCTCACCAAAGCGCCGCTCAAACAGCAGCTCCGCTTGCATCATGACGTCAGATACTGCGGCATTTACATTTTTTTCCACCTTGCAATCGGGGTGAACCGCTCGGCTGCCGAAGGCAAATAAACCCGGGCGACCAAGCGCAACATAAACATCCAATAAACTAATTTGCTCCAAGGCCCGATCCAGCACCCAACCGCCACCATGCCCCTTGCCCGAGCGCACGTAACCCGCCTCTCGCAGGCCAGCCATAGTCCGCCTAAAAACCGCCGGATTAGTCCGCATACTCTTCGCCAACGCTTCCGATGTCAGCGGCTTATCCACCCGCCCCATATGCAGCAGCACATGCACCACATCGGACAGACGCGTGTCTTTGTTCATGATTATCCTCGAACCGGATTGTTTGTATCTTCAAATGATGCATGATAGCGTTATGCACCATCAATTGATACATAAGTGGAGGAAACACAATGAGCAGCAATAAAAGTCACCTGTCGCATTATCTCGATGGCCCACCGCGACAAGTACCGGGGTTTCACGATCTGCATAAAATGACGCAGCAACTTCTTGCCGAACGAGTGCCAAATAACGCCCATATACTAGTGCTGGGCGCAGGGGGAGGCCTGGAGCTAGAATTTCTCGCGCAAGCACAACCAGGCTGGAGATTTGCTGGCGTTGACCCCTCCGCCGAGATGCTCGAATTAGCAAAGCGCACAACAGAACCTTACCGCGATAGAATTCAATTTTATCAAGGCTATATCGATAGCGCCCCACACCTGGAATTTGATGGTGCCATATCGCTACTGACATTTCATTTCATCGCGCAACATCAACGGCTTGAGACACTCACACAGCTTCAACTGCGGTTAAAACCCAACGCACCGCTTATCCTCGCGCACATCAGTTTTCCGCAATCTGAATCTGAGCGACAGTTATGGATTAATCGCCATCTCACCTATGCAGGTGTCTCCAGCGAAAATAGAGCGCAATCGCAAAACGCTATGCTAAACCAATTGTCCATTCTCCCTCCTGCGACTGAAGAACAAATGCTTAAAGACGCAGGCTTTTCCGATATCGATTTATTTTATGCAGGGTTAAGTTTCAAAGGCTGGGCTGCTTATGGGTGTTAATCAATATGTTAATAATGACAACCAAAAAATATCAGTAAGCGGGGGTGCGCCTCGCGTAGCAAGCCGCCGGGTTTTGCCACGCGGCCAAAGGAAGAAATCAGCATTTATTCCCAAGATAAGGTCAGAGTAATCACCGTTGGCCGCATAGAGTAGTTAGCCAAAAAATAATTAAAATCGGGCAACTGCTTAGTTTCTAATTTAGTAGGAACTGATTTCCGCATAGCATTTTATACTTTTAATGGTTTCGCAGCTTGTATGGAGGCTAGCGGAATACAGGAGATTGAGAGTAATTAATTTGCTAAACCGATAAGCCGATTTTCGTGAACTTTAATTTAGGCAGCATTCTTTTCTGTGGTTCGCTATAAACTTCCCCAACTTTCAATGCGCCTTTCTTTAAATAAAACCCTTCAGCATCCGGGTCAGATATGATGTAGAAGCTAGATATTTCCAACGCACTGCATTCAAAAAGGATTTGCTCAAACACCAAATTACCAAAACCCTTGCCAATGGCTTTTGGCAATAACCACAGGTGATCAAGCTCATTGCTATCGCCTTTCACTATGGCGAAAAAACCAATCAACTCTTCATCGTTCAAAATCAGTTTGACTGTATTGCGAGCAATATACTCTTCATCAAATTTTAAATTTGATCTCCATTCCTCAAGTTGCTCTTGAGAATAACCCCAAAAGCCCTTCGATTCGATTAACGTATCCCGAAGAAGTTCTGCATGCTTTACCTCGGCATCTATAAAATGGAGCACTTGATTACACCTAAAAGTTTATTCTACGGGACGCATGGGAGATGGCAGTGCGCAATTACAGGAAATTACAACTTGGTAGACGCAACGATTCTTTCGTAAAAAGGGCTGCTAAATATAGCAGCCCGTTGGGTGAAAGCTATTGTTGTACTGATTTAATTACTTCGCGTATTTCACTGAGCAACCGTAAGGCGCAGTACTTGGGTTTGGCACTTTTTTACCTGCTGCAACTGCAGCCAAAGCTTCTTTTACATAGGGAACTGCTTTGGCAATATCGGCTGGGTTAGTGGTTTTAATGCTGTCAATGCCACCTTTGTACACCAAAGTGCCTTCAGCATTAATCACAAACATATGGGGTGTGGTTTTGGCGTTGTAGAGTTTACCTATACTGCCGTCTTCATCGAGAATGGTATTCGATGGTACTGCGCCGCGTTTTTCATTCAGTTTTATCGCAGTCACACCATCCACATTGCCCTGCTCACCAGGTGCCGATGAAATGACTTGCAACCAAACTACACCGTCAGCCGTAGCTTCTTTTTGCAGCGCGGGAATATTACCACTTTGGTCGTAATGTTTTTTTACGTAGGGGCAATCGTGATTGGTCCATTCCAGCACCACGGTTTGGCCTTTTAAATCGGCCAGATTAATAGTTGTACCATCGGCCGCTGTGCCGGAAAAAGTTGGCGCGGGTTTGTTGATAACCGGCGCTGACATTGCAAAAGAACTGGCAAAGGCAAGTGCAAAACTAGCGGCGGCAATTTTTAACAATGACATAAAAAACTCCTTCAGGTTGTTATAAAAAAATAAGCGGTCGGTTAAAAAATTAATGAAACAAAAAGTTTAAGGTGACGATGTTCTCACGGCCGAGATCACCATATCTGGCGTGAGGATTTGTGGCAGCTCTGCCGGTTTGTCTGGCTGACCAGCCGGATAAAACACATAGAGCGGCACGCCACTGCGATTAAATTTTTGTAGAAATTGCGTGATCGCCGGATCGCGATTAGTCCAATCCCCTTTTAAATACACAATGCCCTGCTGCACAAAGGTTTCTTTTACACGGGCATCACTCAGCGCGACACGTTCATTCACCAAACAACTAATACACCAGGAGGCGGTGAAATTTAAAAATACCGGTTTGCTCTCGGCCAATAGTTCTGCCAAACGCGCCTCGCTATAGGGCTCCCAATTTTGCGCGGCCGTTTTTTCAATTTGTGCTGCACTAGCTCCACTGGTTTGAATAGCACCGCTGGTTTGAATAGCTCCGCTGGCATTTACACTGAAATAACTCACACCCAATACAAAGGTAATTAATGCGATGGCCAATATAGTTCCCGCTCGGCGCGCAGCGGTGCTCGCAACTAAAGTAGTGTTATACAACCAGGCGGCAAAAGCGATTAATAACATACCGCCGAGCGCAATCACTATGGCATTTACACCCGTTTGCTGCACCAATACCCACACCAACCAAATCGCCGCGGCATACATGGGAAAGGCAAGGACTTGTTTGGCGCGCTCCATCCAAATTCCGGGGCGCGGCAAACGGCGCTGCAAACTGAGCCAGCAGCTGAGCAATAAATAGGGCAATGCCAAACCCAAACCCAGGCTTAAAAATATCGCCAATAATTTTGCGGCAGGTTGCACTAACGCGTAACCCAATGCCGCCGCCATAAAGGGTGCGGTGCAAGGCGTGGCGACAATGGTGGCGAGCACGCCGGTAAAAAAGCTGCCGCTGTAACCGGGCTTTTCAGTGAGCGATGAACCCACACCAGCCACTGAACCACCAATATAAAAAACGCCGGATAAACTCAAGCCCACCGCAAACATTAAATAGGCTACGGCCAATACAAACAGCGGCGATTGAAATTGAAAACCCCAACCGATTTGTGCGCCGCCCGCTTTTAATAAAATTAACAGCAGCGCCAAGAGCGCAAAACTCGCCAATACACCCAGGGTATAGACCACACCTTGCAAACGAATCTGCGCCGCCGTTTGATTGGCGTGACTGACCAGCGATAACGCTTTAATCGATAACACCGGAAATACGCAGGGCATCAGATTTAAAATAATGCCGCCGATTAGCGCAAGCACTAGGGCGCTGACAAATCCAATCGCACTGCTGTTGTTATCACTCGCACTCAGCTGCGCCGCAGGTTTTACTTCAGCATTTATTTCAAAACCGCGCGCGATGGTTTGTGTAGCATCCTCACCCGAGGGTTCGCTAATCACTAAGACACCGGTTATTGCATCGCCGATATTGACCGGCGCCTCACCGGTTTTAATTTTTAATTCAATACCATCGGCAACTACTTTGCTGAGCTGCAATTCGCTCTGCTGAATGCGCCCCCAGTCATAGGGATAAAACCAAATGTCTTTTACCTGCGCGCGCTGCGCTTCACTCAAGGGAATGTGCAGGGTTAATTCGCCTTGGGCAGTGTCTGGATCAATCGCGGTTTGGCTCGCGCGAATGTCCCAGGGGCTGGCAACGGGCAGGCGCGCGAGTGCTTGCGCGATACGGGCATCACCCTCACCCATGCTTTGGCCTGCGGCAACAATCGGCAAACTCAGCGCCAGCTCGACTTGCTGGGGAATGCATTCCGTTTCACACACCAACCAATCGACTAGGGCTTGGGCAGTAAAAAGCTCGCCCGGCTGGGCATTGGCCGGCACCTGGATTTTGGTGAGCAGGGTGACATCCCGCTCATAGGCGTAGTTGGTAATTGGCCCCATGGAAAACCGGCTCGGCGCGGGCCAGATAATCTCACTCGCGCTGGCGCCCTCGGGCAGGGTCCAGCTGATGCTGGTGGCGCTACCGGAATCGCCGGGGTTCACCCAGTAGGTGTGCCAGTGGGGAATAATCTGCTGGTTAACGCCGAGATAAATCTCAGCGCCCGGCTGCACCGCTTGCACCGAGGCAATCAGCTGGGCCTGCACTTGCGGTGTGGCGGCGCGATCAGACACCCCCTCAACAGACAATGCACGCGCATTAAATACCAACAACAACCCCAACAGTACACCCAGCGCGACAAGCCAACGCGCACCGTAAGAACAACTCCGGGGTTTTCTGCACAACCAAGTAATCATGTATCACCGCGAAAAAAGTGTGAAAACCGCAAACGCAAGCCACTGAATGACCCATAACATAACGCTAAAGTTGCAGCAGCTTTAACCACTTTACCTTTCTTAAATAACAATGACTCTTAATTAGGGTTTTGGCATATCGGCAGGCGGATATCCAAGGGCGGTAAAACACCCCTGCGTATGACTTAAGCACAATCGATATCAAAAATAATTTCGTTATAAGGTAAGAAATATTCAGTATTTCCGCCGCAATCAGATTGCCCCTAAGATGCGCCCAACTCACCACCCGGCGACTATCACAACGGAAATAAAAAAATGAAAATTCGCAATCTGGATTTATCCGATACACCAATCAATGAGGAGCATCAGCGCCTCGGTATTCCACCAATCGAAGTCATTCCCCTCCACCCAATTATTCGCTCCGCGATTTGGTTTACTGCCTTCACCCTGATCGGCTTAGTGGTGTTGGGAATCTCCAAAGTATTTGGCAATAGCTGGTCCGACGGCGTTAACACCATTGAACTCACCCTCAACGATTCCATGTTTTGGAGCGCACTGCTGGTAGGTTTAATTGCGCAGGCAATCGACGGCGCACTGGGCATGGCTTACGGCATTACCTCGACCAGCTTTTTATTGGCGACCGGCGCATCACCCGCACTGGCGACCGCATCGGTACATATGGCGGAAGTATTTACCACCGGCGTATCGGGGATCTCTCACGCAAAATTTGGCAACGTCGATAAAAAATTATTTTTGCGCCTATTAGTGCCCGGCATTATTGGTGGATTGATTGGCGCACTTGTGGTGACACAAATCGACGGTAAAACGCTGAAGCCGTTTATCACGGTGTATTTATTGCTGATGGGCATTTATGTGTTGAGCAAAGCGTTTCGCAAACACATAGCTGCGCGCAAAGGCGAACCCAAACACGTGGCGAAATTGGCACTGCTGGGCGGCTTTGTCGATACCTCGGGCGGTGGCGGCTGGGGGCCAGTGGTGACCACTACGCTCGTCGGCACCGGACACGACCCGCGCACTACGATTGGCTCGGTGAATTTTGCGGAGTTTTTTCTCACTCTGGCCAGCGCTGCATCGCTATTTATTTTGGTAGATGAAACCATCTGGCACATAGTGGCAGGCTTGGTAATCGGCGGATTGTTTGCCGCACCGTTTGCCGCCTATGCGTGCAAAAAGTTTTCGACCAGAACCTTGCTGATATTGGTCGGCGTACTGATTAGCGCAATCTCGGTGTTCAATCTCTATAAAGCATTGATTGCTTGACAAGAGCTGTGCCCTGCCAGTGGAGGCAATTATCTTGCCTCCACTTTTTATTTACGCAGGCCAAATTGGCAACTCGGTAGCTTCATCATATTCCGGGAAAATAACCACATTAAATACTTCGCTATCAAAAACCCACGCCATGATTTGCAATTCATCGGCGTAGTAGCTTTTCCCATCTTTTTTGAAATCTTCATCCAAACTGAATGAAGGAAATATTGCTTCAAGTTCAGCTTCCGTAATACCGATAATGGGTTTTGAATCGAGCAGCGCCGAATCCGCCATTACCGTTATCGAACTCAAGCGATAACTGTCCTCTGCCTGAAACGACAACTCCAAGCCACTCTCAAACTCCCAGATGTCTTCTTCCTCGATTTTTTCAATATTCGCAGGCGCACCCAGTATGGCTTGCACCTGCTGCTGGTTCATCCCCAACTTAATATTGTCTACACCCACTTTTGGTAAAATATTCATATAAACCTCGGAAACATTAACATCAGCGATAAGCACATAAACTACAGGCCACGAGTATGGACGAGTTGGTATCCAAACGGGAAAAATTCGCGCATCCGGCGTTAGCGATGACGCAACACAAAACCACCACGTAAATGGCTCAACTAAACACCCGCTCCGCCCACACGCCCAAACCTGCGGCTACGCTGCCAAAGTGGTCGCCATCAACAATCGCAATTTCATCGCCGAATAATTCGCGAATCACTTTGCGGATCAGTGGCGATTTGGCGCTGCCGCCGGTGATGTAAACCACTTGCGGTTGCGCGCTAGCTTGTTGAGTTGCTTCGCTGATCAGTGCGGCGATTTTTTGCAGCAGCTGCTCACTGACCTCGGCGTAATCGTCTGCGCTGCATTCAGGCGCTAAATTTTTTTCGATAAAATTCAGCGGAAAACGGTGTTGTGGTTGTGCTGAGAGCGCTATTTTGCCCAGCTCCGCTTCGCGCACCACGGCAAAATTGTGTTTGTGTTCGCGCATGGCAATAAATCGATTGAGCAATTCCGGCTCAAAGGTTTCGCGGGTCAATCGCTCCAACAGCAATTTGGTTTTGAGATCATAAAATTCCGTTTGCGCGCCTATATCGTTAATTGCCATGGCATTTACAAATGGCATTAATGGCATCGGCAGACCGGTTTTTAATGGCGATAACATGCCGAAGTGCGGCATCAGAATTTTTTGCGCGAGTTGGATATCAAAATCATTGCCACCGACCCGCTCACCGGTATGACCGAGAAAATCCTGGGTGCGGTCGAGCTGTTGAATATGGTTTGGCCCCATCAATACCATGGAGCAGTCAGTTGTACCGCCGCCCACATCCACCACCAACACGGTTTTGTTTTCCGTCAGGCGTGTTTCAAAATCAAATCCGGCGGCGAGTGGTTCAAACAAAAATTCTATATGGGTGAAACCAATGCGTTTGCCCGCTGCCGCCAAAATCGCTTGCGCCTGCTGGTTGCTCTCTTGTGCATTAATGCCCTGAAAGTTAACCGGGCGGCCAATCACGACTTGGGTAATACTCTGTTGCAAATGCTGTTCGGCGCGTTGTTTAACGTTGAGCATCATCGCCGCCACTACATCTTCAAAAAAATCTACCGACTGCTGGCGCAAACCGCTTGCACCTAAAAAGGACTTGGGCGATTTAATAAAATAGCCTTCGCTCGGTGCGCTGATGTAATGCTCGATGGCTTCGCTGCCAAAAAAAATGCCATCGCGCACCTGATCCAAATCGTGTTCGATTTTTCCCGCGCGCGCCTGCCCGAGCAACGCCGAGCGGCTGCGTGCGTAATCCTTCTTTGCTTCGCCATCCGGCGCTTGCTGCGCAAGATGCTCAGCAATGAGCTCAGCGATAAACCCGCACTCTAACGCATAGAGTGTAGAGGGAACAAAAGTATTCTCACCGTAGAGTGGAATTAAACGTGCGCCAGCCTCAGTCAAATAAGACATGGCGCAGTTAGACGTACCGTAATCAAAGCCAACAAACATAAACACATTCCAACAACAGCGTTAAAAAAACTTTCTCAATTTATTCGGCGGATAAATAACGGCGTTCAAGATGGGTTTTAAAATAACGCGCATTCAGTGGCTCGCCAGTGGCGGCGATCATCAAGTCATCGGTCGCGAGCAAACTGCCTTTTGACCAGATATTATTTTTCAACCACCGAAACAATTCACTTAAATTACCCGCCGCAATTTTTTCGCGCAGCTGGGGAACTGCGCGCTCCACTGCCGAAAATTCTTGCGCGGCATACATGGCACCCAGAGTGTAGGAGGGAAAATAACCAAATGAACCGCCCGCCCAGTGAATATCCTGCATGCAACCATTGCGATAATTGCCCTCAGTCGACAACCCCAGATAGGCCTGCATTTTTTCATTCCAGAGCGCGGGAATATCATCCACTTCAATGTCGCCTTCAATTAATGCACGTTCAATTTCATAGCGCAAAATAACATGGGCAGGATAAGTCAGTTCGTCGGCATCGACACGAATAAAATCGCGCTTCATGCGGGTATTCAAGGCGTAGAGATTAGCCTGGCTAAATGCGGCATCCTGCTCACGCCCCAATAATTTCGCCGCCAGCGGTGCAAGCAATTGGGTGAATTCCGGTGAGCGCGCCAATTGCATTTCAAAAAATAAACTTTGCGATTCATGTACACCCATTGAGCGCGCTTCACCCACCGGTAAACCCGCCCAGGACTGCGGCAAATTTTGCTCATAGCGCGCGTGACCGGTTTCGTGGATCACACCAAACAGCGCTTTCATAAAATCGCTTTCATCGTAACGGGTGGTGATACGCACATCGCTGGGCACACCACCGCAAAACGGATGTGCGCTCACATCCAAACGGCCATGGGTAAAATCAAAACCGAGCAATTGCATCGCCGCCAAACCCAATTCTTTTTGCTGCGCAATGGCGAACGGTCCCTGTGGCATAACGATGGCTTTGCGCGCTTGAATATCGGCCGCACGCTGAATAAATTCCGTCAACCAGGTTTTGACTTCGCCGAACAACACATCTAATTTTTCACAATTCATGCCCGGCTCATACATATCGAGCAACGCATCGTAGCGGCTCAATGCTGTACCCGCCGCGCGAATACTGGCCTCTTCGCGGGCAAGCTCAACTACCTTAGCGAGATTGGCTTTAAAACCTTTCCAGTCATTATTGTTGCGCTGCTCGCGCCACGCATGCTCGCAAGTCGAATTCGCCAGCGATTGCGCCATCACCAACGATTCCGGCAATTGGTTCGCCTGTTGCCAGCGGCGCTTAATCGCGGCGAGGCTTGCAGTTTGTTGTGCTTCGAGCGTTTCGGTTTCTGCTGCGGCAATCCAATCCGCCAATTGCGGTGCGGTGGTGAGTTGATGAATCAACACCGACAATTCCGCCATAGCCGCACCGCGCGCACCATTGCCTCCGTCGGGCATCACCGCTGCTTGATCCCAGGAGCAGATGGCATCGAGGTGATTAAAATGCGAAATTTTTACAAAGTGCTGCTGCAGTTGTTGATATGACATGATTTAACCCCTAATGCTTGAGAAGCTACAACGAGCAGGAAATTTGCATCCCGATGCGCGAACTAATTGCCGAGTGGCGCATCCGCCACTACACTCATTGCGCTAAAAAACATAATTGTAACCCTATAGTTACCACAGCATCTCGCTACCCAACAAAGGAAGTTTGACTATGGATCATATTTACCCGGCCAATCCTGCCAATGTTCCCGCCAACCTCACCAGCCCCAGCAGCTCCCACAAACGTCAGGCAGCACTCGCCGCGTTGGGATTATTGGGTTTTATCCTGTTTTACCTGTCTATTACCGGTTGGTTTGGCTGGTCCGCATATCACCTGATTGAAACCCAATTGGCCAGCAATAAATCCAATATTTTTATCTGGCTGCTGGCGCTCAGCTCAGGCTTTTTAGCCATCTTTATGATTAAAGCGCTGCTGTTTGTAAAAAAAGGCAGCATGGCCGAAGATTATGAAGTAACCGCTAGCAGCGAGCCGCAACTCATCGCTTTTTTAAATCGCTTGGCCGATGAAACCGGCGCGCCGCGACCGCACCGGGTATTTTTATCGCCGCGCGTTAATGCCTGTGTATTTTACGATTTGTCGCTACTCAATTTTATTTTTCCGTCCAAAAAGAATTTGGAAATTGGTTTGCCGCTGGTCAATGTGCTCACCATCAGCGAGCTTAAAGCGGTGCTCGCCCATGAATTTGGCCATTTTGCCCAGCGCTCTATGGCACTCGGTAATTGGGTTTATGTTGCGCAACAAATTGCCGCCCATATTATTGCGCGCCGCGATGCACTGGATAAATTTTTGCGCTTTTTATCCAACATCGATATCCGCATCGCTTGGATTGGTTGGGCCTTGCGCTTAATTGTCTGGTCACTGCGCGCCACTATGGAAACATTTTTCAATTTGGTATTGCTCGCCCAGCGTGCACTATCGCGCGAGATGGAATTTCAAGCGGATTTAGTGGCTGTTTCCGTTACCGGTAGCGATGCGCTAATCCATGCGCTGCATAAACTGCAAGCAGCAGATGAAGCCTGGGACAGTGCGCAAGGTTTTCTGAATGATCAGGTGAATCAAGGCATCGCCAGCAAAGATGTGTTTGCGATTCAAACCCGCGTCATGCAACACACCGCCAAAATTCT
>CAXAVL010000135.1:0-12059 GCA_963971905.1 uncultured Cellvibrio sp.
CTTTGCACGCGGCGATCACCTCTTCATCACTGGCAGAAGGGCGCGCGTAACGCACATTGTCGCGCACACTCGCGGCAAAAATGACTGGGTCTTGCGGCACCAGTGCGATGCGTTCGCGAACTTGTTGGATATCGGCATCTTTTAAATCGACACCATCCAATAAAATTTCACCCGCGAGGGGATCGTAAAAGCGTTGCAGCAATTGAAACACCGTGGTTTTACCCGCACCTGACGGGCCGACCAGCGCCACTTTTTCACCGGGATTCACGCGCAGATTAAAACCATCAAACACCGGTGCATCCAAACGTGTGGGATAAGCAAACTGCACCGCGCGCATTTCCACTAAACCCTGTGCTGGTACCGGCAATAATTCCGGCTTCTCGCGCATAGGCAACGCCGAGGGGGTCGCCAGTAGTTCAACTAATCGCTCAGTGGCACCGGCGGCGCGCTGCAATTCCCCGATTACTTCCGATATGGTTCCCATCGCACCAGCGACTATCACGGCGTAAAAGATAAATGCCGACAGCTCCCCGCCAGTGATATTGCCCGCTAATACATCGTGACCGCCGACCCATAAAATCATCGCCACTGCGCTAAATACCAAGGTGATCACCGCTGCAACCAACAATGCACGCTGACGCACACGCTTGATACCCGCGCCAAAGGTCGTTTCTACCCGCTGATTAAACTCGTTGGCAGCGGCTGATTCGTGACCATAAGCCTGTACGGTGCGAATTTCGTGGATTACTTCATCGGTGTATGCACCCACATCGGCCACACTGTCCTGACTTGCGCGCGCCAGTTTGCGCAGGCGGCGGCCGAACACAATAATCGGCACCAAGACAAAAGGAATCGCCACCAATACCAGAGCCATCAACTTCACACTGGTGACCGCCAACATCACCAAGCCGCCCAGCAATAACAGTGCATTGCGCAATGCCATAGAAACACTGGAGCCAATTACCGTTTCCAGTTGGGTGGTATCGTTAGTTAAACGGGAAAGCACATCGCCGGTGCGATTTTGCTCGAAGAATACCGGCGAGAGCGTTAGCAGATGGGAAAATACCCGGCGGCGCAAATCTGCGGTAATCCGCTCACCCAGCCAAGAGACAAGATAAAACCGGCTGTACGTCGCCACCGACATCACCAGAATAACGCCCAATAATCCCAGCAGCGCATAGTTGAGCAGCTCCGGGCTACCCGCCACAAAACCTTTATCGATCACCTGTTTCAAGCCTTGGCCAATTAATAAGACGCAGGCAGCGGCGACGACCAGAGCAACCAGCGCCAGTAGTATGCGCAAACGATAGGGGCGCAATAGATCCAGCAAAATTTGGCGGCGCGATAAGGGTTCGGCGATAGGAGAGGAGCGTGATAAAGACATAATAGTTCCGCAGGAGTCGATAAGCTCAGGGAACAATTGGGGAAAGGTGATCAAATGCAAGGATGAAGCGGGTGGTTCATGACCTTTGTCAGGCTTCAGTGGCAAAATCACCCAATTTCAGGCAATAAAAAAGGCGAAACCCGAAGATTTCGCCTTTTTAGCTGTAACATCAGCGACCTTGGTCGCTAATAAGCATCTAATAATTAGATAGCTTGAATGTTTTCAGCTTGTGGGCCTTTTTGGCCTTGAGTAACGGTGAAGCTAACTTTTTGGCCTTCAGCCAAAGTTTTGAAGCCTGAACCAGAGATAGCGCTGAAGTGAGCGAAAACGTCTGGACCAGATTCTTGCTCGATGAAACCGAAACCTTTAGCTTCGTTGAACCATTTAACAGTGCCAGTAGTAGTTTTAGACATAGTATTACCTATTAATACAAAAGTAAGTTTACCCCGAAGGGCGCTTGTGCTGGAAATGTGGGAATTACTTATGTAAACAGGACGAAATACTATGGAACTTCGAAATGTGGTGCATAAATATTAGACGTACTTTCAAGCTGAGGCTCAGTTTACACGCCTTTAGATCAATGTCAATCAATTGGGTTTGCTAAAGCGCCAGAGCCTGCAAGTATAATTACTCCCTCACCTAATCCCAGTGGAAATCATTCATGCGATTCATGCGCCAAAGCCGGTTAATCCTCAGTTTATTGTTGGTGCCTCTCGCGATAAATTGCGCGGCGCAAACCGGACATTTTAATTTGCAAGACTGGCCGCAAACACAAGCTGCGCTCAAGCCCATGTATGTCAAAGCGATTATGGAACAAGCCGGCGTGCACAACGTGAGCTTTACCCGAACGGCAGAATTTTATGTTACGGAATTGGATCGGTTTGCCGAATTCGCCCACGCAAACAATTACCGTCCTTATTTAACAACATCCGTCGCGCAAAACTTGGCAACAATTGCTGTGGTGAATTGCGATTGGAATAACGGTGTTCCACCTTGGGAGTTCGCTCAAAATTATTTGGGTGAAAAACAATTAGCTCTGTTACAACCTGTTTATGCCGATGCCATAAATAAACTCCAAAATAATTGCGCGGCAACATCCACTGCTGCGCAATGATCGAATTTTTAGTGCAATTACTGATGCACTATCCCATCGTTTAATAACCAGCAGAGGCGTAGCATAAACGCTTCTCTGACATGCGATCTGGTTATGACCAAACAATCCCACCCATTTTTAATTGTTCTACTCGCCGCCGTTATTGCCACCACCCCGCTGGCAGTGGATATGTATTTGCCCGCGATGCCAGTTATCGCTCAGGATTTAAATGCACACATCGCCAGTGTGCAGCAATCGCTCAGCATTTTTCTCGCTGCCTACGGGGTAGGCATGTTGCTGTTTGGCCCACTGGCGGATTTACTCGGGCGCAGGCCTCTGGCGATTTTTGGCCTTACGGGTTTTACTCTCTGCAGTATCGCCCTCGCGCTGGTCGATAATGTGCAGCAGTTTTTATTTTTGCGCGCGCTGCAAGCATTTTGTGGCGCCGCAGCAACAGTAGTTGTACCGGGATTAGTGCGGCATATGTATCAGGAACATACCGCCAAAGGCATGTCGTATATGTCGATGATTATGATGCTGGCACCACTGCTTGCACCTGGAATTGGCAGCGCCATTTTATGGCTGAGTGATTGGCGCAGTATTTTTTATATATTGGCACTCTATGGTGTACTGATCTTTGCCTTGGTGTGGAAGTGGTTGCCTGAAATCAGTAAACCCATTAACACTCGTAGCGGGATTGCCGGAAATTTTTTTAGCGGTTACAAAATCGTATTTTCCAATACAGAGGCGCGCCCTCTCATCATGAGCATGATGTTTGGCGCATTTGCTTTTTTTTGTTTTATTACCGCCGTCTCGTTTATCTATATCAATTATTTTGGTGTCAGCGAACAAGCGTTCAGCATTTTGTTTGGTGCAAATGTGCTGTGTTTGATATTGGCGAATTTTGTGAATAGCCGCTTGGTGACCCGCCTCGGCTCAGTGCGAATGTTGCGTGCAGGTGTGGTGTTAGCCTTAGTCAGTGCACTTTTACTCTGCGTGTTTAACCTATTTGAATTGAACCTCTGGTTTACCGTCTTCAGCATTGCACCGCTTATGGCCGGCCTCTCCTTGGTCTCAACCAATACCGACGCACTGGTATTAATGAAATTCCCCCACAACTCAGGCACTGCAACCGCCGTAATGGGCACGCTGCGTTTTAGCACTGGTGCTTTGGCCGGGCCACTGCTCGCCTTTTTTTACACTGGCAGCGCCATGCCTTTTTCGCTGCTGATGCTAATGGGCGTGTTAGGTGTGACTGTTTGCCAACTTTGGTTCGCCTATAACAGCAAACAAGTTGCAACATAAAAATAGGGTAGAATAACGGCTTCATTTTCTGTGAGATAAAAACATGACCGAGCAAAAGAATAATCCACTGCACGGCCTGACATTAGAAACCATAGTGACGCGGCTGGCCGAACACTATGGCTGGCAAGAGTTGGGCAGCTTGATCAGCATTCGCTGTTTTCAAGCCGACCCCAGTGTGAAATCCAGTTTGAAATTTTTACGCAAAACACCATGGGCGCGTGAAAAAGTCGAACAACTTTATTTGAGTACCCATTTCACTCGCTGATCAGCGATCAGGCTACTGCTCCAAACAAATCACTACCGCTGCGTGATAGGCCTTCCAATAAACGGGAATAACATAGGAGCGCATCTGTGCCGGTAAATGAATATGATTGGGTGCACCTTCAATCATCACTGGTACTGAAATCATAAATTCGTGCCCAAAACGGCTACGCGCATTGCCAGAAATGGTATTGGCAACCTCTCCCACCAAATCAAAAATATGCTCGTTACTGGTATCCAACTCGCCAATACTCAACAATAAATGTTTGAGCAAAATACGCGGCGCGGTGAAATAGACACAGCCGCGATAAGGACCAGAGATTCCGATGATGCCAGTTACATCATAAGCCGCTGGTTTATTATTTTCGACTAAATAAGGTGTACCCACTTTTACATTCTTGTCATTGGTGTGATGAAAATAGCGCACCACGCCATCGATAAATACTTGCAAGGTTTCTTGTGACATTCGCCAGGTCCTAATCTTCAGTTAGCTCGGTAAGCGCTTCCAGCAGTTGATCATCCGTAAAGGGTTTGCATAAAAATCCACGCGCACCTTTTTTTAGTGCAGAGATGCCAGTGGCTTTATCCGATAGCGCAGAAATCACTAAAATGCGCAGCTTTGAATCCAACGCCATCAGTTGCTCAATGCAGGCAATGCCATCCATTTCCGGCATAGTTAAATCCATGGTGACCACTTGCGGGCGGGTCTGTTTAAATAATTCAAGCGCCTCTATTCCATTGGCCGCCGCCGCAACTACGCGAAACCTATCTGAATCATTACAGCGTTCAATTTTACGGCGGATAATATTCGAGTCATCCACAATCATCAGTGACAGCATATTATTTTCCTTTCAAATTCAGGCTGCTATTTCTTCGCCGCTGGTGGCGTGAGCGATTGGCAAGGTAATCACAAAACGGCAATGGCGACCGGTACGACTGGACACACTAATTTTGCCGCGCTGGGTTAACACATGGTTCATCACTGCCTCCATACCCACGCCGCGACCTGCATCTTTATTAATGTCTTTTGCGGTGCTAAAGCCCTCATGAAAAATTAATCCGAGCAATTGTTTATTTGTCCAGGTTTCAATTTCCGCTTCCGGCCATTTGCCGGATTTAAACGCTTTAGTGCGAATGGCTTCGTAATCCAGGCCCTGACCATCATCCATTACCGTCAATTCCATTTCAGTGTCAGATATTTTTGCGAGCCGTAAATCAATACGGCCAGTAATAGGTTTTTCACTCAGCTCTCTATCCCGTGGCGATTCAATGCCATGCACTATCGCATTGCGCAAGAGCTGAATACAAATTTCTTTTAATTGCTGTTGCGCAGCAGTGGCCAAATTAATTTCGCTTAAACCACTGGTAACTAACTTGACCTGCTTGCCATTGCGCAGTGCAATATTTTGTACAAAGTCATGCAGATGATCCCAACCATCACTGCGGCGGCTATTGGCACTATAGTGATTAGTCGCAGGGCGCTGAATATGGTTGCTCACCACCGCAAACTGCCCCAGCTTTTCGGTGAGATGCTCAATCTGCTGCGTGTAACTAATCAGGTTTTCTAATTGCACGGTAAGACCAAGGTAATCATTGCCGCTCAAGTCGCGCTTTTCGCACAAAAGCGCCAAAGTATCTTCCATTTTATGGGCTGCATTTTCAAAAAACTCCAACTTGAGTGATGCCGCCTCACCTTTGAAATTATGGATTTCCCGAAAAATGCTAGTAGCTTTGTCGCGCACGGCCTGAGTGGTTTTAGCCGGTTGGCGTAAAATATTGTTGACGCGATTAAAACAATTAAAACTATTGGCGATAAATTCTCTCAGTAACCCCGGATGGGTATGCAACAGTCCGGTCAACATTTCCAGTTGCGATTCATTGTGCTTGCGGCTCTCATTGAGCGCACGCTCCAATTTGACCTGCGCAGTGATATCCAACACCGTCACTAATACATGGGAAATGATTTGTACATCGTCATCATTTTTTTGATAGGCGCGCGCAAAACTAAATTGCAAATGTTTGGTAAGAACCCCGCCATTGTCCTGCGCTATATTAACCTCAACCAAATTTAGCGGATTTAAATCGCCAATTAATTTTTCTTTTACATTGGCGTCAAATAACAACTCGATAAAACCACGAGCGGTTTCTGCATCTTTTGCACTGACAATATTTTCCAATAATACCTGCAAGGATTTACCCGCGAATTCCTGCTGACCGAGCACCTCAAGCAGCCGCGCAGAGTGCTGTTCGCCGATAATTAAATCCTTATCAATCAGAAACAGACCTTCGTTTACTGTTTCAAGAATTTCCGTGGTTTCACGCCGGGCTTTTTCAATCACCTTATCGCTATCGCGCAATTGCCGCAGAAAGTGCAGCATAATAAAAAGGAAGTTGATAATTGCGAGGCTAATGCCAACCGTTTGAATAATGCGCAGACGGGTGGCCTTGGAAGCGGCGACTTGCTCCAAGCTGAGTGTAAGATCGTTCATGGAGGTAAGGATCGGCAAATTGTGCAGCCGTGCCATAGCAACCGCACCAGCAAGAGAGCCGTCAGTCGCTACATTTTGTTCTACATCATTGGAAAATTTTTCTATCGCATTTTTATAGGGCTGCCAGAGCGCTAGCGTATTATGCAGTGAGTCGCGCCCCAAACGATTCGTTACCGGCTCCAGCGTTACCACTTCCCTCCCTGCACCGCGCACCACACCACCATTGCTAAATGCTGTGAGTGTTTCATCAAATAAGTGTTTACTGAGCTGCAACTCATCAAACGCGGTTTTAAATCCCTGCGGGTCATCGTGCGATGCATCTAATACAAAAAGGGTTTTTGCCATGCGTTGCGACAGCATACGCTGACGTCCGGCAAGATTAACGCCTACAGCATCGTCGGCAATTTCAAACGATACGTAAAAATTAAACAGTAACACAGAGGCATCTAGCAATAGAAATAGGGCAATGGAAATAATAATGCCGCGATATTTGCCGTAATCAAACTGCCATCTGGATTCGGTATGGGTAGTTCCTGACATGCTAAGCACCTGACATCAATCAATAGTTGCAGTTATCTGTCACTGCCGGGCGATCCAAGTCTGCCCTTTAATAACTCCTCAACCACATTCGTTTTGCGTATTGGTGTTGGAGCATTAGCGAAAGCTATGCCAAGTTAAAAATTTGGCGCGTATGTCAATTATTGGGGCGCATTGCAAATGTTTTTTTGCAATAAAACCCGCTGTGCACCGTTTTGTTTGCAGAACTCAAGGCTAAAAAGATGCATGAAATTTTTACTTCGCACCTGTTTGGTTCTTCGGCGTACAGGTTTTTATCCTTTTATGATTGCACTCATAGGTATAGACTGCCCCCAGCGGCCATCGCGACTGCGCCCTAGCCTTGAATCGGCCGCCTCAACCACACCAACACCACCATAAGGATCGAACGATGAAACCAATTCACACACTTGCCACCTTGTTAATTGCCGCCGGTTTGCTCACTGCCTGCGCAAAAGAAGAGCCAAAAACCACCACCGAACAAGTAAAAGAAGCGGTTACTGAAGCACAAGAAGCTGCAGCTGAAACTATGGAAGCTGCGGGCGACTCAATGAAAGAAGCCGCCGATAATATGGCCGATGCGGCAGGAGAAATGAAAGACGATACCGCTGAAGCGATGGAAGAAACCGGTGAAGCGATTAGCGAAGGCGCAGCTGATGCTGCCGATGCAATGAAAGATGCAGCAGCAGAAACCAAAGAAGCCGCAAAAGAGATGACTAACTAATTCAGTCTATTGACTTACTAGAAAGTAATTGGCAGTGGGCAGGTCAAGCGATTGACCTGCCCATTTTTTATTCGTGCTCCTGCAATTGCATCGCCCACATTTGCGCATATTTCCCTTGCCGAGCTAATAATTCAACGTGTGTGCCTTGTTCAATAACCGCCCCCGCATCCAAGACGATAATCTGATCAGCATCCACCACGGTTGATAGACGGTGTGCAATCACCAGCGTGGTATGGCCACTAGCCACTTCCTGCATGGCCGCGAGAATCGCTGCTTCGGAATTGGAATCCAGCGCACTGGTGGCCTCGTCAAAAATTAAAATTGGCGAGCCTTTTAATAAAACTCGTGCAATGGCGATGCGCTGTTTTTCGCCGCCCGATACTTTTAAACCGCGCTCGCCAACCAGGGTTTTATCGCCCTGCGGCAGGCTATTAATAAATTGTTCAAGATGCGCCATCTTAATCGCGCGGTCGATTTGTTCATCGCTCGCCTGGGGATTACCGTAAGCAATGTTCTCGCGAATGCTGGTATTAAATAACACCGTATCCTGCGGCACTATGGCGATAGCGTGGCGCAAACTGTCCAGCGTAACCCTGCGAATATCCTGCCCATCAATTTCAATGCTGCCGGCTTGAATATCGTAAAAGCGGTAGAGCAAACGCGAGAGAGTGCTTTTACCCGCACCGGAGGAGCCGACAATCGCTACTTTAGTACCTGCCGGAATTTGCAAATTAAATTGTTTTAGAATCGGGCGTTCAGGGTGGTAGCCAAAATCCACTTGCTGCAAATGGATTGCGCCTTTATTGACTTGCAGAGGTTGCGCATCGGCGCTGTCGCTAATCGCGGGGCTGCGCTTTAGTAGCGCGAGCATGTTTTCCAGATCAGTCAGCGAGCGGCGAATTTCGCGGTAGACAAAACCGAGAAAGTTGAGCGGAATAAATAATTGAATCATGTAAGCGTTGATCATCGCCAAATCGCCCAGTGTCATTTCCTTATCAATCACACTTTGCGCTGCCATCCACATCATCGCGGTCATCGCTAAGGCAATAATCAATGCTTGCCCTGAGTTAAGGGCCAGCAGTGACATGCGATTTTTTAATTTAGCCTGCTCCCAATTGGCGAGAAATTTGTCGTAGGTTTCGGCTTCATAACCTTCGTTATTAAAATATTTTACGGTTTCGTAATTGAGCAGCGAATCAATCGCACGGGTGCTGGTAGATGAATCAGCCTGATTTGCCTCGCGTACAAATTTATTGCGCCATTCCGTGGTGAAAATAGTAAACAGTATATAAATCGCCACCGCGACCAAGGTAATCACCGCGTACCAGATCGAAAACGCAGCGGCAAAAATAGTCGCCACCATTAGAATTTCAAATAGGGTGGGAACAATATTGAACATTAAAAAACGCATCAAAAAACTGATGCCATTGGTGCCGCGCTCTATATCGCGGCTAATACCGCCCGTAGCGCGATCAAGGTGAAATGCCATCTCCAATGAATGCAAATGTTGAAACACCCGCAAACCAATTTTGCGCATCGCATGTTCGGTTACACGGCTAAACAATGCATCGCGCACTTCCCCAAAAAACACACTGCCAAAGCGCAAGGCGCCATAGAACAAAATAAAAAAGGCGGGCAATACCAATTCCGGTGCGATGCTGCGGTCAACTCCATCAATGATATGTTTTAGCGCCCAAGGCATCACCAGCGTCGCGCCTTTCGCGGCCAGTAACGCCACCACCGCCAATATCACCCTGCCTTTAAAATCCCACAAATAAGGCAACAAATAGGCCGTGCTCTGGCGCAAATTTACCTTGGCCGTGTTAGTTCGTGTTTCATTGTTAGGGTGAACCGATAACCCCGATGGATGCATGCCGCGCATAGGTGCTCGCTATAAACTCAATAGGTCGTTAAATGGATGCAGGCTAACACAAAGTTGACGCCTGATTAGCACTTGTAGATACTTTGCGCAGCAGTGATGCATGCTTGAAATAGGAACCTGGATAAGGGCGATTAGCTCATGGAACCGGAAGATCAGGAATGAGACTGCGGTATCTACCCACAAAACTAAGGACAACAACATGTTTCGGCTCGCTTTAGCTCACCGCCAGGTGGCAACTCTTTTACTACTGGTTTTGACCTGTGCAGTCCAATCTCTCAGCGCTACTGAATCCGCTAAAAAACACACTCAACTACCACTGGAAGTTTTTTATAAGGGTGAATTGGTTGAAGACATCGAGCTCTCGCCCGATGGTACACATTTACTCGCACTTAAAAATGTTGGTGGCGATACAGTATTAATGGTATTGGAAATCGCAACCGGCAAGGTTTTTTACCCGACCAAAACCGATAACAAACAATTTAAATTCAATTGGGTAGCCTGGGCAAACAATGACCGCATCCTGATGAGCTTGCGCTTTGATAGCCGCTTGCGAAACGGCGTGAAATATATGCAAACACGTCTGCTTGCAACCGATGCTAAAAAACCGGGCAAAATGATTACGTTAGTAAAACCGGATGATGATGCAAATGGCTGGGTAAGCCAATTCCAGGACAATATCATCAGTTATTTACCCGATGATCCCGATCATATTTTATTGAGTGTAGATCGCGAAATGCCGCTACATCAAACGGTATATAAAGCGAATGTGTATACCGGAAAATTGAAAAAAATAAAAAAACATTCCGGTACAGTACGCTCATGGTATGCAGACCGCGCGGGCAATGTGCGCGTTGGCCAACACTATGACGATAAAAAACGCAAAGTCAGTTACAAAGTTTTGGACAGCGCCACTAATAAATGGGTAGTGGCTTGGGAATATATTGTATTTGATGAGCCAGAAATCAACATCGCTGGTTTTGGTCACAACCCCAATGAATTGTATATTTTTGCTGACCATGAAGGCCGCCAAGCGCTGTTTAAAACCGATTTGTCCAAACCAGGGTACCCCAGAGAATTAGTATTAAGCAGCCCAGACTATGATGTCAGTGGCCGCTTGATTTACTCCAGCGCGCTGAAAGAGGTGGTCGGGTTGTATTACAACGACGGCTCGTCCAAAAGTGTATTTTGGAATCAAGAATTTAAAGCGTTTCAAGCGGGATTGGATAAAGCCTTACCCGACACCCGCAACTACATCAGCAGCATGAGTAGCGATGGTCGAAAGTACATCTTATTTACCACCAATAACACCAACCCCGGCAATTATTTGTTCGGCGATCGCGACGAAAAATCTATTTCTCATGTCGCGACTAGTTATCCGGATTTGACCGAAGATGTATTAGTCGAAAAACAATCACGCACTTACAAAGCGCGCGATGGTTTGGAGCTGGAAGGATTTTTATCTCTCCCCAAAACATTCTCCAACAAGCCTACTGCCACTATTATCCTGCCCCATGGCGGCCCTATGAGTGAAGACGGAAAAAGTTTCGATCTATTTTCCACCTTTATGGCTAATCGCGGCTATGTCGTTTTTCAACCCAACTTCCGTGGGTCATCAGGCTATGGCCACGATTTTATGATGCAAGCAGTAGGCGGTTATGGTTTGGAAATGCAGGATGATCTGGAAGATGCGGTGAAATATTTGGTTGACGAAAAAATCGCTGACCCCAAAAAAGTATGTATAGTCGGCGCCAGTTATGGTGGCTACGCTGCACTCATGGGCGCGACCAAGACACCGGATTTATTTCAATGTGCGATCAGTTTTGCCGGCATGTCGGATTTGATCAAGATGCGCGACAGTTTCCGCAATTTCACCAACAAAAATACCGCACGCAAACAATTCGGAGAGGATAAAACACAGCTTAAAGAAACCTCACCAGTGCGCATGGCTGAACGCGTGAAAATCCCCATCCTGTTAATTCACGGAAAAGACGACACCACTGTGCCCGTTGTGCAAAGCCGCATCATGGCAGACGAATTAAAAGACCACGGCAAGGTGTACGAATATGTCGAACTGGAAAATGGCACTCACTATCTGGATTATTATCCTGATCGCAAACAAACTTTTGAGGCTATGGAAAATTTCCTAAAAAAATACCTACCCATTTAATGCGCAATAATTATCCCTTTATAACAGTGCTCCCCGAACCGGAGCGCTGTTTTTTTATACATTCTTTACCACCTCTGGTACTGTAAAATACCCCGCACAAAATTTCACAACTTTTCCCCAGCCGTATTTCTATACTCGCTCCCATCAGGATTGCGTTCGCTTATGCAAAGTGCAACCTATCTCATTAACCGGTGGGAAT
>CAXAVL010000136.1:0-11910 GCA_963971905.1 uncultured Cellvibrio sp.
AACACCTAATTAAGGATACTCCTATGCTCTACCCAATGTTTGCCATGGTCTTGGTGACCTGTGCGGTCGCTATTCATCTATTTCGCTTACGGGTTAAAGCCGTTAAAGCCGGCGATATTCGGCTCAGCCAATTTCGCCTTAACAGCGGTGAAATGCCCGACGCCATCGCTCAAGCAGCGCGCAATTACAGCAATTTGTTTGAAGTGCCGGTGCTGTTTTACGCTGCCGGCGCTACTGCCATTGCCCTCGGCATACAACCGCCAGCAATGATTATCACCGCGTGGATTTTTGTCTTGGCGCGTATCGCTCATAGCTGGATCCATCTGCACAGCAACAATGTTATCCATCGCCTGCGCGCTTATATGCTGGGCAATATTTGTATGCTGGTTATTTGGGGGATATTAGTCGCAAGTTACGCAACCCGTTAACACAGCGATGGCGCAAGAAGTTGCATTACATGCACTGGCGCACTGAACCATTCATACCAGCACGCTATGCTGATCCAGTTATCACCAACAGAGGTACCTATTATGAACAAACAAATTGCAAACCTATTGATGTGTGTCGTCGTGTTAACGCATATGCCAGCACAAGCGGACGACCTAGGCATCAATGTCGTTTTAGAAGGTGAGGTAGCACCCGGCGTCTATGGCAGGGTTGAATTAGGCAAAGATTCACATCCAGCCATTTACTATCCGCAACCTATGGTGATAGTGAAAAACTCTCGCTATTCCCAATACCAGCCCGTTTATTTGCATGTGCCGCCTGGCCATGCAAAAAATTGGGGTAAACATTGCCATAAATATCATGCATGCGAGCGACCAGTATATTTCGTAAAATCGATCGAATATGAAGAAAGCTATCAACGCGAACACCATCAAGATAACGATCATAAAAAATCCGATGGCAAAGGCAAAAAAGGAAACGGTAAAAAGCACGACAAACACTAAAACGAAAATCCCCGCCAGATAAATTGCCGGGGATTTTCGCATTTAGGCAGCTACTTTTCTTTACACTCAGCCAAGCTTGTCTTTGAGTCTTTTCAGGTAAAATGCGCCCCTTCGGTAAGATCTACATTCACTACACTGCAGGATAAAAAATGATAACCCACGAACCCAATCCGCTTTATGTCGCCCATCCTGATCGCTACAAAACCATGAAATTCCAGCGCTGCGGAAAAGGTGGTCTGCGTTTATCGCGCCTGTCATTGGGCTTATGGCAAAACTTCGGCGCAGTCGATTCACAGGCCAATGCCCGTGCGATGCTGCGTCGCGCATTTGATTTGGGTATCACCCATTTTGATTTAGCCAATAACTACGGCCCCAATTTTGGCTCTGCAGAATCCACCTTCGGCAATATTTACAAACTGGATTTTGCTCACTACCGCGATGAATTAATTATCTCCAGCAAAGCTGGTTACGATATGTGGCCAGGCCCGTATGGCATTGGCGGCTCACGCAAATATTTAGTCAGCAGTTGCGACCAAAGTTTAAAACGCACCGGCCTCGATTATTTTGATATTTTTTATCACCACTGCATGGACCCGGAAACACCGCTGGAAGAAACCATGCAAGCGCTGGATTTTATCGTTCGCTCCGGCCGCGCACTCTATGTGGGTATTTCCAATTATCAACCGGCACAAACACAAGAAGCGGTGCGCATTTTGCGCGAGCTGGGCACGCCATTATTAATTCACCAACCGCGTTACAACATGTTTGATCGCTGGATTGAAAAAGGCCTGACCGATGTATTAAAAACCGAAGGTGTAGGTTCCATTGTTTTCTCACCGCTGGCACAAGGTGTACTGACCAACAAATACCTGAACGGAATTCCAGAGGGTTCCCGCGCTGCCCGTAGCGAACAAATTTACTTGGGCGATAAAGACATCACCCCGGAAAAGCTTAAAAAAGTACAGGCGTTAAATGCAATTGCCGAATCGCGCAATCAATCACTGGCACAAATGGCAATTGCCTGGACGCTACGCAACCCAGTTGTTACCACCTGCCTGATCGGCGCCAGCCGCCCAGCGCAAATTGACGACTCGGTAGCAGCACTCAATAACCTTGAGTTCAGTGCCGATGAATTAGCAAAAATTGAAGCCATCTTGAAATAAAAACCTGAAGTGAAAAGTAAAAATAAAAAAGGGGCTCGCTAACGCGAACCCCCTTCTCATTGTCACAGCTTCTGCTTCACAAAACTAAACCTTGAATTTCTATTCCCCCCGGTTTTTTACCAACCAGTGCTTTAGCAAGCGGGCCATTTAACGTATTGCAATACCACAGAATCCCCCCTAACCTCTTGTTATTGTATTGCTGTCTGGTTAAACGCTATGTCTATAAAAGAATCTACTCCCACCGAACCCATTACTATTGTTGGCGGTGGCCCTAAAAAAGTTCTCTACACCTTAAAAACCGTTGCGCGCATTGGCCTGCTTAATTCGGCGAAGGCGCTCAATAGCAAAAATGCCTGTAAAGCCTGCGGTTTGGGTATGGGTGGCCAGCGCGGCGGCATGACAAATGAAAAAGATGAATTCCCCTCGGTGTGCAATAAAAGTATTCAAGCGCAGTCAACCGACATTCAACAGCCTATTCCAACGGATTTATTCAACCACACGCTCGACGATTTTAAACAGCTCAGCGCCTATGAGTTAGAACACCTCGGGCGGTTAAACAATCCGCTGTTTAAATCTGCCGAGGGCAATAAATATTCGCCCGTCAGCTGGGAATTTGCACTGGATAAAATGGCTCGCGCATTTACTACAACCAATCCCGAGCGCAGCTTTTTTTATTCCTCTGGTCGCTCATCAAATGAAGCCGGTTTTGTGTTGCAATTGTTCGCCCGATTGTATGGCACCAACAATGTCAACAACTGCTCCTACTACTGCCATCAAGCGACCGGTGTTGGTTTATCCAATGTGATAGGCACTGGCACCGCAACAGTTTCACTAGAGGATGTTGGCAATTGCGATTGTATTTTTGTGATAGGTGCAAACCCCTCATCGAATCACCCACGTTTTGTACATCAACTAAAAAATTGTCGTGAGCGCGGCGGACAAGTGATTGTGATTAATCCAGCAAAAGAACCTGGGCTGGTGCGCTTTGCCGTACCGAAAAGCGCCAAGTCTATGCTCAGCGGCGGCAGCTGGATTGCATCGGAATATGTGCAACCAAAAATTGGCAGTGATCTGGCTTTATTCAAAGGCATCGCTAAAGCGCTATTAGAAAAATATCAAATTTCGACAAATTATATCGCGCAGTACACCAACGATTTTCAAACCTTTAAACACGATATCGAACATACCACTTGGTCAACACTGGTTAGTGCGTGTGGCATTGAAAAAGAAAAAATAATTGCGCTGGCCGATGCTTATGCGCGCGCAGACAAAGCTATTTTTGCTTGGGGCATGGGTGTTACCCACCATTTACACGGAGTGGAAAATGTCGAAGCTATTGCTAATTTAGCCTTATTGCGTGGCATGCTCGGCAAACCGGCTGCAGGTTTATTGCCACTGCGCGGCCATAGCAATGTGCAAGGTATTGGTACCGTTGGGGTAAAACCTATTTTAGCGGAGGATGTATTACAGCAGCTTGAACAGCACTTGAATGTGCAACTACCGCGCAGCAAAGGGATGGATACCCTCGCCTGTTTAGAGGCGGCACACGCAGGAAAAATCGGCGCCGCATTGATCATGGGTGGTAATTTATTTTCCGCCACACCCAATAGCAAGTGGGCACAAGCAGCGCTGGATAAAATTAACTTCAAAGTCTATTTAACAACAACCTTAAACGCTGGCCATATCACCGGCATGGAAACTAGCGAAGCGTTAATTTTACCCGTCACCGCGCGCGATGAAGAATGGCAACCTACCACACAAGAATCCATGTTTAATTATGTGCGCTTGAGCGATGGCGGCATCGACCGTTTACACAATGTAAAACCTGAAGTGGAAATTTTGTGTGAGTTGGGCAGACGTTTATTACCCAATTGCCCGCTCGATTTTAATCAATTGAAACAACACGATTCGATTCGCGCTGCTATTGCAGCCACTATTCCCGGTTTAAGTGAGTTAAAAGATATAGCGAAAACCAAACAGGAATTTACGATCAAAGATCGTCTATTTACCACGCCCACATTTAAAACCGAAAACGGTAAAGCGCAATTCCAGACCAATCCCTTACCCGCACCTGCCACCAGCGCGGAGTATCCATTTTTACTGGCAAGTATCCGCAGCGAAGGACAATTTAATTCGATTATTTATGAAGAGAGTGATTCCTATCGCGGCACCAATACACGCTGGTCGATTTTGATGAATCAGGCTGATATTGATGCACTGGGAATTGCGGCGGGTGATTGTGTGGATATTCAATCGCCACAAGGCGAGATGAAAGCAGTAACAGTATTTGCGTTTGATTTACCGCGCGGCAATGCAATGGCCTATTACCCGGAAGCCAATGTGTTGATTGCGACTACCCATGACCCACGCAGCAAAACGCCCGCGTTTAAATCTGTTCCGGTGCAAATACGCAGCTCAGTTTCAACACCTGTTTAATATCACGGAAAAAATTAAATCGAAATACTAATACTAGGCTGCGGGGATTTGCGCCGGTCTTTTCCCGCGCGAGTTTCTAATATGGGGGCGGCAGATTTATTGCGGCGATCTTGTTTTTTACGGCGCTCCACGCCGCCGGGCGGCATAACTCCTTCAAGCCCGGCTGATCGCTGGTTCTTCTGCTGCTCATTAGCATAGGCGCTAACCGCCGTAGTTGCAGATGGGCGGCTGGGCACCTTTACCGATACCGGTCGGGGTTGTATGGGGCCAAGATAAACCATAGAGATTCCTGTTACACCTAAATATTCACATCACAGTCAATTTATCGGCAAAACATTGAATTCCTTTAACCTTAAAACCACCTTCAACACATTTCTGACGCACAGATCACATTTTATACAGCATTAGCTGTCGGCTTTAAACCACTTTAAGGTGTTATGCAGTTTGACGACATCACCCACGATGAATAGCGTGGGCGCATGAACATCATTTTGCGCAACCACATCGGCAATTGAGTTCAAATCTGCAATCAGCACCCGCTGCTCCCGAGTCGTCCCTTTTTCAATTAAGGCTACTGGCGTGCTGGCAGTGCGACCGTGCGCAATCAAGGACTCACAGATTTCTCTCAAGCCGACCAGCCCCATATAAAACACCAATGTTTGGGTGGGATTGGCCAATTCCGGCCATTGGAGATTGGTATCGTCCGACTTCAAATGACCCGTTACAAAACGCACTGATTGGGCATAATCGCGATGGGTTAAAGGAATGCCCGCATAAGCGGCGCAACCCGAAGCAGCGGTGATACCCGGTACAACTTGAAACGGAATATGATTTTGCGCAAGCAGTTCGATCTCTTCGCCCCCGCGACCAAAAATAAACGGATCGCCGCCTTTTAAGCGCAAAACACGTTTGCCCTGCTTGGCCAAATCAACCAATAGCTGGTTGATATTTTCCTGCTCCATCGCGTGCTCACTGCGGCGTTTGCCCACATAAATCCGCTCGGCATCGCGGCGCACTAATTCCATCACACCATCGGAAACCAACCGATCATAAAGCACCACGTCGGCTTGCTGCATTAAACGCAATGCACGCAAGGTTAATAATTCTGGATCGCCTGGGCCGCCGCCAACCAAATACACTTCGCCTTGCGTTAATTCAGCCTGATCTGCCGCCAACTCATTTGCGATAAAGTTATTTGCAGCAGTTTCCTGCCCATACATCATCAACTCTGCTGCGGGACCTTGCAGAATTTTCTCCCAAAATTTGCGGCGACTATCGCCATCGCTAAAACGCGCTTTAACTCTGTCGCGCCACTGGCTAGCAATTTGCGCCAGCTTCCCGTAGCTCGCTGGAATTAAAGTTTCCAATTTTGCCCGCACTAAACGCGCAAGCACCGGCGCTTCGCCGCCGCTGGAAACTGCAATCACCAAGGGTGAGCGATCAATAATTGCTGGCGTGATATAGGTGCAAAGTGCGGGTGTATCCACCACATTGACCGGCAGATTTAAGGCTTGTGCATCAGCAGAAATTTGTTCATTGATCGATTCAATATCAGTCGCCGCAATTGCCAACACACAACTCTGCAAATCACTAGCTTGATACTCGCGCGCAAACAACTCACCACCAGAACTGGCAATTAACTCGCGCAATTCACTGGAAACTTCTGGCGCAACCACCCGCAAAATCGCACCCGCTTTAGCGAGCATACGCCCTTTGCGGGTAGCCACTTCACCACCGCCGACTAACAGGCAGCGACGTTTTTTTAAATCGAGAAAGACGGGAAAAAAATCCATAATAAGTCCAATTAATCTATAGTAGACTTAACAGCTCACAGTCAAGCCAAACCAAAATCGTAAGCGTTGTTTGTCATCGCGAATTTTTATCCACCTATAGGGAACCGATAAATAACTCGATTCAACGTTATTTTCATCAGGGATTAGAAATGGATTGCTGACATTAAATACCTCAACAACTAACCCATAGCGATGACCATTAAAAACTCTAATTTCCTTGACTATGAAGTTTCCACCATATTGGCTTAGCAAATAGTCCTTTGACTGCTCTAAAGTCCATTCATCAACCTCCACCGGAAGCCCCGACACATCCAGCCAAACATAGTTAACATTCTCATCAAAGCCTAAACTATATTCTTTTAATCCAGGAACAGCCTCCAAGACCACTCCCAAATAGTTGTCCTGACGCTTAAAAACTGTAGAGGTTATATTGTACTCATTTGAGTCACTACTAAAATAATAAGAATCCTTTGATAAAGAATAATTAAAAAACTCTCCATCAGGAACCATGCCCGGTTCTTTCACACTTAGATATCGCGTATCACCTGATATTACTAACGCCACATTACCCAGCGCAGGAGCAAACTGTTGCGCAAGTTTGTTAAGCTGGCTTTTTCTTTCAGCATCTAAATTTGGTACACCGTCCGCTTGACTGGTGTCGCTATCTTCAAAATTATTAGCGAAAATTAGCTCGCCACCAAGCGTTAACA
Organism: uncultured Cellvibrio sp.; assembly: GCA_963971905.1. Lineage (GTDB taxonomy): Bacteria > Pseudomonadota > Gammaproteobacteria > Pseudomonadales > Cellvibrionaceae > Cellvibrio. Next base: position 7,053 of record CAXAVL010000136.1, read on the forward strand.
ACTTCTCTTCAAGTACACGAGGCTCTATACCATTGATTAAAACCCATACATCCCTCTGCGCCTGACTTTTTATCAGGTAAAACTCATTCCCTTCGGAATCTTCACTAAATTTTTTATACAACACGCCCAATGTACAATCCGCCCCACTACCTTCTAAACATGCGAGCGTTAATTCAACTTTTTTTTCAGTAATAGCCGCTTTATTCGGCGATGCGTAGGTAGTCACAACACGTTCATCTCCCCAACTCCAACCTTTTTCGTTAAACAAATAGCCTTCATAGCTATCAGAAAATAGAATATCTGTGGATACAGCGTCTGCCCAAACACCAAGCGATAAAAACAACAACAAAGAACTTACCGTCTTTACAATCATTAATCATCTCCATATCACCAATAAAAAAGGTGGGTATCGCTTGCGCTCCACCCACCCTACAGTTCACATGAGTGAATCTTGCAATTACTTTTGCGCTGGCGTTAATACTTCGGTGCCACCCATGTAGGGGCGCAATACCTCTGGAATAATGATGCTGCCGTCGGCTTGTTGGTAGTTTTCCATTACGGCAAGTAAGGTGCGGCCAATGGCTAAACCGGAACCATTGAGGGTGTGCAGCAATTCGGGTTTGCCGGTTTCTTTATTGCGGTAGCGCGCCATCATGCGGCGGGCTTGGAAGTCGCGGAAGCTGCTGCACGAAGAAATTTCACGGTATTTATTTTGTGACGGCACCCATACTTCTATGTCGTAGGTTTTGGCAGAGGAGAAGCCAATATCGCCGCCACACAAAATAACCGTGCGATGCGGTAAGCCGAGTTTTTGCAAAATAGTTTCGGCATGGCCAACCAATTCTTCTAATGCCGCATCGGACTCTTCCGGGCGAACAAATTTAACAAGCTCCACTTTTTCAAATTGATGCTGGCGAATCATTCCGCGCGTATCGCGACCATAGCTACCCGCTTCAGAACGAAAACAAGGTGAATGGCAAACCAATTTAATGGGCAGCTGTGCTTCATCGACGATTTCATCGCGATAGATATTGGTGACCGGTACTTCTGCGGTGGGGATCAAATAAAATTCACGATCATCTGTTAGCTTAAATAAATCTTCTTCAAATTTTGGCAACTGACCAGTACCAAAAAGCGAATCGCGATTAACGATAAACGGTACGTTCACTTCTTCGTAACCGTGTTGGTTGATGTGCGTATCCAACATAAATTGCGCCAGTGCACGATGCAAACGCGCTACGCCACCGCGCAATACCGCAAAGCGAGTACCGGTAATTTTGGTGCCGGTTTCAAAATCCAAACCGGCGAGATTTGCACCCAAGTCAACGTGATCAACAACGGGGAATTCAAAATTGCGCGGTGTGCCCCAGCTGCGCACTTCCACGTTATCTTCTTCACTTTTACCGTTGGGCACTTCATCTGCTGGTACGTTGGGGATTGCATTCACAAATGCATCCCAGTCAGCCTGCACTTTTGCCAACTCTACTTCTGCGGTCGCCAATTCTTGTTTGATGTTTTCAACGGTTTGCATCATGGGCGCTATATCTTCGCCCGCTTGTTTGGCTTTGCCTATACCTTTGGAAATAGAGTTACGTTCGCTTTGCAAATTTTCAGTTTTTATTTGAATTGCTTTACGGGTTTCTTCCAGTGCTTGGATTTTGACAACATCCAATTCATAGCCACGTTTGGCCAAACCCTGGGCAACTTGTTCAGTAGCGGTGCGGAGTAATTTTGAATCTAACATGATGAGTAATTATCTATTTAAAAGTTAAAGGATATGAATAATAAAAACTAAAATAATTTTTGGGTTAAGGCCATCCCAACAAAGGCCATTAGCAAACCTAAAATCACCGAGCTGCTGGCATAGACGAGCGCATTAAACACATGCCCTTCTTGCCACAACTGCAAAATTTCTAGCGAGAACGCCGAAAAAGTGGTAAATCCGCCCAATAATCCGGTGATAAAAAACAACCGGTATTCGGCTGGCACAGTGGCTTTTTCAACTAACAGCACATAGGCCATGCCAATCAAAAAAGAACCTACAATATTGACTACAAAAGTACCGAGCGGAAAACGGTAATTCAGCAGCGGCGTTAAATATCCAACAGCAGCGAATCTAAGCACTGAGCCGAGCGCACCACCTAATGCGATTGCTAACCACTGCATAAATATCCCAACTTATTTTTTGTAGCGTTTCTTTTTGCTTTGTTTATCCAACTCGCGCAAGTGGGCGAGTTTTTCCTGAATTTTTAATTCCAAACCGCGATCAACCGGTTGGTAATAACGCGCTTGGGCAATTTCTTCTGGCAGATAATTTTCGCCTGCGGCATAAGCGCCCGGTTCGTCGTGGGCGTAGCGATATTCTGCACCATAGTCCATGCTTTTCATCAGTTTGGTCGGGGCATTGCGTAAATGCACAGGAACATCGTAAGCCGGTTGGTTGCGTACATCGGCCATAACTTGGTTGAACGCATTATACACAGCATTACTTTTAGGTGCGCAGGCGAGATAAGCCACCGCTTGGGCTATTGCCAACTGGCCTTCCGGGCTGCCCAAACGCTCTTGCACATCCCACGCCGACAAACACAACGGCAGTGCGCGTGGGTCGGCATTGCCTATATCCTCACTCGCCATACGCACTACCCTGCGGGCAATGTAAAGCGGATCACAGCCCCCATCCAACATTCTCGCCAGCCAATACAGGGCACCGTCCGGCGATGAACCGCGCACGGATTTATGCAGCGCCGAGATTTGCTCGTAGAAAATATCGCCGCCCTTATCAAAGCGGCGCACATCAGAAGCCAGTACTTCAGCAATAACCTGCTCATTGATGACTTTATGATCGCCTTCTTCATCGGCAAGGTCGGCAGAAATTTCCAGCAAGTTAAGCGCTTTACGCGCATCGCCATCGGCGGCTTGCGCGAGGGTCATCAGTGTATCGTCATCGATACGAATATTCAGCTCACCCAAGCCGCGGATTTTATCGTCGAGCGCTTGCTGTAATACGTTTTTTAATTGCTCCGGTTGCAGGCCGCGCAGTACATAAACGCGGCAGCGCGAAAGCAAGGCGTTATTTAATTCAAACGAGGGATTTTCGGTGGTCGCACCGATAAAAATAAAAGTGCCGTCTTCCACATAAGGGAGAAACGCATCCTGCTGGGATTTGTTAAAGCGGTGCACTTCATCGACAAACAAAATGGTTTTGCGGCGACTGGAAATTCGCTCTTGTTGCGCGCTGGAAACAGCGGCACGAATTTCTTTTACGCCTGATAAAACCGCCGACAAGGATTCAAACCGTGCATCCGCTTGCTCGGCAAATAATTTCGCCAGTGAGGTTTTACCTACACCCGGTGGCCCCCACAAAATCATCGAATGTAATTGACCGCGCGCAATCGCTTCGCGCAGGGGTTTACCGGCGCTGAGCAGATGCTCTTGGCCGATATAATCGTCGAGATTGCGCGGGCGCATGCGCGCCGCCAGCGGTTGATAGGCGGGCGCAGAACTTCCAAAAAGATCCATCGCGCTTAATCTTTCAGGATTTCAACACCCTCCGGCGGCTGAAAAAAGAACTTTTCTTCCGGCAGGGTTTGGTTGCGCTGCACGTTGCTTAATACGCAGCGCGTGAGTTGGCCGAGGCTGTCTTGAATCGCAAACTCGGTGAGCTGATTCGCCTTAAATACCAGCGTTAAATGCTGAAACATGCCCTCGGTCACTTTTGGAGTAAGCGTATATTTTTCTGCAGATTTTTCTTTTTCATCGCGAGTGACGGTAAAGCTTTTACGCAGTTGGGCTATATCGGCGCTTAACAACAAGGCCGGAGTTTCGCGCAGGTCATCGCTGAACGCGCGCTCATTAACGGTTTCCAAATCCGGGTCATAAAGCCAAATGGTTTTGTTGTTGGATACCAACAACTGTTGCATTGGCGCCAGTGTTTTCCAATAAAACTTGCCCGGGCGCATCATCATAAAATTGCCGCTGCTGGATTCTTGCTCAACACCTTTTTTGTCGTAAGTGGTTTGAACAAAATCGCCTTGCAATGTGTTCATGGCATCGAGCTGTTTACGCAGTTGCGCTGCAGCTTGATCATCGGCGGCATGAGCAGCGACGGACATGAGCAACAACAAGCCAGTAATCATTCGTGAAATGATGTTCATAGAGTTTCCAAATAAATGTGAGTGACTGACACCTAGATCCTATCGGGTGTGGATGAACCTGAGATAAATTTTTCTGCTGATTTTCGGTGGGTATCGCTTAGGCTCCACCCACCGTACCAAGTTGCGTTCATTCGTAGGATGGATGGAGCACAAGCGATATCCATCAAGATCTAATCAATCGCGCCCGCCGCCAACTAATACTTCACGGTTGCCGTTATGGCCTGCGGTGGAGACTACACCTGCCGACTCCATGGTTTCGATCAAACGCGCAGCGCGGTTGTAGCCGATGCGCAATTTACGCTGCACTGATGAGATAGAGGCTTTGCGCGATTCGATCACAAAGGCGACCGCTTCATCGTACAGCGCATCGGTTTCGCCATCGCTATCTTCACCGCCTTCGCTCGGTAAACCCGGTACCGGTATGGAGTTGTTGTCGTCATCGGTGATGCCGTCGATATATTGCGGCGCACCGCGTTTTTTCCAGTCGGCGACGACCTTGTGAACCTCGTGGTCATCAACAAACGCACCGTGTACACGAATGGGCACGCTGGTGCCGGACGGCAGATACAACATGTCGCCGTGACCGAGCAATTGGTCTGCCCCGCCCTGATCCAGAATGGTTCGCGAGTCGATTTTGGAAGACACCTGAAAGGCGATACGGGTCGGCACGTTGGCCTTGATCAGACCGGTAATAATATCCACCG
>CAXAVL010000137.1:0-11853 GCA_963971905.1 uncultured Cellvibrio sp.
TGCTGGGGCAGGGTTATGAGCGCATCGGTTTTATCGGCGCCCGTATGGACCCGCGTGTGCAGCAGCGTATGCAGGGTTACAAGCTTGCACTCGAGCAGGCGGGTAAGTTTGAAAAGAATTACATAGTCACCACCCCAGAGCCATCTTCGATTGGTGTTGGTGGCGAACTGTTCAAAAGTTTAATGGCTTCCACGAATGGTGTTATCGACGCTGTATTTTGTGTGAATGATGACTTGGCTCTCGGTGCCTTGTTTGAGGCGCAGCGGATGAATATTCGTGTCCCTCAGGATATGGCAATTTGTGGTTTTAACGATATCGAAGCGGCAGAGTACGTAAACCCATCGCTCACCAGTGTGTCGGTTGGCCGTTATGAGATGGGTGTTAAAGCGTCTGAAATGATTATTCGCGTGCTCAATGAGAAACCGATCGAGTCGAAAAAAATAGATATGGGTTATGAGATCCGCAAGCGTGCTTCGACCAGTCGTTTGTTGTAGCGATTGTTTGCCGTCTGTAATCCGCAAAAAACTATAAAACAAGACCTACTACTAGAGCCCTAATGCATTTCCCTCTGATGGATACCGCTCTCTCGGGTGGCGAAATGCTATCAATCAAAAGTTGGAGAGTAATGGTGAATGTGCAACAGCCCCTGGCAACAAAAGATGATCGCCTCGCTAAGCTGAGCTGGCGCGAGCGAATTGGTTACGGTTTGGGTGATGCCGGATTCAATTTTTATTGGGCGATTATTGGATCTTATTTAGTATTTTTTTATACGGACGTGTTTGGTATCGGCGCTGCTGCAGCGGCAACCATGATTACCGTTACCAAGATTATTGATGCGATTACCGATCCAATCATGGGCGGCATTGCCGATCGCACCAATACTCGCTGGGGAAAATTTCGCCCCTATTTACTCTGGGGTGCGCTGCCGATGATGGGGGCAGGCATTTTAACCATGAGCACCCCTGAGTTGGATGATACGGGTAAGTTGATCTGGGCATACGCGTCTTACTGCCTGTTAATGCTTTGTTATACCGTGTTGAATATGCCGTACAATTCGCTCTCCGCAGTCTTAACGGCTAACACCCAGGAGCGCAATAAGCTCAATAGCACGCGCTTCTTCTTTGCCTACTTCGCCAGTATTTTGGTGGGTGCGGCCACGCCGGAATTGGCAGAGTATTTTGGTGATGGCGATCGCTATTCCGCAAAAGGGTGGCAGATGACCATGGTTATTTACTCAATCATCGCCAGCTGTTTGTTTATGGTTACTTTTTTGACTACGCGCGAGCGAATCCAGCCAGCGCTCACACAAGAAAAAACCCATCCCTTAAATGATTTGAAAGATCTGTTCATCTGTCGCCCATGGTTGGTGTTATTTGTATTGGCGCTGGTGTTTATGATCACTATGACACTGCGCGGTAGTTCAGCTGCTTATTATTTTCGCTATTTTGTTGAGCGCCCGGATTTGCTTGGCAACTATATAGGTTTGCAAATGGCGGGCCTGATGGTCGGCGCAATGTTCGCTTCAACGGTCACTAAATATGTCGATAAACGTAAATTGTTGATGTGGTTGCTGTGTGTGGTCGCGATATTGTCAATTGCATTTACCTTTGTGCCCAAACCGCACGCTAACGGTGTATTGGATATAACCTCTAATGAGGTGCAGCTTGATGCGGCCACCTTGCTTGGGAAGCCCCATGCAGAGGGTGATGTCTATCAGTGGCTGCGCCACGACAAAATTTTCTGGATTATTAAAGAGCGTGTGCCTTTGGCGGAAACAGGGCCGGCATTGAATCTGCTTGATGCGAACGGGCAGGTAATTAGTGTGAAGCGTATCGGCGCGGATGGCACAGTGCGCGACAGTGCAGAGTTACCCAAAGAAATTATCTGGATGTTTGCACTGAATATTCTGATCAGTGTTGCACTGGGTTTTAAGCCGCCGATTACCTGGGCGATGTATGCTGATGTCGCTGATTATAACGAGTGGAAAAATGGGCGCCGCGCAACAGGTATGACTTTCGCCGCTACCACATTCTCGCAAAAAATTGGCAGCGCAATTGGTTCGGCGTTAATGCTCTCGGTGTTGGCGATGATGGGCTATCAAGCCGGTCAGATGCAGGATGGCGCTTCGCTCGATAGCATCATCTATATGCAAACCTTGGTGCCCGGGTTATTTGCACTCCTCACCGCATTATCGCTAGTGTTTTACAACCTGAGTGACGCTAAAGTGGAATCGATCCAGCAAGAGCTTGAGGCGCGTCACTCCTAGCGATTACAGCTTTGATTTAGCGCCGCGTTGCGGCGCTTTTTATTTTCCTCCCCCTCGTAATAATTGTTTTCGATAGGACACCTTCATGACCAACGCTCTACTGACCCCCAGCCAGACTGGCGAACGCTATGATTTGTTAACTCCGACGGCGATGCCGCGCGCTGCAGGGTTCCTGTGGAATCAGCAGATGATGATTCAGGTAACCTGTCGCGGCTATGCGGTTGCCCAATTTATGCAACCAGAGCCTGCTAAATATGCCTATGCGCCGAATCTGGAAGCAAAAACCTTTATGCAGCCGGAGCAGCCCTACTATGCACATCATCCGGGCCGTTTTTTTTATATCAAAGACGAAGAAACAGGAAAGATTTTTTCTGCACCCTATGAGCCGGTGCGTGCGCCTTACGATGACTATTCTTTTTCGGTTGGCAAAAGTGATTTGCAGTGGGCGATTGAGTGCGATGGTGTGCGCGCCGAGTTAATGCTGTCACTGCCGGTAAAAGATGTGGTGGAATTGTGGCAATTGCGTGTGATTAATAATTCCGGTCGCGCGCGCAAACTGAGTGTCTATCCTTATTTCCCTATTGGCTATATGTCCTGGATGAATCAGTCGGCCGAATACCGTGCAGATCTCGGCGGAATTGTCGCCACCTGCGTCACCCCTTATCAAAAAGTGGCTGACTATTTTAAAAATAAAAACTTCAAAGACAAAACATTTTTCTTGCATGAGGTTAATCCCGTTGCCTGGGAGGCCAAGCAGGAAACCTTTGAAGGCGAGGGTGGGTTACACAATCCAACGGCGCTGCAAGCGGATGCGCTCGCCTGCGGTGATGCGCGGTATGAAACGCCTGCGGCGATATTGCAATACCGTTTGGAAATGCCGGATCAGGCGCAGCAAGATTATCGATTTATTTTTGGGCCGGCATTTGACGATGCAGAAATTGCAAGCCTGCGTGATACCTATTTGAGCGCATCGGGCTTTGCTAAAGCGCAGGCAGATTATGCCGCCTATATCGCCACTGGCAGTGGCTGTTTACAAATTGAAACGCCGGATGCGGAATTAAATAATTTTGTAAACAATTGGCTGCCGCGTCAGGTGTTTTATCACGGTGATGTCAATCGCTTAACCACAGACCCGCAAACGCGCAATTATCTGCAAGACAATATGGGGATGACTTACATCAAACCCGAAGTTACCCGCGCGGCATTTTTGCATGCGCTCAGTCAACAGGAAGAATCGGGCGCTATGCCGGATGGTATTTTGCTCGCCGAAGGTGCCGAGTTGAAATATATCAACCAAATTCCTCACACGGATCACTGCGTGTGGCTACCGGTGTGTTTAAAAACCTATCTCGACGAAACCAATGACTACGCCATTTTGCAAGAACCTGTAGCAGGTCATGATGGTAAAACTCTTTCCGTATTCGAGCGCATCTCTAATGCGATGCGCTGGTTATTGCAGTCGCGCGATCAGCGCGGCCTGAGTTTTATCGCTCAAGGTGATTGGTGTGATCCAATGAATATGGTGGGCTACAAGGGCAAGGGCGTTTCTGGTTGGTTATCCCTGGCAACGGCTTATGCATTGAATTTATGGGCGGATGTCTGCGCTAAACAATCCCAAACAGAATTGCAAAACGAATTTAGTGCTGGTGCGCAAGATGTGAATGCAGCAGTGAATAAATACCTGTGGGATGGCGACTGGTTCGGACGCGGTATCACTGACGATGACGTGGTGTTTGGTGTAAGCAAAGATAAAGAAGGGCGCATCTTTTTAAATCCGCAGAGCTGGGCGATTTTAGCAGGAGCGGTGAGCCCAGAGCAGCGCGAAAAAATGATCGCTGCGATTGAGCAGCAATTGGAAACCCCTTACGGAGTCACCATGCTTGCGCCTGCTTATACTGCGATGCGCGATGATGTGGGTCGGGTGACGCAGAAGCATCCCGGTTCGGCGGAAAACGGTTCGGTTTACAATCACGCGGCGATTTTTTATATCTACAGTTTGTTTAATATCAAGGAACAAAATCATCACTATTCGGATCGCGCTTATAAATTGCTGCGGCAGATGATTCCCGGTCCAAGCGAGGCAGATTATCTGCAGCGCGGCCAGTTGCCGGTGTATATCCCCAATTATTATCGCGGTGCTTATCACCAATATCCACGCACTGCGGGGCGTTCATCGCAGCTGTTTAATACCGGTACTGTGTCTTGGGTTTATCGCTGCTTAATAGAGGGTGTGTTTGGTTTGCAGGGTTGTGAAAAAGGGCTGCGCATTGCGCCGCAATTGCCATCGCACTGGCCGAGTGCGTCCGTGGTTCGGCGTTTCCGCGGTGCGGAGTTTAAGGTGGCGCTGGTGCGCAGTAGTGTGAATGCAATTGAGGTGCGCTGTAATGGCGAGCTGCTTGATAATAATTGCATTAGTAATATTCAGGCAGGGCGCAGTTATTCGGTGCAGGTGTTGATACCGCTGTAGTTCTAAGCTGCAGCATTTAATGCGCTGCGGATAACAAAAAGGCGCAACCCATTAATGGTTGCGCCTTTTTTGTTGCAGCGTGAAGATGTTATTAATCTGTTTTTGCGGTTTTTTTGGCAGCTTTTGCCTTGGTAGCTGGGGCCTCTTCAGTGGTGGGTTCAGCTGCTTTTGCCTTGGTTGTTTTGGTTTTGCTGGCCTTGGCAGGTGCTGCGGCTTGGCGCGCTTTGACGATAGAGAGATATTTGACCCAAGCTTGCTCTATAGGGCTTTTGGGGGCGCTCTGATTGGCGATGACTTTGAGCATATGCAGATCGTCTGCGGTGGGGTCTGACACTTCTTCCATTGTTAGGGCATTTATCAGTATGCCCTGTTTGCGAATCAGGCGCGCCTGAATGTCCGATAGGCCACCTTTTTCAAAACCATCGGGAAAGTTAACGGTATCTTGAAATGTTTGTTTCAGATAGTGGTCACGCGGCAGCATAGAGTATCTCCATTATTAGTATGTGCACTTCTGGGTTGGATGCTAACTGTGGGCAACTGCATCCTTCACCGGGTTGCTCGCCAGTTGATATCACCCCAAGCCCAGCTCTCTTTTTGGTTGTGCTGGAAAAGGTTCCAAGCAAAAGTTGCTGCCGAAGATAATCTGTTTTTATGACACTGTATAGACCTAAAATTATGCTTTATGGTGTCTATGGCAGCATTTGGGTTAAATTACGGGCATAAAAAAACCGGCTTAAGCCGGTTTTTTTACACGCGAGATCAAAAGGGCGATTAAGCTGCTGTCAATGCCTTGATTTTTGCGTTCAAGCGGCTCTTATGACGAGCGGCTTTGTTCTTGTGAATCAGGCCTTTGTCAGCGATACGATCGATCACTGAAACAGCTGAAACATAAGCGGTTTGGGCAGCTGCTTTATCGCCAGTGGCGATAGCGGCAAGCACTTTCTTGAGGTAAGTACGCCCCATAGAGCGCATGCTTGCGTTGTGCTTGCGAGCTTTTTCATTTTGACGCGCGCGTTTTTTGGCTTGGGGTGAGTTTGCCACCTTAGTGCTCCTATAAGATAAATTCTGGACAAATACTGTCGAAAAAAGGGTCGGGATTCAAGGACGCGGCATTATGCCGTGTTCGATTTTTTTGTCAACCAATATCCCCGAGTAATTGACTGATTATAGTCGTGGTGGGGGGAGTTGCTGTGCTAATCAGTATACAGGTACGCGGCATGATAATATTGGCGCCAGCGATCAAGGTTGAAACCTCCAGGGGATTTTTGCGTGTCTACTCATGATGAATCCAATCAAACCGATGTGAATGCCACAACTGTGCGCAGCGGCGATGAATTTGTTGCTGCTCCCAACGCCACGCAATTCACCCAATACAGCGCTCCCCATAATCACTCCGCTGGATTTGCGCAGGCGCGGGAGCTGGTTAAACAATCCCAGAGCGGCAAGGGCACACTGCTGAAGAAACGCTTTTTGTTGGAAGATGTGCTGGGGCACGGCGGTATGGGCACCGTCTATAAAACCAAGGATCTGCGCAAAGTCGAAGCGGAGGATCCCAATCCTTATATCGCCACCAAAATTCTCAATCAGGATTTCAAAGACCATCCCGACGCTTTTGTTACCCTGCAGCAGGAAACCGCCAAGTCGCAAACCCTCGCCCACCCTAATATTGTCACGGTGCATGATTTCGATCGCGAGGGCGATACGCTATTTATGACCATGGAGTTGCTCGAAGGGCAGCCGTTGGATCAGCTGATCAAGGCGCAGCGCGGAAAGGGATTGGCGAAAGAGCAGGTCTGGAAAATTACCAAAGATTTGTGTGCTGCGCTGGCATATGCCCATCAGCGAAAACTAATTCATGCCGATTTCAAACCCGGCAACGTATTCGTTAATACCGATGGCAGCGCTAAAGTGCTGGATTTTGGTATCGCGCGCGCCGCCTCCAAAGAAGTGCAAAAACACCATTTTGATGCTGGGCAGTTAGGCGCACTGACACCTGCTTATGCCACCATCGAAATGGTAAAAGATGAGCCGCTTGGTTTTAGCGATGATGTCTATGCGCTCGCCTGTGTGGTGTATGAAATGCTCGCGGGTCGTCACCCCTACAACAATCGCTCAGCGTTGGATGCGCAGCAACAAAAGCTGACGCCAAAACGCTTGGATAAACTCAGCGCGCGCGAGTGGCGAGCACTGAGCCATGCACTGGCACTCACTAAAGCAGAGCGCACGGCGAGCGTTGCGCAATTTGTTGATGAGTTATTTCCCCGGCGCAATCCGTTAATGTTAACCGTCGCACTCAGTTTGGCGCTGGTATCACTCGCCGGTGCGGCTTGGTTTGGTTATAGCCAATATCAAGCAAAGCAAACATTACAGGCGACCATCGCCGAAAAAATCACTGCAGCGCAACAATGTTTTGCGCAGAGCGATTTTAATTGTGCGATCGAGCAGAGCATGGTGGCGACCAATCTAGCGCCGGATAATCAGGTTGCCATCGCTCTTTTACAGGCAGCGCAAACAGCCAAGGCTGAACGTGCCGATGAGGAAAAAATGGCGGCCTTGGTGCAAGAGGCTGAAACCTGTTTGCAGCAGCAGGATTTAAATTGTGCCAGGCTTTTTGCCGAGCGCGCGCGTGAACTCAATGCCAGTCATTCGGCCAGCCAATTGCTCATGGAAAAAATTGCCAAGATTGAACAGCAACAACAATTAGCATTGGCAGCGCAGCAGCAGTCCATTAATCAGGAATTAGTAACTGGGCAAAATTGCCTGAACGCAAAGGATTATGATTGTGCACTGGCAGTGGCAGCTAAGGTATTGTCGGTTGATCCGGCCAGCGCGCAGGCGGTTGAATTGAAACAGTCGGCAGCGATGGCACAGCAGCAATATAAAGAGCTGGGCGCAAAAACCGCAAAACTGCTCGATGATGCCGAGCGCTGCATGGGGAAAAAGAATTATGCCTGCGCGATTGCCAAGGCGGAGTCGGCACTGGATTTGGATTCCACTAACAAAGCGGCAATTGCGTTAAAAACACGGGCGCAAGAAACCCAGCGCAAACTTAAGGAAACCGGTTTTACAATTAAGTAAGTGTATTGAGATCAAGAGTTCGCAACCACAAACGATCAGGTGCTGCAATTATGAAAAGCAAAGCGATTATTGTTCTATTGTCATGTCTGTTGGCGAATCCGCTGCAGGCATTTAGTTTAAAAGATTTGAGAGACAATATAGATCGATCACACAAGTGTAGTAGTGGCGATCAGGGCTGTAAAAATCGTGAGCGTTTAAAGGCGGCGGCGCGTGTGGCTGCTGTAGCAGTGGCAGTGACGGTGTTGACCAAAATGATTATCAAACATCGCTCCGAGCGAATTGCAAAAGAGGGGCAGGTAGCGGAAGAGTACAAAGCGCAAAACAACAACCTGCCTGCCGAGCCTATGGCGACGCAATACGTCACCAAAACCCTGCCGGGCAATATTGTTCAACCGGGCAAAGAGGTGATTATTCAGTCCGATATAGTGGTAGTGCCAGGCACCAAACAAAAAACTGCATTGATCGAAGAGCGCATTGCGATTTACGACAATGAAGACAATAACAAAGAGTTAAAAAACTTTACCAAGCCGGTGAACGCAAAAACCAAACGCGGTGGCCGCTACCAAAATGAGTTTTCGTTTACCCTGCCCGAAGGTCTGCCGCAGGGGGTATACCCGATTAAAACCGAGTTGTTGCTTAATGGGAAAGTGGTGGACAGTTCGAATAATGATATCCAGCTGGTCTTGCAAGTTAATGAATTTGGTGCGATGCAATTGTTGGCGATGAATTGATTCTATAAAAAAGGGCGCCACTATCGGCGCCCTTGTTGTATCTGCTGCTTATTTGTTGGTGTTAAAAAATGGCAGGGTGCCATTGGGCAGCATGGTGGTAGGCAGTTGTCCGTTCCATTTTTCCGCTTTAGTTAATTCAATTAAATTTTGATTTTGCGCCAGCGCTTCAGCGCGAATTTTAATTGCCGAGGCTTCTGCATCACCTTTAATACGAATACTTTCGGCTTCTGCTTTGGCGCGGGCTAATTGTGAATCGGCTTCTGCTTGTGCTTTGGTGACGGCAATCTGCGCTGTTACCCGCTCTTTTTCCAGATTTTGTTTTTGCGTTTGCACTTCCACTTCTGCACGCATGCGGTCTTCTACGGATTTTTCGTAAGCTGCACTGAAATCGATATTTTCAATCTGCACTGAGTTGATCACTACCGGGCCATTGATGGCTTTGGTGATGGCGTCAGTGACATCGATACCGAATTTAATCCGCTCTTGCACCACGGAAATTGCGGTGTATTTACCAAAAATATTTTCAACTTGGGTAGGCACTTGGCGATCAACCAAACGTGCCATCATTGAGTCGATACTTTTGAAGTTGGCATAGACCTCTTCCACTCTGTCGGCTGGCACACTGAAAGTGACTGATGCGCGAATCGTCGCGGGTTGTTGATCGCGGCTATAGGCTTGCAGCGCTTGATAATTGGCGGTGTGGGTTTGTGTGGAGATTTTTACCACTGTATCAATGAGTGGAATTTTAAAACCCAAACCGGGTGATGCTGTACCGATAATTTTTCCGTTGCGCAAATGCACACCGCGTTCACCTTGGTCCACTGTGTACCAACTGCCGTAAACAACCGTAAGCAGAAACAATACAATCAGTACTGGAATAAGTTTGGCGAGACTGATGGGGTTGGGTGAGCTGAAATCGGCTTTTAACATGGTGCGTCCTTATAGTGGGTTAAACGTAGTGGGTTAAGCAGTTTTGGTTGAGTGTTGCAGTAAAGAGTGTTCAAGTTCTTCTAGCCTTGCGGGCGTGCCTACATCGCTCCATTGGCCACTGTGTACTTGTCCGGTCAGTTGTTTATGGTTAATTGCGCGGCGCAAAACTTCTACCAGCGGAAATTTTTGTCGCTTGCCCGGGTACTCGCTAATTAATTCCGGCTTGAGCAAACTGATGCCGCCAAAGGTAAATCGTTGTGGATGTGTTTTGTCGGGATGATCGAGTAATTGGCCATTTTCTGCCAGAGCAAAGTCGCCCTGTGGATGAAACTGCGGATTGGGCACCAGCAGTAAATGCCCCGCTTGGTTTTCACTAAATGGCTGCTGGATAAATTGTGCAAATTCCAGATCGCACCAGACATCGCCATTGATTAATAAAAAAGGCTCAGCGCCGAGCAAATCGATTGCGTGCAAAATAGCGCCGCCGGTTTCCAGTGGTTCGGGTTCGGTGGAGTAGCGAATATTTACATCAAATTGTTGGCCATCACCTAAGTGGGCGCGAATTTTTTCACCGAGATAAGCGAGGTTGATTATCACCTCGCGAATACCGGCACGCTGTAAATTTTCCAGATGATATTCAATCAGCGGTTTACCGCCTGCGCACAGCAGCGGTTTGGGGGTGTGATCGGTAAGTGGGCGCATACGATTGCCGAGCCCGGCGGCGAGAATCATCGCTTTCATTGTTTGTCCGCCGTTTGATTTCCTGCGATTCGATTTCCTGCAATTCGATAGTCCTGATACCAACTCTGCTGTTGCGCCAGTGGCAATAAGGTGTGTTTAAACCAAGTGGCGAATGCCTGTAATTGTGGATATTGTTCGGCAATTTCGAGGGTGTAGCGAATCACTAAAGGCAGGTCATTTAAATAGCCAGCTTTGCCATCGCGCAAAT
Organism: uncultured Cellvibrio sp.; assembly: GCA_963971905.1. Classification (GTDB taxonomy): domain Bacteria; phylum Pseudomonadota; class Gammaproteobacteria; order Pseudomonadales; family Cellvibrionaceae; genus Cellvibrio. Next base: position 10,422 of record CAXAVL010000137.1, read on the forward strand.
TCAAGCGCGCAAAAATACCCAGCACTTTTATATGGCGCTGCAAACCGAGCCAATCAAACCAGCGCAGAAATTCGGTTTCACTGATGTTCGGAATAATGCCGGCGGCGATGGCGCGTTGGCGATAATCCAGCGCCCAGTGCGTGACTTTTTCTGCGGGCCAGCGCAGATAACAATCGCGCAGCAACGAGACTAGGTCATAGGTGGCGCCGCCCCAGAGCGCGCCTTGAAAATCAATCACGCCGAGGGAGTTGTCATCGAGCAGTAATAAGTTGCGCGAGTGATAGTCGCGGTGCACAAAGGTTTGCGGTTGGGCGAGGGCGTTGTCTTCCAGTTGGATGAACACATTATTGAGTAACTGCTGCTCTGTTGCGGTGAGTGAATGCCCGAGCAATTTGCCTACAAACCATTCGCTAAATATTTCCAGCTCGCGGCGCAAGAGTGCGCGGTCGTAACGTGGAATAAGGGCAACATCATCCTGACTGCGCTGTAACTGCAACAGGGTGATAATTGCTTGTTGATAGAAGCTATCGGCATTGTTGGCATCGACTTCGCGAAAGAATAAGCGGTCGCCCATGTCTTCAACTAATAAGAACCCTTGCTTGGTATCGGCGGCGGCAATACGCGGGCTGCGCACACCTTGCTGTTCAATCAGACGGGCGATGGCGAGGAACTGCGCGGTATCTTCGCTAGCGGGCGGTGCGTCAACTGCCAACCATTGTGAGGGTGTCTGAAAGCGGAAGTAGCGGCGAAAGCCTGCATCCCCTCCCAAGCTGCGCAGTTCGATGGGATGTAGCTCTGCTGATGTATTCTGGGTTGCCCAGTGAGTAAGGGCTAACTTTCGGGCATCGGTGGCCGCTGCGGTCGATGCGTTTGTCTCGCTGGAGTCGACCTTGGTATGGGGCGTGGTCATGCAGATTCCGAAATTGAGGTGATTATTGGGCGGCATCAGCGGTGCTTGCCTTTGGGCTGGATTCTACCCCAGCCAGGCGATTTCCCCCAATTCATTCCCTGTGCAGGTTGTTTACAGTAGAATCGCATCAATTTTTTCGGCGGCATACTTGGCGCGCCTATTTGAGACCGCGGTTAATGGCTCCATCCCAGCATCACCCCAAACAGTATCTGCGCAGTAAATTTCTTCGTTCCCGCCTAGCCCTGTGTATTGCAGCTCAGTGTGCGGGACTGCTGCTCCTGTCTGCTCCCTTGGTGTGGGCGACTGACTCCTCCACCCCAAAAGACCCCAATGAGCAATTGCGCGAATTGGATTGGGTGCCGCTGGATGAGCTAACCCCCGAGCAGCGCGCGCAGGTGCCTACCGCCTGTTGTGGTGCCTATGTGGCGCCGCCGCGCGATGATGCTGAATCGGATATGGATCCGGAAAAAGCCAATATCTTTGGCACGGCGGATTACTCACAATCAGAAAAGCAAACCAAAT
>CAXAVL010000138.1:0-11767 GCA_963971905.1 uncultured Cellvibrio sp.
CCGATGCGTTTGTACGGCATAGTGCCACTGCTGGTAGAAGACCCTGCCACACGTTTAATTCCACAATTAGATGTGCCGGAAAAAGTGCGCCCCGAATCTGAATTTGTAATTAAAGTCAGCGAACAAAATCAACGTGCGCTGACCTATACCCTGGCGATGGTAGATGAAGGTCTGCTCGGCCTCACCAATTTCCACGCGCCGGATGCACACGATTATTTTTACAAACGCGAAGCCCTCGGTGTGCGCACCTGGGATTTGTTTGATCAAGTAGTTGGTGGTTACGGTGCATCACTCGAACGCGTATTGGCCATCGGTGGTTCCGATGCTGCGTTGGAAGCGGAACGCAAACGCCGCGAGCGCCGTTTTCCGCCGGTAGTAAAATTCCTCGGTGCATTTGAATTAAAAGCCGGTGAAACCCGCGAACATAAGATCACCTTGCCACCCTATATGGGTGCAGTGCGGGTAATGTTGGTAAGTGGCGATACCGCCTCCCTTTCGCAACAGCAAGCGGGTAAAAAGAAAACCGAAGCGATTAGTGCCTACGGCAGCATTGAAAAAACTGTCACAGTCACGCAACCGGTCACTCTCTTTGCCACCTTGCCCCGTGTACTCGGCCCGGGTGAGTCAGTGAATTTGCCGGTGAATGTATTTGTCAGCGAAGCCAATATTCGCGATGTGGAAATTTCTGTTGAAGCCAATGAAATTTTCACCGTAGAAAAAGGCAGTGCCACACTCAGTTTTAATGAACCGGGTGATGCCATCGCGAGTTTACAACTCAAAGTGAATGATCGCATCGGCAAAGGCCATGTAAAAATTACTGCGCGCTCGGGTGATGAATCCGCCACGCAAGAAATTTACATCGACTCACGCGCTGCAAATCCACCAACTACGGTTTGGGAATCCAAATTATTGCAACCGGGCGAGACCTGGAAATCAACGCTGCAACAAAACGGCATGATCGGCACCAATCAAGCTAGCCTTGAAGTCAGCACACTACCGCCGCTGAATTTAGAACAGCGTTTGGAATATTTAATCGGTTATCCACATGGTTGTATTGAGCAAACAACGTCCGCTGTTTTCCCGCAGTTGCGTTTGGCAAAACTGGTGAATTTAACTGAATCACAACAGGTGGAAATTGAAAACAATATTAAAGCAGGCATTAAGCGCCTCAGCAGTTTCCAACACGCCAGCGGTGGTTTTTCTTACTGGCCGGGTGATGGCTATGTAAATGAGTGGGCATCGAGTTACGCCGGGCATTTTTTATTGGAAGCAAAACGCGCTGGTTATTCGGTGCCAAAAACCTTGCTTAACAATTGGATCAAGTATCAGGCAAGCGCAGCGCGCAATCCACAAATTAACGGCAACTATTACGACGAAGTGGTATTGGCCTATCGCCTCTACACACTTGCACTGGCAGATAAAGCCGAGTTACCTGCGATGAACCGTTTGCGCGAAACCATGAAAAATAATGCCAATAACAAATGGCAAGATTACCGCATGCCCGCGCGCTGGTTACTCGCTATGGCCTATCAACATGTGGGCTTAAAAGATGCCGCGCAAGATGTGCTGGGTGAAATTTCCAACAGCGTGCCGGTTTATGCCGATGCCGGTTATACCTACGGCTCGGATATGCGCGACCGCGGTTTGTTGCTGGCAACATTAGTTAGCGTCAATGCCGATAAAGATTTGACTTGGCAAGTCGCCGAACAAGTTGCCAAAGATTTATCCGGCGAAGGTTGGTACTCCACCCAAAGTATCGCGTGGGCGCTATTGGCCATGAGTGAATTTTCGGCGGCGAATGTGAGCAGCAACGGAGTGAAATTTGCCTACTCGCAATCAGGCGGACAAGCGGGGGAAAGTAGTTGGCTTACACAGGCCAGTAATAATGCATTTTTCCGCACTGCCATTAATAATCCGCAAGTGAGTGTGCGTAACGATCACAACAAACCTATCCGCGTATTAGTCAGCAATCGCGGCATTCCTGCCAATTTACTGGAAGAACCGAGTAACGATGGCTTAGCGATGACAGTGGATTTTTTAACGCTGGATAACAAACGAATCAGCGTTGAACAATTACCCCAAGGGCAAGATTTTGTTGCAGAAGTCACCATCACCGGCGAGTTCGATAAATTGCTCACCCGCAATATTGAAAACATCGCCCTCACCGCCGTAGTGCCGAGCGGTTGGCAAATCCGCAACGAACGCCTCGAAGGCGCACAAATGCCCAAAGGCATAGACTACATGGACATCCGCGACGACCGCGTACTCGCCTACTTCAGTTTGTGGCGCGACTACTACTGGAACTATCGCTACCAAGACCGCAACCAAACCAGCGTCACGCTACGCATAATTTTAAACGCGAGTTATGCCGGTAAGTTTTATCTACCGGGTTGGCATACCAGCGCTATGTACAATGAAAAAATACATGCGAAGACCAAGGGGTATTGGCTTGATGTTGGGGTGAAGTAGATAGGTTTTGCGCTTTAACTTTAATAAAATTAAAACGCCAAAACACAGCCCATGAGCTAATCAACCGCCACATTTAGGATAAACATGGAAACATTGCTAGAATTTTTCAACATAAGTCCAAATGACACCGTAGCATTTATACTAATAAATGCTCTTTGGGCTGCATTCTTTTACTTCAACAAAAAACGTCACGAAAAAGAGCTTCAATCACTTCAACACTCACTTAATTTAGATTTAGAGCGCCGAAAAAAAGTATTTGAGCTAAAAATGGTTCACTATGAAAGATACGTAAAAATGCTTGATGACTTTGGAAGAAAATATCAGTCTGAATTATTTATCAAGATGCAACCTTCGTTCAATGAATACATAGATAAAATGTTGAACGCCCAAAATGAACAAACAAAATCAGTGGCATTGAGCCAGTTTAGCATGAGTGTTATGGAGCTAATGAATGAAAGTATGAGGGAATATTCTATTTTGAAATCAGAATCACGGGCTCTAAAACTTACTGCAGGAGAATCACTTTTAATTATTTTTGAGGATCTAGAAAGTCTGGTCGAAACCTCTGTTGAATCAGTAAAACTTTTTATTAACGAATTACCAATTCTAATACTATCCGGAGACCAAGAAGGACTTCAGGAAAAACAAAGTATCCTTGATCAGCAAGGAAGGGAAATTCAAGAAAAATCTAAAGAGTTAGAACGAAAAATGCGTTTAGAATTGAACGAGATTTAGAGCCAATATGAATGAAAAATGTCAGCTCTATCCATTAAGAATGTAAAGCATGTTACACCTCATATTCTTGAGGTTAATTTTTCGAACGGCGAAAGCAGGATTATAGACTTTGCTCCATTTATATTTTCTGCGGGACATCCGGATTATGAACGTTACAAAACCGAGGCTGTATTTTTAACGTTTAAGATCGAAGATGGGAATTTAAATTGGGATGACTATTCAATGATCTTTCCAGTTGAGGATTTATATACAGGAAAGTTAATTCGTTAAATAGATGTTGCGGTTCGTTCTTCACCAGAAACCTACGATGCACTCTGTAGGTTGCTGGCGAAGTCACAAACATGAAAACAATAACTTAAAATCTAAAGTTTGCTTGTATGCCGACGATATTCACATCTGCATCAAAACTTCCTTCAACGCGATGTCCGGTTTGCGTATCGATATTATTGATAGTTGCCTCATCTACTTTGATGTGACTGTAGGCAAGGTCAATTGATGTATTGGGTGAAAACTCATAATTGAAACCAGCACTAAACCAGATGCGATCCTGATCGGGAATGCGCGGGTTGGTCAGCATCGGATCTTTCTGCGGTGCTTCATCTATTGCAATACCGAAACGCCATGTCCATGGCAAATTTGATTGATGCGTAAAACCAAGGGCATAACGCATGGTGTCATCGTACTGCAGTTCCAAGGTGTTGATCGTAAGATTATTATTGCGGTTGATCACATCAACATTTTGAATATTGCTCCATTCGGTCCATGCGATATCACCGTGAATCCACCACGCATCATTTAATTGATAGGAACCACTCAGCGTAACTGTATCCGGCAGATGCAAATGTGCTTGCGCATCACCGGCCACTGCATTTAAGGATGCAGCGCAAACTGTGCCGGTAGTTGGTGCGGGTGGAGCGCCGGTAGGAAGACCTGCGCCGGGACTACACAATGAATTCAAGGAAAATGTTGCATCACCGGTTAAATCAAATTCGCCCCCTTGCCGCCAAACCAAACCAAAATGGGTTTGATTTGTGGGCGCATAATAGACACTAACATCTGCCGCAAAACTATCATCGTCGCCGGTAATTTTCGCACTGCTATCCGTAGCAGGCGATGGATTGACGCCGAGGGTTGAATCGAATTGGCTTTCAAGTGTGACTTCAGCGCGCTGATAATTAATGCCCAATCCCAACGACAAAGTATCGGTAAGTGCATAGGCAGCCACCGCGTTGATATTTACCACCTGCAATTCACTGTGTGTCGCTAAATACCGGCCACTCCATTCATCATCATATTTACTGGCTAAACCAAAAGGCGCATTGACACCAAAACCCAATGACAGACGCTCAGAAACTGGATGCACATAATAAATATTAGGTATGTAACCAATCTCATCAGTTTTACCGGCGACACCATTGGTATTGGAATTTTTATTGTTGAACGTAGCTTGAGTGAAAATAATATTTCCACCTAATGTCAGCGTCGGATTATCTAATTCGATAATGCTCGCCGGATTGAAAAAAACATTACTCGCGTCAACCACTTCTGAAGCAGTACCGGAAAATGCTTTACCAAGATGCGCAGGACTTTGTTCAAGTATAAAAAACGAAGAGGCAAATGTATTTGCAGACAGTAGAGAAATGAAACCAAATAATGCAGCAGACCATATGAATTTGCCCGACGATCGGACAAGGTGAGCGACAATCGACTTTATTAATTTTTTATTACTGGCCATAAATCCCCTCCTTAATTTACGCTGGTTTTCGATTATTTTCAGATTTTAGGGTGGGATAAAGATAGGATATGTACGCTAAAACCCAAAATTGTGAGGAAATCAGGCAGGATGCTGCAAACATAGAGCAAAACTAGCCATCCATTCACCCTCAGCCCAACTTTGCGCCCCCCCCTAATCACAACTGCTGTCATTCTCACCCCTTTAAGGTGACGATTCAGACGCCATTGATAACGCTTCTCATTATTGCTACTATTCGCAACTTATCATATCCACCACCGCATCGCATTCAAATACCTCCGCTATAGGAATAGTCCATGTATTGCTTTACTCGCCCCGCCAGTCTGCTATTGACCTGCAGCGCTCTCTTGCCAAGCTTTGGATTTGCTGCAAACCCCGTTGAAGAAGTTTATGTCAGCGCCAGCCGGACCGAGCGTCCGCTGAGTACGATTCCCAATACGGTGACGGTAATTAATACCGCCGAGCTGGAGCAGCAGCTGTCGATTCAGGACGATTTGTCTACGGTGCTGGGTAATTTGATTCCCGGTTTTTCCCCCAGTCGCCAGAAGATGACCAATGCCGGTGAGACGCTGCGCGGGCGCAAGCCGCTGTATATGATTGATGGTGTGCCGCAATCCAACCCGCTGCGCGACGGCGGGCGCGAAGGCAATACCATCGACCCGGCCGTATTGGAGCGGGTAGAAGTATTGCACGGTGCCAATGCGATTCACGGTTTGGGGGCGTCGGGTGGGGTTATTAACCTGATCACCAAAAAACCGGCGGTCAAACTGGAGCAGAGCCTTAGGTTGTCTACCGGTTTCCAAACGGAAGACGTGGGCGAGAGCGCGGATTACGGGCTGACCTACAGCCTTTCTAATCGCATTGGCAATGCTGATGTGATCGCCAGTATCAGCTTGCGCGATAGCGGCGTCGCCTACGATGGCAAAGGCCAAATCATCGGTGCCGACAATACTCAGGGCGATACGATGGATTCACAATCCTGGAATGGTTTTGTGAAAACCGGTTATGACTGGGATGATCAGCGCATCGAGTTAATGGTTAACCGTTACGAAGTTGAAAACAAAAACAATTGGGTATCGGTGCGCGGCGATGCCTCGGAAGGCATTCCGAGCAGTGCAGTGAAAGGCGATATTACTGGCGAGGGCGCGAGCAACAAAGTCACCGCAATCAGCCTCAACTATACCAATGACGATTTCCTCGGCCACAAATTGCGCGTGCAGGGTTTCAGCCAGGATTTTGCGGGCACTTACGGCGCTGAAGCTGTGCCACTTGCGACCTTTCAAGATCCCGCCTACGGCCCCAACCTGATCGATCAATCGCAAAACAATTCTGAAAAGCTCGGCGCAAAAATTACACTGGTAAAAAATCAGCTGGGTAATTTGCCAGTCAATCTGGTTTACGGAATCGATTTGATTCAAGACGAAACCTGGCAAGAATTAATCCAGACCGGTCGCGTCTGGGTGCCGCCAAGTAAATACCAAAACACTGCACCTTATCTGCAGGCCGAATTTACCGGCATCGATAAACTCACCCTGACTACCGGTGTGCGCTACGAAAAATCCAAACTCAACGTAGATGATTTCACTACCCTGGCCTCTTACGGCAGCCGCTTTGTTGAAGGCGGTTCGCCGGAGTTTTCTGAAACTCTGTACAACTACGGCGGCACCTATCAAATCACCAGCGCTTGGCGAGTATTTGCCAATTACGCCGAAGCCTTTTCTATGCCCGATGTAGGGCGCGTATTGCGCGGTATCAATCAACCCAACCAAAGTGTAGATAGCTTTTTGGATGTAACACCCATCCTCACCGAGAGCACTGAGTTTGGTGTGGAATTTAAAACCGGCGATGTCACCGCGCAGTTAAGTTACTACACATCCGCTTCCGACTTTGGCGAGCGTTTGCAACGCAATGCCGATGGTATTTACAGCGTACAACGCGAAAAAACCGAGATTGATGGAATCGAATTCAGCAGTTCATGGGCAGCGACCGATGTGGATTTATTCGGCCTGCGTTACGCCGAGGCTACTGGCCGTTACGATTCCAATAAAGATGGTCGCGTCGATTCAGATTTGGGCGGCACTAATATTTCACCGGATCGCGTCAACTTGAGTTGGGATCGCACTTGGTCAAACGTGCTGGATACCCGCCTGCAAGCGAATTATTTATTTGATCGCGAAGTGAAAAATAGCAGCGCTGCGGTCACTAATCGTTTTGATGGTTACACCACGTTTGATTTGAGTGCAACATTGGCTGCGTTTGATGGAACTATTAGTTTTGCGGTGCAAAACATTACCGACGAATATTATTTCACTTACTACTCGCAAAGCAGCCCGAACGATATCCGCAATTTTACCGGCATAGGGCGCAGTTTTAATCTGGGTTACAATCGCCGCTTTTAAGCAGCGCACCTACGATTTATGCCAAACACCAAAAAACGCCGTCACCCACCCCGCGCCAACCTGCTGCTCAGCTGGCACAGGTGGTGCGGGTTAGTCGCACTTGTTTTTTTATTAGTGGCGGCGTTGAGCGGCAGCCTGCTAGTTTATAAGCAAGCGCTGATTAAACTTATCATTACCCCCCATGCGCAATTTTCTGATGACTATAAAATTGCGCAGATGGCTGCGCAACTTGATCAGATTGCGCAGCGCATTGAAACGGATGCGAGCGGTTATTTAATTAAAGCGCCTAATCCCGACGAACCTTATTGGACGCTCACACGCGATGCGGATCGTCAGGTGCAATTATTAGCTCTGGATTCGCTAGAGCCTTATCAACACAATTTGGGGCTATTGCAGGTCCTGTCATTTTTTAGAGAATTGCACACCGAATTATTTACCGGTGTTTTCGGTGAAGCGATTTTATTGTTCAGTGGAGTATTGGGTTTAGCGCTGTGTATTACTGGCGTGATTTTATGGTGGCCGACCAAACGCAGTTTTCGCTGGCACTGGGTAGTGCCGCGCAGAATAAAATTATCCTACTTGATGCATTATCATCGTCACGCGGGAACTTTAACCACGCCGATACTGCTGATTATTTTATTAACCGGCAGCATTATGCTGTGGCAAAAATTAACTGGGCCGATTCTTACTGCGCTGCCAACTACACAACTTTCCAACGCGCTTGCTACGCCGATTAATGCCACACCCGCACAATTATTATTGCGGGCTCAGCAACAATTTCCCGATGCCTGGCCGACCTATATTCGCTTGGCCACGCCTGCTAATCCTGCTGCCAATTTTCGCTTTCGTTTGCCCGGTGAGTGGCATAGCAACGGGCGCACATCGGTAAAAATAGATTTCATCACTGGCGATTTAAATCTCAGTGTCCGCTCCGATCAGGCGCCCTGGCAACATCAACTCATTAATCAAAATTATCCACTACATTCAGGTTATGGTATGAATCCGGTTTACCGTTTTTTCATCCTCTGCGGTGGCATTGCGCTCTTTTGGTTAAGCCTTACTGGCGGTTGGAGTTATCTGCGGCGCGCATTGCAGTGATACTCATATGACCACACTTACAAACGTAACCGAAATCGCAAACACCAAACCCGACGACTTTATCGCCCCTGTGTGCACCGATGAAATACGCATTATATTTCAGGACGAGCATATTTTATTGATCGACAAACCCAGCGGCTTGTTAAGTTTATCGGGCAAAAATCTACTCAATAAAGATTCGGTGCATTTTCGTTTGGTGCAGGATTTTCCTACGGCGACACTGGTTCATAGGCTCGATTTCGGTACATCGGGGATTATGCTGGTGGCACTGAATAAACAGGTGAATGCAGAGCTAACCAAACAATTTCAGGCAGGCACTATTACTAAAACTTACAGCGCTATTTTGCACGGCTGTGTGGTACAAGACAGCGGTGTTATTGAATTTCCCATCGCCAAAGACCCGCCGAATTTTCCGCTGCAAAAAATTTGTTTTGTAACGGGGAAACATGCACTGACGCGATACACGGTGGTCGAGCGGAGTCCATCACCCCCACGCACGCGAGTTTTGTTTACGCCCATTTCTGGCCGCACACATCAATTGCGCATTCACAGCCGCGAATTTGGCCACCCAATTTTAGGTTGCGATTTGTATAAAAATAATGAGTCCCAGGCAATGGCACCGCGTTTATTGTTACATGCTACGACCATTGAGTTTACGCATCCGATAACGGGTGAAAGAATCTGCGCAACAAGTCCCTGCCCCTTTTGATTTTTCTACCTATAAAAAAACCCGACAAAAATGCCGGGTTTTGTGTCACAGAAAAATGCCGTTATTTTTTATAAGAGCACTTGTTTGGGTTGCCTTGCGGATCAGAACCGAATGCTGCAACAGTACAGGCGATTGAACCACCGACTGATACTTTTTTGGTAACCCAGCTGCCTTTGCGACCGAAGGCGACCCAGCCATCACCCGAGTCAACGGAACAGGTGCCGCCGAGATCAGCGCACTTGGAAAAACCGTCTGGATAATCACCGGTGCCAGTCAGAACTGGCGCACCACTGGCAGTAGAAGATGCAGTGCTGCTGGAAGATGCAGTAGTCCCTGAACTCGGTTTAGCGCTAAATACATTGGAGTTATTCCACACATTGTCGGTAGTGCGATACTTCACCCAAAAATAATAGGTAGTACCATTGCTCAAACCTGTCGCCGTGTAATTAGTGCTGCTGGTTGGCAATGTCGCAATGCGCACCCGGCCTGCTGGATCTGAATCTGTATCTTGATAAATTTCCAGCGCATTGATATTGGCATTCACTGTCCAGTTAAGTGCTACAGAACCATTGCCTGCTGCACCACTCAAAGCAACTGCACTTGGTGCGCTAGAAGTTGCTGCTGATGAAGACGAGGATGATGGCGCCGCAGATGAAGTTGTACCGCCACAAGCAGCACTGGTCAGTTGTGCATTATTTTTCCCCACACCGGCATAATTCGCCAACTTATCTTTTACGCACTGAGGTGTAACCGGTGAGTAACTATAAGGAATTGCGATAGGGAAAGTTGCAGTAGTCGTCCAGTTAGTGGCATCGATCGTACCGCCACTAGTCCAGCTGATATTGTAGGTGGCAAAGTCGCCTGGATTTCTTATGTTATTGTTGCGTAGATCCCAATAACCGCAGTTGCTGCTGTCATAGCGACAAGTAACGGGGTTTAACGCATTTTCAAAATAGTTGCTTTCAATTAGCGCATAACCTTGTTGGCGAACATTGATCCCCGAGCCAGTAATGCCGTTGTAGTGATTGTTGTACATATGCGTCCAACCACCGCGCTGCAATGGCAAACGCGCATTAACGTTTTTGTAGATGTTGTGATGGAAAGTAATATTGCGTTGGAAATCAACGGAGGTATGACCATCCAAGCCCACTTTTTTGCTGTCGTGGATATAGTTGTACGAAACCGTGATGTCTTTTGAATCTTTTTTAATATCCAGCGCACTTTCAAAAGTCAGGTCGCCATCGGGTGAACCATTACATTCATTATTCACCGCAAACAATTCGTTGTGATCAATCCATACGTTTGAGGTGTTATCGATGCGCAGCATGTCTGCATCGTTATTGGCACCACCGAGCGCGCCTATTTTCATATTGCGAATAATAACGTTGCTGCTTTTGATCAGCGTAATACCAAAGTTTGCCGATGAACCATTGGCACCAGTGATAGTAATACCCTTGGTGAACTCTTTGATTTGCACTTCGCGGTAGGCATCGTTCCAGTGCGCTTTAGGGCAATTGCCCGATGAATCAGCTGTGTGATCTTTAACGATCTGGTTGATTAATGAATCTTCGTTACCGGTGTAGGTAATGATGAGCGGATAAGCACCGCCAGTCACTTTGTTGCCGTTGGCATCGAGTCTGGCGTTGGCGATGATAGTGTTGATTTGCTCGTAGGTTGACGCAGTAAAGGATTTTGCACCGCTGACATTGCCACCGTCGGTTGTTGCAAAACCACCTGTTGTAGCAGCAAATACTGTGCTGCTCGCACACATAGCCACTGCTGCAGCCAACATAGCAGGAGAAAAACGCACGGATTTCCGAGCGAAAGTTGAGTTTGTAGTAAACATAGCGACAATCCCATCAAAATTATTAAATTATTAGTGTGATGGATTGACCGGCCCCAGGTAGGAAACAAGGGGGATAAAACATTGTCCGATAACGCACATTTATTTTTATATTGCTAGAAGGACTGCACCAGATTAGCGTTACATCACCCCCGATCTGAACACATCCCAGCTGAGCTAACACCGGAATGAAACCGGGTCAGGAGAGAATTCTCACATTTGTATGATCAAACACACAAGCGGCCAATGCGTCATCAGCTTAGGCTTTATTAAGGGAAATGAACAACTACCCCACATTTGTGTTCTTTTTATAGGCTTTCTGAAATAGTATTTTTTATACACAAAAACAAACATCACTTACAAAAAATGCGCGTTAAGGAAGACCGTAAATTAAAAGGAATCAACTACAGTCGATTACCAGGCTGCCCTGCTTATGGCCACGATCCACATATTCATGCGCTTCTGCTATCTGCGCCAGCGGGTAGCTGCAATCAATCACCGGCACCAGAATTCCTGCATCCGCCAAGCGGGCTAACTCCGCCAAATCCTCCGCTCGCTCGGCACAGGGGCCAGCAATCAACCGGTCTCCGAGCCATAGCGCCTGGAGCATTTGCGGCAGTGTGGCGCAGACCGCAAGCAGGCGTCCGCCGGGCGCTAAAGCCTTGTGGGACTTCGCCCAAGGGGCATTGCCGTAGACATCCATAATCAGGTCATAACGCTGACCGCTGCGGGTAAAATCCGTTTGCCGATAATTCACCACC
>CAXAVL010000139.1:0-11757 GCA_963971905.1 uncultured Cellvibrio sp.
GCCGTGAACCGTAGTGTAAAACGCAGCGGAGTTGGTATATTTTTCTGCGCAGTTTTTTATTAATTGCAGATATTTTTCTTTCTGTTCAGTTTCAGATAAGAGCAAATCCGCCGCCGACAATTGTTCGCAGCGCAGTGGATTAGATTTGCCCGTACCGCGCTGATCAACAAAAATCAAATCGCGATTCTTACGTACATCGGCAAAAAAACTGTGCAGCTGTGTAGCCATTTCAATTGAAGATCCACCAGGGCCACCCTGAATCAAAAAAAGCGGGTCGGCGGCAGGAATTGGGCTGATCGCCGGTAAACGCAAAATCGCGATACTGATATCCTGACTATTGGCGTCAGCCGAATTTTCCTTCAACACCAATTCACCACATTCCGCGCCATACACTAGCGGCGGCTTGCCTGTTTCTACAAAGCCGGGGCAAGGTTTGAGAATGGATTCCGCATTGGTTTTCTGATCACTTTTTTCGGTGCAACCAACTATAAAAAATAGCGAAAAAAAACACAGAAACCGAGAGGTGAACCAAACAATTTTCATCCTTTAATTCCTTATATCAATACCAAAGTAAATTAGTGTCTTATGCACGATCACTCACTGGCAAGCATGTCGCGCAGACTAGCGAGCAGAACCTTGTCGGAAATTTCCAATTGCCGCGCAGCTATAACCAATTGCTCCAACTGCGAGTGTAAGTGCTGCAATCGCTCTTGTTCAGAATTGTTTTGTTTATTTTGTCGCGCAATTTGCATAGGTTTACCACGCTGCCGCACTAACAACCCTTCAACTTCCAGCAAGCTATAGGCTTTTGAAATAGTCATAGGGTTTACCGCATGCTCCAATGCCAGTTCACGTACCGATGGCAATTCATCGCCCTCTTTTAATTGACCACCGGCCACCATACGACGCACTTGCTCGGCGAGCTGGCGATAAATAGGAATGCCGGATTGGGGGTTAAGGGTGAACATTTGAACCTTCCCAGATCATACGATAAACAGAGATCGGCATCATTTCATAGTACCCTCAAAAAATTCACCTTGAGCAAACCTGATCGCACGGATTTATAAAGCAGCGCCACAAGTATTAACTGCGGCAACCAAGTCCAAACAACCGAAATACCAGCCCAATCGAATGGCAATGGAAATAAAACACCAGTTGCAATAGACAACGCCATCAACACCATTACAGCAAAACCGCCGATAAAATTACACCAAAGTAAATTTCCTTGACTGCGAAGATAAACCCACCAGGTCAAATAGAAACTCGTTATATTTATTAAAATAGTGATCACTAGTGCGCAGGCCAAAATTTTAACTTCGAGAGGCTTTATCCACACGAGTTCAATCACCAGAGCTAAGCCAAACGCTAACATCATCCAAACACCCACTTCGCGAATGTATAGCTTCCACGTAACGCTTAATATGTCTTGGCGTTCCCCAGGACAATAAAGCCAAACATGGCGTAGATTGCGCATGAAATTAATAGCTAATCCTTGAGCAACCGAAACCGACATATACATCACAAATGGAATTAAAACGTATCGAATTAAGGCTTCAAGCTGAAATTTACCCATAAACCAGCAGATGGGAATTGGCGTAAGCAAGAAAATAAACCCACCAATGAACAATCTCTTGCTTCGAGAGCGCCAACCATCCGGAACACCAAAAAGTCGAGAGCCTAACCAAGTGTCAGCATGATCAGCTTGAAATAGAAAGCCAGCATTGCGCGCAGCAGCACCTTGCTGCGCATGATTAATCACAGTAACCATTGAATTAGGATGATATTTTTTGGGCTGCCATCGCAACCACCATCTCGAAAAACATAGCCAACCTAAACACCAAGCTATGACCAACAGCAAAGGATTTTGTGTGGTTAACCATGTTGCAATCTGTAACCACACCCAAGACAACACAAGGACTAAAAATTGCGCGTTTTGCAAGTGACTAACCATAAAGAGACTTAGTTGTAGCAACAGAGATATCATCACTAGAACAACGAAAATTAAAGAAGGTATAGCTTGTAGATCCTCACTGAACGTAAGTGACCAATAGAACACCAGACTAATTATCGTCGACGCTACAAATAGGAAGACAAGCAACGTATGACGACTATTGCCAAGCAGGCTGACTGGACGACTACTGGCGAACGCAATGACTTGATTGGGAATCAGCATTAGAAGTAGAAAGGTCATTAGCCCGGTAATTGCCGCTGCAATCGCTAGCAGAAAATCCCAATCTGAATCGCGTAACCACAGGCCCAACCCCCAAAAAACTGCGGTAACCACAAAAACCCAACGCAAGACATTTAGAGGGAGTAAGAGTTTAAAAAGTAGCACTGAGTACTGCAGAAAATGTTTCGGAGAACTATTCATTAACCCGCCCTCGCCAAACTCACTCTGGCAAATCCTTGCTGCACCGGCTTATAAAACATCACAAGCAAAGCACACTGAGGAATTACAATCCACAATGGGGATAAATCTTGCCAACTAACAGGAAATTTAATGAGAAAACCAGTCGCGATAGACATTAAGAACCACCAAAGCACCAACCCGCCAGACAACAGATTCGACAGGACCAGATTTGCTTGCGTACGCTGATACGCCCACCAAAAAGCATGAAAAACCAGCAACTGCATTAGAAAAAGCGAGAGCATGAAATAGAACCGAGCTTCAGCACCGCGCCAAGCGTCCGAGAAAAAATTCAGACCAAAAGCTGTTGAGGCAAATGCCAACGTGAAAGGTAAGACATCCGACCAGAATCGCTTTTGTAATAGCGAAAATAGTTCATTTCTGTTGCCGGGACTATAAAGCCATATGCGACTAACATTGAGCGCGTAATTTGACTGCACCATTTGCGCTACCCCCACAGCAAAGAACAAGAAGAAAAAATGCACAAATGACTTAAACCAAGCTTCACCCATAATGATATAGCCAGGTACAAACCCTAAGGGTGTAATGACCAGACCAGGCAAAAAACTCTTGCTTCGAGCAGTCAATCCATCTGGACTTCCAGCAAGCCTAGACCCCAACCAACTTTTCGCGGATCCCGAAAAAAACCAGAAGTTGCTGCGCCGCTCTAATGCCATTTTTTGCTGTGCGACCCTTCCAATAAAGAACGGATTCACTCGATATTTTACTGGGCACCAATTAAGCCACCACCACGCAAAAAAAGCCCAGCTCAAAACGATAATTAGTGCAATAAGCAATGGACTGTAGAGTTCTAGCCAGCGAATTGCATCATTCAGTATCGCGAAAAAGACCAGGAGAAAAAGGTGGATTCCTGGGAGTCGACTAGAAATCAACACACTCGCCTGCAGTATCAGTGACGAGACCAACCACACGCCTAGCAACATTAATGAAGAGTAGTAATTTGGTTGCGTAAAATTCCATCCCCAACAAATAGCTAGAGTGAGAAGTAAACTAAATACCAATAGAGAGACGAACAGTAGACTACGCACATTGCCGAGATAAGAGGTGGTACGACTGGAAGCCAAAGTCACCATTTGTGTTGGCATGGTAAATATGCAAATAAGGCCGAGGTTGATGCAGGCTATTAGTACTACAGCTCCTGCAAGTTCCCACTGAAGAAACTCTTTTACGGCGAGCGCTGCAAAAAAAATCGTCAACATCGCAATTACAACCCAACGAAGAACGGCAGTTGGAAACAACAACTTGAACACTACCATTCCTTTGCTGACATAATTGCTAACCCCGTTCATTGATTCAACTCCAAAAAAATATCCTCCAAACCTAGAAACTCCACACGGACCTGTGCCAAAAACTCTTGTGCGAGTTGCTGCTCCATTTCCGGGAGCCATTTTTCAAAAGTAAGTTGAGTTTGATTGCCACTATTTTTTTGTTTGATAAGATACGGCCAATTAATTTTTTGAGTGATCGGTTGATTGACGATGAGCGTGACGCGCGCGAACGACTCCTTAAGTTCATCCAACCCCCCTTGATACGCGAAGACACCGTCGCGGAGCATCCACACCTGATTAGCAACACGCTCTACATCGCTAACGATATGGGTCGAAAAAATAACTGCGCGATTTTCGTCGGCAGCGATTTCAACTAATTGCTGCAAAAATTGACGGCGAGCAATGGGATCGAGACTAGCTACAGGCTCGTCCAAAATTAATAGTTCCGGCTCGTGCGCCATCGCCAGCATAATAGATAACTTCTGGCGTTGACCGACTGACATTTTACCGACACTTGTATCTATCGGAATTAACCACTCTGTAATCAAGCGATCAACTAATGGCTGATTCCAAGTTTTGCGGAAAGCCTTAAACAGATCTAGATGGTCGCGACCATTTAAACCTGCCAACAATTCATCCTGCTGCGGCACAAATCCAATGCGTTGCTTTATTTCACCATTGATCTCAGTCGCTTTAACGTCCCACAGTTTGGCGTCACCTGAAGCCGGAAAACCAAACCCCAAAATAGTTTCCAGCAAAGTGGTTTTACCTGCGCCATTTTTACCGAGCAATGCGATTACTTGCCCCGGCAATACTTGCGCGCTGATTCCTTTTAATACGGTAACGCCTCCGAGTTTGCGTTGAAGATTATTTAATAGTACGGGGACTGACATAAAAACTCCTTGGATAAATAATGCCCAAAATATTATTCAGTGATTTGATAAGGTTTAATTTTGTATCCGCGCTGTTTTAGCTGCGCGAGCAAACCGTCTTTGCTACTAAGATGCAAACTTCCCACCAGCACCAATTCCACTTCGGGCGTTGCAAGCATCTTTTCAATTTTTGGCAGCCAAGCCTGATTCCGCGAGACTAATAATTGCTGATAGATCTGCGGCGTCTCTTTGCGCATATCAGCCGCCATTTCTTTATCTAATTTGTCTAATTCACCCACGCGCCAATATTCAAGGGATTTAGCCAGTACCTGATCCATTTTATGTATATCGCGCAAAGTGGATTTGATTACCAAATTGGCATCCATATCGGCGAGCGATGTTAATTGCGCAAGCACTTCGCCTGTTGTTTCAAGTTCTTGTGTAGCTTTACCACTGAGAATCGCCTTTTGATAAAAGAAGGTATCAACTCCTTGCCCCACACCGAAACCTTTGCTTTGCATTTCCGCCATGGATAAGGCGAGGCTGACAAACATGGCTTTAAACATACTCATTTGGCCAAGCGGGAATTGGCGCTGATCTGCAAAAGTTTGTAATTCTTGCCAAAGTTTTGGGTGCAAGTCTTGCGCTAAATTTTTGCCGTCGCTGTACATAAATGCCTGCGCCATCTGCCGGCCAAATTCCGGTGAACTGGCTTGTTTCATATCAGTTTCTAGCACCAAAATTTTTGCATTTTCATAGGCGTGTTCGAATTCCGGTGGGAGCGGGTAATCGCTATTGCGCAGCACATGAATAGTGCCGCCGAGATAAATTTTTTCATCGTCCTTGGTGATTTCATACAAGCTGGTTTCCGCGCTCGCAGAAATACTGACGAATACCAACAAACTGGTAATTAACGTAAAGCGGAATCTCATGTTGCACTCCTTGGTGACGGGTTATACAGCGGATATTTTTAGGTCTATAACTTTAAAAGCTGGTGTATTACTACACTAATACACATTAGCAGTTCTGGCAACAGTCAAAATAGATTTTTTTGGCAGGAGCCCCGAGCCTATCGCTAACCGCCCTTACACCGGATGATCCAAAGTGAGGTGAAATGCGTAAAAAGCTGTTATGGACTATCTAAAAGTTACCGGTAAGCGATAATGAGACTTCACATGACGACTAAAAAGGCCGTGTCAATGAATGACTCTACCGCCACAAATGACGCTCCCGACTGGGGGGCACTGCTGGCACGTGTTGCAGAGAATGATGACAAAGCGGCATTTCGTGCGATCTACCAACACTTTGCGCCGCGCATCAAAGCCTATGCAATCAATCAAGGCTTTAGCCAACACGCCGAAGTCCTAGTACAAGAGGTAATGACCAGCGTCTGGCGCAACGCGGGAAAATACTCCGAGTCACTTGCATCGGTATCGACCTGGATTTTTACCATCACCCGCAACCAGCGCATTGATATTTTGCGCAAGCTGAATCGCACTCGCGCAGAAATTGTGATCGAAACCGAAGAGCTGTGGCAGATTCCCACCGAAGACACCACCATTTGTTCGATTCAAAATTTGTCGACGGAAAAATTTGTCAAAACCGCCATCGATAAATTACCCGAAGAGCAGATGATCGCACTGCGCAAAGTGTATTACGAAGGCAAAACCCACGAGGAAGTGGCTGATGAGTTAAATATTCCTTTGGGTACAGTGAAGGGGCGCTTGCGTCTTTCGCTGCAAAAATTACGCGTTATGTTTGAGGATAAAGAGATATGAGTGGTTATCATCCTGATGATATGACCTTGATGAATTATGCAGCGGGAAGTTGCACTATTCCGGAATCACTCGCAGTGGCAATGCATTTGTGTTTTTGCCACGACTGCCGCCAGCACGTGAAAAATTTAAACCATTTAGGCGGCGCATTGTTGGAAACCATCAAACCTGCCAGTACCGATGACGATGCCTTTGAATCACTCATGGCATCGCTGGAACCGCACGCGCAGAGTGAAATCGCACAGGTGAAAATGGAACCAACTCCAAGCGAAAAAATCACTCAGCACTTCACTAATCCTTTGCTGCGTTATCTACCCACATCGCTTGCGGATTTACCCTGGCAACGCCAAACAAAAAAAATCAGCAAGTACGATTTAACCTCACTAATTAACGTAAAAGGCTTTCAAGTAGCGCTGCAAAAAATCAACGCTGGCGCAAAAGTGCCTAAGCATACCCACAAAGGTTTTGAATACACGGTAATTTTAAGCGGCGGATTTTCCGATGAACTCGGCGTATACCACGAAGGCGATTTCATCGCCCGCGACGCCAGCCACAAACACAGCCCAACCGCACTGCAAAACGAAGACTGTATTTGTTTAACCGTATTGAATGCACCGTTGAAATTCACCGGTTGGTACAGAGTGTTAAATCCGTTTATGGCATGGCACTGAATCACCCAATAAAGGACTTTCATCCACGCTCTTGCGGGGATATTTTTGTCTGTAGTTGGATAAAAAAATGATACGTTCATATTCACACGAAATAACACTATGTTTGACTAGCTAACAAATATCGCCGTATGCCCTGTAGCGGACAGACAAGGAAAAAGCCATCCAGTAGACTCTGACACCAAGACTTGTGGTGCACCACTCTACCGACCGCGAGCCTCTTTTGTTACAGGACGCTCGATGCCAGTCACTACCGACCCCGTGTTCAATCGCCTTATTGAGAGCTTATCGCCCGAGGCACGCCAACAAATTCTACACAGCTGCGAACAGATAGAGTTGAGCTCTGGCACAGTACTGTGCGAACCAGACCAACCGTTTCGCTACGTTTATTTTCCGCTGACCAGTTTTATCACGCTGGTCACCACATTGCGAGATCATCAACCGCTGGAAATGGGTTTGATTGGTAACGAGGGAATGCTCGGTGCAACCGTTGCACTCGGCATAAATAGCGCCCCCATGCGCGCAATGGTCCAGGGCTCAGGCACTGCTTTACGCATGACCGCTGAACAATTGCAACAAGACCTACAAAAAAACGCCGCACTCACCAGAACCTTTAATCGCTATCTCTATGTGTTGATGGCGCAGCTCGCCCAAACTGCCGCCTGCGCACACTTTCACGCAATCGAACCACGCTTAGCACGCTGGCTACTCATGACGCACGACCGCGCCCACGCCGACTATTTTTATCTAACCCAAGAGTTTCTCGCCAATATGCTCGGCGTCCGCCGCAGCGGAATTACTGTCGCCGCTGGTGTATTACAAGAGCGAAAATTAATTCAATATACCCGCGGAAAAATCAGCATTTTGGATCGAGTGGGATTGGAAGCAGTTGCATGTGAATGCTATGAAGCAGTGACCAAAGATTACACGCGGCTGTTTGAGTGATTAACTTTTTCGGTGTAAACATTAATAACCTATATGTACTCCCGCATTTTTCTGCCGCCAACAGCCATTAAACCGTTGTGCTGATAAAAAGTTAGCGTGCGTTCGAACTCCGGCAACGGCGGTGTACATAATTCAATACATGACCAACCCTGATCCCGCCCATAATCTTTAACCGCTGAAATAAGCTTGGCTCCAATACCGGAATTTCTATAGCTAGGATCAACATAAAATTCAGGGACAATACCAATTTTTCCACCAGCATAGAGCGCATAGGATTCGGTAAAGGTTGACATAGCAATCGGTTGATCTTCAATGTAGCCAATAATCGCACCGTAATTTTTATTGCGAATCAACTCGCAACACCGCGCAATGGTTTCCTCCAGATTAATCGAAAAAAATTTTGCCTTGGTTTTTAAGCAAATCTCTTCCGTTAGTTTTATAACAAACTTCGCTATCAATTCCGCATCTCGCTCAGTTGCGACAACAAATTTAACACTCATCAATCACTCCTTTAATGTTGCCAGTGGGTATTGTTGCACTCCACCCACGCTACACAGCTTTCATCTACTAAAACAAAAACGCCCGCATCTTTCGATGCGGGCGTTTTTGTTTAACTCAACTAGCGAAAATTACTCGGCAGTCACTTCTTCTGAAGGTGCTGCGCCTGACTCTTCGGCCAATGCTTCTTTGATCGAGAGTTTGATGCGGCCGCGTTGGTCTACATCCAAGCACTTCACTTTTACAATTTGGCCTTCTTTCAAATAGTCGCTCACGCTAGCTACGCGCTCGTCGGCGATTTGAGAGATGTGCACCAAGCCATCTTTACCTGGTAGGAAGTTTACGAATGCGCCGAAGTCTACGATACGCACTACAGTACCTTCGTAGATCGCACCGATTTCCGCTTCAGCAACAATGCCCATTACACGCAGGATTGCTGCTTGCAATGCGTCGTTATTGTCGGCGTAGATCTTAACGGTGCCGTCATCATCGATATCGATAGACGATTGGGTTTCTTCGGTGATTGCACGAATAGTCGCGCCGCCTTTACCGATGATGTCGCGAATCTTATCCGGATGGATCTTGATGGTTTCAAAGCGCGGTGCGTTCTCGCTAACGACTGAACGCGAGCTTGGCAGCACTTTGTTCATTTCACCGAGAATGTGTAAACGCGCGGCCAGAGCTTGCTCCAGTGCGATTTCCATAATCTCTTCGGTGATACCTTCAATTTTGATATCCATTTGCAGTGCAGTTACACCGCTGGTGGTACCCGCTACTTTAAAGTCCATATCGCCGAGGTGATCTTCGTCACCGAGGATGTCGGTCAATACCGCAAAACCGTTAGCTTCTTTCACCAAGCCCATTGCGATACCCGCAACTGGTGCTTTGAGTGGAACACCAGCATCCATCAACGCCAAGCTTGCGCCACACACAGAAGCCATTGAACTTGAACCGTTAGATTCAGTAATTTCGCTCACTACACGCAGGGTGTAAGGGAAATCGGATTCTTTTGGCAGAACAGACGTCACACCGCGACGCGCCAAACGGCCGTGGCCGATTTCGCGACGACCAGTAGCGCCCATACGACCACACTCACCTACCGAGAAAGGTGGGAAGTTGTAGTGCAACATGAACGCATCTTTTTTGGAGCCTTCAAGGAAATCGATAATTTGTGCATCGCGTGCGTTGCCCAGAGTCGCCACAACGAGCGCCTGAGTTTCACCGCGAGTGAACAAGGCAGAACCGTGGGCTTTGCCCAATACGCCCACTTCAACTTGAATTGGACGTACGGTTTTGTTGTCGCGGCCATCGATACGTGGCTCGCCCGCTACGATGCGTGAACGCACCAAACGGTATTCAACCATGCCGAATTCGCCTTTCACTTCATCTGCAGTGAAACCGGATTCTTCAGTAACCAAAGCCTCAACAGCTTGCGTGCGCAATTCGCCTAAACGGTTGTAACGCTCGGCCTTGTCAGTGATGCGGTAAGCAGCGCCGATAGCATCGCCAAAACCGTTTACGATCGCATCGGTCAAACCTGCTTTAACAGCAACTGGTTGCCAATCCCAACGCGGTTTGCCCGCATCGCGTGCTAATTCAGCACAGGCTTGTACAACAGCTTGCATCTCCTGGTGAGCGTAAAGTACTGCGCCGAGCATGATATCTTCGGGCAATTCTTTCGCTTCAGATTCCACCATCAATACGGCGTCTTTAGTACCGGCAACCACCATGTCCAACTCGGAAGTTTCAAGTTGCGCAAAGCTTGGGTTGAGGATGTAGCCTTCTTCCTGGGTATAACCTACACGTGCACCACCAATCGGGCCGTTGAATGGAATACCGGAAATGGCCAATGCAGCAGAAGTACCGATCATTGCAACTATATCGGGATCATATTGCTTGTCGGTAGATACAACAGTACAAACCACTTGAACTTCGTTCAAGAAACCTTCGGGGAACAAGGGACGGATTGGACGATCGATCAAACGAGAGGTCAGCGTTTCTTTTTCAGAAGGACGACCTTCACGCTTCAAATAGCCGCCGGGGATACGGCCAGCGGCATAACTTTTTTCTTGATAGTGCACAGACAGCGGGAAAAAATCTTGCCCGGCTTTAGCTTCTTTAGAACCTACAACGGTACAAAGTACACTGACTTCGCCCATGGTTACCATCACTGCACCGGTTGCTTGACGAGCAATGCGGCCAGTTTCGAGGGTTACGGTTTGGTTGCCGTATTGGAACTTTTTAATAATCGGATTCACTCTTTTATCCTTTATATTCACTAAAAATCAATTGCGTTAATTGTTACGCGTCTATTTAAGTTTGCTCTTTTCTATCTATACAGGATCTATAAATTTCACATTCAACATCAGTACAAATATGCATCCTGCCTATGCGCTAACCTTTTCTCTTATCAGCACAGATCCCTAACAGCTTTCGGTCTCTAGATGAAAATAACTAGAAGCACAAAATAAAAGTGCCCGCAGAGCGGGCACTGGACAAACTTAACGGCGCAGACCTAATTTTTGAATCAGAGCAACGTAACGTGAAGCGTCTTTACCTTTCAGGTAGTCCAACAATTTACGACGGGCGTTTACCATACGGATCAGGCCGCGACGTGAATGGTGGTCTGCCTTGTGGTCAGCGAAGTGACCTTGCAGTTTGTTGATGTTTACAGTCAACAGAGCCACTTGGACTTCGGGTGAACCAGTATCACCTTCAGCTTGTTTGTATTCGTTAACGATTGCAGCTTTTTCAGAAGCACTCAGTGCCATGATGTTTTCCTCAATTTAATATGCGATTCAATTACAGCCCGCCCGTGCATATTTACAGGTGGGTTGTTGCGGTGATTATCCTGCCCTTATTAAAGAAGAACAAAGGATGTCAGCCGCGGCTTTTTACCCATTCAAGCAAGCTTGAGGGCAAATTCTAAAGGCTAGCGCTCGTTAGCCGAGCGGTTTGCCAAAATTCGTTTGGGGGCTACGCCACCCTCATCGGTGATGGTGCCCAAACCGAGAAACGCACGGGGCGATTGTTCGGTTTCTGCACAAAAGACGCGCACAATAGCACCTTGCTCGCCAAATCGATAGACCTTGGACACCATTACCGGGTTGCCCAAGCGGAAGTAGTGGGCACTGTTGGCGGGTAAGTCTACCGCTGGCAGGCTGGCCACTGGCGCATCGGTGCTGAGCAGATACGCATCCAATGCCGCATATGCCGCCTCTTCACCTGCTTCGGCCTGCACTTCATCAAAGCGCGCTTGCAGCTCTTCCAAAGTGACGCACTGCGATTCATCAAACAGACCCG
>CAXAVL010000140.1:0-11747 GCA_963971905.1 uncultured Cellvibrio sp.
CCGTGAGCACCAGCACCAGGTCATGAATATTTAGAAAGTTGGTTTTCATCAGGCCCTTCTCGCGTAGGCACAGCCAATCACCCTCGTGGCAGGGCGCTCTCTTTGGCGGTGAATTCTCATTATAAAATGCAGTGGCCGTCTCACAAATCGATTGGCTTCGCCGGGCCTATTTGAATACACAGTGTTTGGCGTAATCCTTGGCTTCGTTCATAGTGAGGTCACCCTTGGGTTTTTCCGCAATGCTTTTACACCATTCAGGGCTACCAACTTCAGGAGCGCAGGCAGATACCAAGTGAGCCAAGGCAACAACCAATAGCAATTTAACCATTCTTAAAAAAACGTGCATATAAAATCCAAATTATTTGAGTTGTATAGATATTGCACCAGCAGTGGGAGCATGTAATACATGGCTGAGTCAGGGCAGCCATGGAATAAAAATTCCAGTGCAAGGATAGCAGAGCCTGCCGCTAAAGAACCTATTCACCCTACACATAGGCGATTTTGGCCATAAAAAAACGCCCGCTGGATTAGAGCGGGCGTTTCGGTTTTACATAAGGGCTTTAACCCTCATCAGTGAACAACTAGGGCAATGCTTTTAAATGATTGCCAACTGGCACAGAGAAGATGCGGCCATCTTTTACATCCCAGTTGATTGACCAGGTCATCACGCCACGGAAATCCGCGTAAGCTGCCAGCGGCGTGTTGCTACCGCAATTGCTGCGTTTCACCAAACAATCGACCGCTTTGTTAATGTCCGCCGTTGTCGCTTGACCGGAACCGGCAGCGCGTGGGCCAGAAGGCAAACCGAGAGCGACTTGATCCGGGCGCAGACCTTTAAAGTTACCGGCTGTGCCGTTGGCCAGGGGGAAACCTTCGATCAACATACGCGCTGAAGCTACCATCATATCCACCGTACCGGCTTGATAGGATTGCGCCGCATAAGGTGTCGCGAGACCGCCATTGTTGTACAACTGCACGTGCAACAAATCCAATTCATTGCGCAATTGGTCGATCATCGGCAAGTAAGCCCCCCAGATTCCGGTGTAAGCCACATAACCACCTTGCACATAAGGATGCTCAGGCGCCATTGAGACATACAGATCGGGGTACATAGCATGAAGTTGTTTGATCGCCGATACCATGTTGCTGATCACTGGCGCACCATGCATTACACCGGCACCACTTTCCAGATCAATGTCCACACCATCAAAACCATACTCATTGATAATCGCCGCTGTGCTGTTGACGAAATTGGCGAGATTGGTGGAATTGTTCAGCGTCACAGTACCTTTTTCACCCCCGTAGGAGAGCACAATGTTTTTGCCCTGCGCACGTTTAGCGGCGACATCGGCAATAAATTGCGCTTTGTTCAACGCTGGATCCAAACGGAATTCCACACTGCCATTGCCAGCGTCATCCACAAAGGCGATAACAATCACATCCCAAGATGCATCAACATCGGCCAAACGAATTACACCGCTACCGTTATCAAAGTTGTGCCAGTAACCCACCAACGCATGTTTTGGCAGAGCGGCAGCGTCACCTGGAACACGGCCATTTCCGATAGAACTGGTAGATGACTTACTCGAAGATGCAATGCTGGAAGGTGCAACAGAAGATGACGAAGACGATGATTTTGAGCTAGGCGCAACACTGCTAGGCGCACTGCTTGAAATGCTGCTTGAAACAGCACCGCAAGACTTCACCAATTCCCACGCCTGCTGCCAGTGCGCGCCGGTACCGGGCGCATAAGCCCAGGCTGCGGTAGAGCCACACCAACCCGCGACCGTGCAGCGATACTCACTGCCCGCGTTTTGTACCAATTGACCTGCGCTGTAGGCAGTGCCAGCAACGTACTGTGTGGACGCACAATTTCCCGCAGCAATTGAAGAGCTGGAAACAACAGCGACTGAACTGGAAGATTTTGAGCTAGATGCAACACTGCTTGGCGCAGACGACGATGGCGCGACAGAACTCGGAGCAGAAGAAGCAGCGCCATCACAGGCGCCGAGCAGTGTCCACTCTTGCCATTGGCCGGAGTAACTGGCCGGGCTGTGCCCTTGCGACCACCAGTTGGCCTTGTACGCTTTACCGGATTCTTGCACCTGTGTACTACCACCGTAGGCAGCAGTGCTATTCCACTCTGGCAAACCTGCACAATTCACCGCAAATGCACTGGTTGATAAGCCGCTCACGCATAATGCGGCAAGTGCGATAACAGAATTTTTCGCTGACTTGTATATGTTCATAATCCCCTCACTCTCTTTGTATTTTTTGGACAAAAGATTCCCGCAAAGAAATTGTGAAAATTTCTTTGGATTTTTTGCTTCTATTGAGATTTTTGTGGGCGCCCCCGTGGATCAGTACTTATCTTGTTTTTTGCTAAAAACAGATTGGCCGTACTTTGGGAAACACTCCAGTCCCGGTAACTCGTTACGAGCTCCTTCTGGTCGTTATCATCAGACTCATCCGAGTGTGATTTATTATTGTGGCGCAAAACACCTTATGACAACGTTGCCATATATACCACCCGATTCCGGCAATGGCAATCATGTATATGACCAAAAGATGACAATTAGACAAAATTTTTATTTCATTAGAATAAAAATTTTGTCTAATTAGGAAAAACAACGAGGGATAGATGATTGGGAAATAACGGATTATTGTTGGATCAAGTTGGCACGCTGACGCACTGCTTCAAATAAACACACACCGGTCGCCACCGACACATTCAAACTACTGACCGTACCGGCCATGGGGATATTCATTAAATGGTCGCAGGTATCTTGCGTTAAACGGCGCAGGCCATCGCCTTCTGCGCCCATCAAAATACCAATCGGGCCGGTGAGGTTGCATTCATAAACTGACTGCTCTGCTGCACCCGCAGCACCGAACAGCCAAATGCCTTTTTCCTGCAAACTTTTCAGCGTGCGCGCAAGGTTGGTCACCGGAATAAATGGCAGTACTTCCGCCGCACCACAGGCAACTTTGCGCACGATGGGCGTAATGCCGACGGATTTATCTTTGGGTACGATAACTGCATGCACACCTGCCGCTTCCGCCGAGCGCATGCAAGCGCCGAGGTTGTGCGGATCAGTGACGCCATCGAGGATCAACAAAAACGCGGGCTCGTTGAGATCATCAATCAATTTGAATAGATAGGCTTCATCGAATGTTTCACCCGGCGTGCAGATGGCCACCACACCCTGATGATTTTCATCGCCAACTAATTCATCCAGCTTATTGCGATTGATGACCTGGCAGTGAATGCCATTACTTTGTGCAGCGCTAACAATTTTTTGCAGGCGCTGATCGTTGCGACCCTGCACCATGTAAATTTCAATTACCCGTTGCGGCGCACTTTTTAGCAGGGCCTGCACTGAGTGCAGGCCAAAGATATGTTCACGTTTCAAAAAAATTACCTGATTATTTAGGCCTTAATACTCGCTTTGGTTTAACGCTCAGAGACCCGGGTTTCGCGCTCGCGCAAAATCCGGTCTTTCACTATATAAATTTCGCGATTCAAATTTTCATCCAAGACAAAGTTTTCACTGCGCAGCCAGCGATCAATTCTTTGTCTTAGCCTTAACCACCGGTCTTTTATCATTTGTCTTCTTAGCCCCAGTGACAGCCTTGCTTTTTGGCGCTTTTGGCGCAGGCGATTGAACTGTTGCTGGCGCTGTCTTGCTTGCAGCTTTCGCAGTTTTACGGCCATGATCGACCTCCCCTTTGGATGTTGCACTTGCCGCTTTAGGTGCGGACGTTTTCTTTACTGCAGCTGGCTTGGTAGTAGCTGCCTTAGCCGCAGGAGCTTTAGGCACAGCGGCTTTTTTACTAGCGGCGGGTTTAGCGGCGGCCTTTTTGGCAGGAGCAGCATCGGCCACTTTTTTCACCACCATCTTTTTAGCCACGACTGTTTTCACAATCGGTGTTTTGGCTGTTGATGCCTTTTCGCTAGCTTGCGCGGTCGCCACTTTTTTAGCGCCGGTTTTCTTTTTGCCGGACGATGGTTTAGCACTCGCCGATTTGCTGTTTTTCGCTTTGCCCACCGGTTTAGCGGCCAATGGTTTACTGAGCGTTTTAGTTCCCGCAACCTGTTTCACTACTATTTCTGCGGGCGATATTTTTGTCTCGCCAGCTGATTTTCTTTCACCGCCAGATTTTTTAGCGCTGCCGGATTTTTTACCCGCCTTTTTATCGGCGGCTGAAGCAGCGCCGCGTTTACTCGTTTTGGGTTTAACCGCCGATTTGGGGCGGCGAACCGCATTAGCTGATTCAAGTTCAAAATCGATCTTACGATTATCAAGATCCACCCGCACCACCCGCACCACTAATTCATCACCCAAACCAAATACTTTACGCGTGCGCTCGCCCAATAAGCGATGCTGCGCTGGTTCAAAACGATAATAATCGTGCGGCAGCGAGGTGATATGAATTAAACCTTCTACGTACAAATCATTTAACTCGACAAACAAACCAAAACTGGTCACTGCACTTACGTGACCGGCGTACACAGCACCAACTTGATCGCGCAGATATTCGCATTTCAACCAGCTCACTACATCGCGGGTCGCTTCATCGGCGCGGCGTTCAGTGCGTGAACACTGTTCACCAAACACCACCATGTCGCTCGCGGTGTAGGGGTAAATAAATTTTTTCGGAATCGCTTTGGCAGTCTCAACACGGCGCACATGAGTGGTCGGTTCGGTGCCGCGCACTATTGAGCGAATCGCGCGGTGTACCAGCAAATCAGGATAGCGACGAATCGGCGAAGTGAAGTGGGTATAGGCCTCATAACCCAAACCAAAGTGGCCGTGGTTTTCTACTTGATACATCGCTTGGCGCAGACTGCGCAGCATAACGGTTTGGATTAAATGACCATCGCTGCGATCCTGAATCATTTGCAGCAATTGTTGGTAATCGCCTGGTGTGGGCTTGTCGCCCCCCGCCAACCCCAAACCTAATTCAGATAAGTAAGCGCGCAGATTTGCAAGTTTGGTTTCTGTCGGGCCTTCATGCACGCGGAACAAGCCAATCAAATTATGTTTTTCAATAAATTTGGCTGCACAAACATTCGCGCACAACATGCACTCTTCAATTAATTTGTGCGCATCATTGCGTTTAATTGGCACTATGCGTTCGATTTTGCGCTCTTCATTAAATTGGATGCGCGTTTCAACCGTATCAAAATCAATTGCACCGCGTTCATCGCGCGCAATACGCAGGCATTGATACAACTTATGCAGCAGTTCAAGCTGCGGCACAACGGCTTTGTATTCTTCGCGCAATGCAGCGCGCGCATCGCCTTCACCGGTGAGAATTTCGCCCACTTTGGTATAGGTCAGGCGCGCATGGGAATGCATCACCCCTTCATAAAATTGATAACCGGTAATGCGCCCGGCATCGCTGATATTCATCTCGCACACCATGCACAGACGATCCACATGGGGGTTGAGTGAACACAAACCGTTAGAGATAGCCTCGGGCAACATAGGCACCACAAAATCGGGGAAATACACCGAGTTGCCACGCGCGCGCGCTTCAATATCCAACGCGCTTTCGACCGGAACATAATGCGACACATCGGCAATCGCCACATATAAACGCCAGCCACCCTTGCGGCGCTCACATAACACGGCATCGTCAAAATCCCGCGCGTCTTCGCCATCAATGGTGACAAATGGCAAGTGGCGAACATCCACGCGATGCAATTTGTCCTGCTCTAAAACCTCATGCGATAAACGCGCCGCTTCGGCCAGCGCTTCACTCGGCCAAACACTGGGAATACCGTGCGCCTGAATCGCCAATTCGATTTCCATGCCCGGCGCCATATGGTCGCCCAGGACTTGAATTACACGACCGGTCGGCAGGCGGTTTTTATCCGGCTGCATAGTGATTTCCGCCACCACAATTTGCCCGTGTTTGGCACCGCCATAGGCGCCAAAGGGGATCATGATGTCATGGGTAATACGCGGATTTTCCGGGCGCACAAATTGCACCCCCTCTTCGTTAAAGAAGCGCCCTGCCAATTGTGTGGTGTTGCGCACCAGCACATCGACAATCGCCCCTTCTTCTTTACCGCGATACTGCTCGCCCGAGAGCCTAACGATAACTTCATCGCCATCAAACACTTTGCGCATTTGGCGATTGTGCAGATAGATATCCTCACCGCCATCGGCACGGATCACAAACCCGTAACCATCGCGATGCCCCTGCACACGGCCGCGCACCACATCGATCTTATCGAGGCGCACATAAGCGTCGCGGCGATTGCTGATCAACTGGCCATCGCGCGCCATCGCAATCAAGCGGCGGCGCAGCGCCTCGATCTGGTCTTCACCAGTAAGCTTCAGCATCACACACATCTGCTCATGGGTAACCGGCAGATCGGCGCTATCGAGGAGGTCGAGAATGTATTCGCGACTGGGGATGGGGTTTTCGTATTTTTCGGCTTCGCGCGCGGCGAAGGCATCGCGGGGCGGGGCTTTACGTTTAGTCAATTGGGCATCCTATGATCAATATTGGCGGTTTTTAAACGTTCCTGGCGCTGTTGCCTCAATTATAGGGCAGCGAAGATGACAAACCTACAAATAAAATCACCAGCCTCGTTGACAATCCAAATCGCGCTAATTATAGTGCGCGACCTCAGCCAAGGCTGAGTACGCCCAGATGGTGAAATTGGTAGACACGCCAGCTTCAGGTGTTGGTGACGCAAGTCGTGGAGGTTCAAGTCCTCTTCTGGGCACCATCTTCAAAACCCCCGCTACGCAAGTAGCGGGGGTTTTTGTTTTGGGGCAATGAAGAATGCTATGGCGCCGGATAATCGCGAGTGACGAGCTAAGCGGAATAATTCAGCTTTCACTGCCTTTATTGCATTAGACCAACTCACTGCGCTGCGGTAACCGCGACAGCATATTAAGCAGTTCAGTAAGATCAACCGGCTTGACCATGTGAACGTCGAACCCGGCCTGGGCAGATTTATGACGATCTTCCTCTTGCCCCCAGCCAGTAAGAGCGACGATAAACGTATCTTTCGCCCACTCCTTTTCCCGAATCCGTTTGCAGACTTCAAAGCCGTTTAATTTTGGTAAACCTATATCTAACAATATGGCATCGGGGCGCAACCTCTCAGCCGCGTCGATGGCTTCTTCACCATCATGCGCCATGAAGGCTTCGTTGCCGACTAAGGTCAACACATCGAATAAACTCTTCGCTCCATCCAGATTGTCATCAACAATCAAAATACGGATGCCTGTGCCCGCGACATTCGTATTTTGCGGGGTGATTTTCGGCTGTGTCTGATCGAGCGCAAGTGGCAAACGAATGACAAACTCACTGCCCTTACCAAGACCTTCGCTGTGAACTTCAAGTTTGCCGCCGTGCAATTCGGCTAATTGTTTGGCAAGGGTAAGGCCGATACCCAGACCACTTTTGGATCGTTCTAATGATTGATCAACCTGCGAAAACATTTCGAAAATAAACGCCAGCATGTTGGGAGGAATACCGATGCCATTATCTTTTACGGTGATTACTGCTTCTCTATCGCCCCGTTCGGTGATCAAACTGATCTGGCCACCTTGCCCAGCGAACTTGCAGGCGTTGTTCAACAGATTGTTGACAACTTGCGTTAACCGAACCGAATCAGCCTCGACAAAAACTGCCTGCGTTGGCATTGCCACGGTAACGTCCTGAGACGCGGATTGCGCCAAAGGGCTACAGGTTTCTACTGCCTGCTGAATCACCGTTGCTACGTCTATTCGACATAGACGCAACTCTATTTTTCCACGGCTAATGCGGCTCATGTCGAGCAAGTCATCAACAAGCCTTACTAAATGCGCGGTTTGTCGCTCGATGGTGTCTGTCGCTCGCCCAAATGCCTCTGGATTGTCGCCTGCAAGCTTTAATAGCGATACCGCATTACTGATAGGCGCAAGAGGGTTGCGCAGTTCGTGCGCCAAAGTGGCGAGAAATTCATCTTTGCGCTGATCGGTCTCGCGCTCACGCAATTCGCGGCGACGCAGCGCGAGCAACGCAATCCACATCAACGACACCACGCCCAGCATTAGCACTGCAGCACCTAACGCCCGACTGGTGCCAAGATCAAATAATTCCAGCTCGTAACCTTTGCCACGAAGCCAGATAAACAAGGGAATCATCATCACAAGAATAGGCAACACGGTGCGCGCCATAGTGCCAGCACTGGAACGCTCGCATAACAACAGCATGGGATGCTGCTCAGGCACACTCACAATCAAACTCAACGCAACCGCCATCAACATGATTGCAGCGGGCAATGCTATTGCCGAGAGCCAGGGGATGGCATAAAAATTTCGAGCTCCGAAGATATAACCGAGCAATGAGAACATCATTAGCAGCACAACAGCCAGCGCAAGAATGGGCACGCGGCGGCGGAGTTTTTGGGAGACGAGCAACCCAAGAGAGATGCCAATTAGCACAAACGATATTGACGCTGGCGGACCAAAACGCCCAGGGGTCATGGTGGCAGTATGCCCCCACTCGCGTCCAAAGAGTAATTGATGATTAAACCCGAAATCTGCTCCGAGTGCGTATTGCAGCAGGTTTACTCCACCCCCTAAAGCAACAAACCCACCCAGCGCCAAAGTAGATCGTTGATACCCATAATGCAAAAGTAGTATTGCGATACTGGCCACCGCGATTAACACACAAGTATTAGGCTGAATCGATATATCTTCGTCAATCCAACTGGTGAAGCGCGGAATATCGTATGCCCAACCGCTAAGGGAAACGACACTGGCAATAAGAGCGAACAGCGCCAGCAAAGCCGTCACTCTGCGCAAAATTTTTTGATCGATGATTGATGAACCGGTTGACATGCTACAGCTCGGGGAAATTGATTGGTGTCCAGCAAAGTGGGTTTATTGAATTACTTTCGCGTTATAACTACAAGTGTTGAATTCAAATAATGGAATGAAACTTTCATAACCGCTGCAATCATGATGACGGTTCACAACAAAAATGATCGTTTTTAGCCTTTTATCGCTATCACTCTACGCTGCTCGCATTAAAACCACCTATGATTTAGGCAGACTTATTAATAGTGGACTACCCATGCCCGACAAGCGCCCAAGTATTCGCGAAGCCTTTTTGATCGGGGCGTTTCGCTTTTTGGGGTACATCGCCCATTGTGATGGACCGATTAACCGCGAGGAGATTGAGCGGCTGAAGGTGCATATGAAAAAAATGCATCTCGCGGAGGATGAACAGCGCAAAGCACTTGTGCTGTTTAAATCAGCCACTGCGCCTGAATTTGATGCGCGTCAGGCGCTGCAGGAATTTCGCAGCGCAACCACACCCAAGCTCATCCAGATTCTATTAATGCATCTGGTTGCCATGGCGCGTGCCGATGGTTATTTGATGGAGAAAGAACTGCATGCACTGCAGTGGATTGCGCGGGAGCTGGGTTATAAAAGTCTTGTATTTCCGCATTTATTAAAAATGATTTACGCGCAAGATCAGCTCGCCATGAGTATTAATCCACCCAAACCCGCCCAAGCCGATACCTATAACAATCCGCATACAACGCAAACAAAACCACAGCAGAACACCCAGCCCCACACTGCCAATCAACAGCGCAACTTGCACAAAGCTTACAAAATATTGGGTGTGACAATAGATATGACTGAAGATGAAATCCGGCGCGCCTATAAAAAACTCGCCAGCCAACTGCACCCCGATAAATTAATGAGCCAAGGCTTAGCGCAAGATCAGTTCAATGCCGCCACCGAACGCTTTAAACGTATTCAGGCGGCCTATGCGTTTATCAAAAAACACCGCTCGCTCTATGCGGCAGGTTAATTAACTCACAATCAGAGTAATATGCTGTAATTGACGGACATCGAAAGAGCAGACTATTTTCTTCAACTAAACGGTTTTAGAAGAGCAATCCAAAGCGGAAGGCTAATCTCTCCATAAGTTTACAGCCCCGGCCGAATACACCCCTAGCATTTTAATAAATGCTTGCACAAAAAATATTGCGAGTAATTTTTCTATGGAAATAAATTCTAACGAAGAATATGAAAAATTTGATGGCCTCTGGATACAAGAAAGCTGCAATTCAGATGGAATGGATAACCCCGTAGAAAACTATGGCGCAGCTCCAACGGTAACGTTTACAAACAACCAATTTATTGTGCGTAGCACCACAGGAGAAGTTAAAATCGAAGGACTGTTTTCAGTCAACCCATATGCCACCCCTAAAGAAATCGACTGGTTTGATACATTCGGGGAAGATAAAGGGAAAAAATTTCTGGCTATCTATGAAATTAATAGAAACAGATTGGCATTCTGCGCGGCCAATGAAGGAATGGAAAGACCACGAGAATTTGAGCCAAAATTTGGTCATACCTTGCGATTTTTTAGTCGCTGTTTTTGACAGTTTTATAGCTTAAACAATAATACCTAAAACAATAAAAGGATCTTCTACCATGAGTGAAACCCTAAAGACTGAAATATTCCAGGAAGAAGTATTCCCGCTGGAGCTTGAGGAAATCACCCGGCGCCGGGCTAATTGCCCAGCTGGACAAGACACCAATTCCTTACAAAATAGTTTTACTACCCAGAATAATTTGGTGGGCTTAGCCTGCTCCGGCGGGGGCATTCGCTCTGCGTCGTTTTGTTTGGGCGTTATTCAACACCTGATCTGCCACAAACTGTTTTCCAAAATTGATTACCTCTCTACCGTATCGGGCGGTGGTTATATTGGCAGTTGCGTTAGCGCGCTAGCTAAAGATGATGCAGATAACCTCAAACTGCTCACCGATAAAAATGGCCGCCATGAGCCAGATGCACTCAACCATCTTCGCAATTACAGCGAATATTTGCGCGCGGGCGGTTTTATGCGCGGGCTGCGCATTCCGATTTTATTTGTTGAGGGTGTATTGCGCAGTATTCTGACTTTTTTCCCGATGGTCATACTCGCGGTATTTATCACCGAATTGTTTTTGGAAGTGGTTGGCCGCTTCAGCGCCGAGATTCAATTTTTCTTCCCGCTGTTGATGGGCATTATTCCACTGCTGGCCGGTTTTATTCTGCGGCCAATTATTAAAGACCAGCTGGGCTGGCTGGGGTGCGACCGGGCGGACGAGCGGTTTGTGATTTACACCGTGATTGCACTGGCGGCGATTTTATCTATTCCACTGTTACACTTTTTGCGCAACGTGGTTGGCTACAATGCCACTACTTTATTTGCCGACTTCAAAAAGTTTACCGGCAACAACGCCAATAGTATTGCGATTACTGCCGCAGTATTGCTCGCAGCATTTGTATTAGGTTATATCAAACTGCGTGCAAAACTGATCCTGATTCTCAGCAGTTTATTTGCACCGGTACTATTGGTATTAATGTACCTGTTCTTTTGCATTCAGGCAGTAAACTCACCCTACAGCTATGACCTGAGCGACAACACCCGCACGGTGCTGGATGTAAAACACACAAGTGATGCATCGCAACTGCTCAATTTCTATGAAACGTTTAATACCACACCGATTAATGGCGCAAAACCTGCCGCATTCGATGCAACTGTCGCGCAACAATTGCACGACTACCTTGTGCCCATGCTGAACAAAAAATATATCGATACTACAAGTTGCGCAGTAACGAGCTATGCCAACGAGAAAATTCATTTTGAATGCCCCGAGCTGCGCAATAGCAGCTGGCTGACCACTTATACCAATGCAATGATTGATGTTGTCATAGTCGATGAGTTG
>CAXAVL010000141.1:0-11665 GCA_963971905.1 uncultured Cellvibrio sp.
TTAGCAACCACCTCCACCAATAGCGAAGGTGTTTACAGTCTGGTCATTGAACGCAATAAACAGGTGAAGGTGCGCGTGAAAGCCCAGCTCTTGAGTGCTCAGTCACCCGCATGGAATTTTACTGTTACGGACAATACCAGTGGCAATAGCCTTTACGCGATGGACGGTAGCTTGGTTGCCGCGAGTGAATCGACGGCTACACGTGATTTGCATGCGGCATCTGGTTGGACGGGAACGGGTTATACGCAGCCCCGTGTTGCCGCGCCCTTTGCAATTTTAGATTCTATTTTTTTAGGTGTTGAACGTGTTGTGGCAGCGGGCAACAAACGTGATTTTCCCGCGCTGGAATTACGCTGGAGTGTTAAAAATAAAGCGGCCGATGGTGATTTAACCTTGGGCGAAATTGGCACTAGTTTTTATAATGGTGCCGCAATCTATATATTGGGCGATGAAAACAACGATATAGATGAATATGATCGACATGTGATCTTGCATGAGTGGGGGCATTATTTGGAAAGCAATTTTGCCCGCTCTGACAGTATTGGCGGCGATCATGTTTATGGTGATAAATTGGATATGCGCGTAGCTATGTCTGAAGGTTTTGCCAATGCTTTTTCGGCAATGATGTTAGATGATCCCAATTATCGTGATGCTAGCGGTGCACAGCAACGCGATGGTTTTGTGAATAATGTTAGCCGTAAAAATCACAACGTGCGCGGGTGGTATTCAGAGGCGTCGATACAATCTGTGCTTTATAATTTTTATTCCAGTAGCAATGGAAGGTTAGCGCGGGACTTCACCGACATTTTTTCTGTTATTAACTCAACTAGCTATTCCAATAATTCGGCAATGGTATCTGTTTACCTATTTGCTGATGTGTTGCGCAGTATTATCCCGGCGCAAATTACACCGTTTAATACATTATTGCTTGAGCAAAACATTGAAGCCAATTCCGCTTTTGGTGATGGGGAAAGCAATAGTGGTGGCTATACGGGTAGTTTGCCGGTTTATAAGACATTACCAGTGAACAATACAAAAATTAATGTATGTAGTACCAATCGTTTTGGCGCTTATAACAAGTTAGCGGTAGCCCAGTTTTTGCGACTGGATATTGCTTCAGCTGGCACCTATCAAATTACGGTACAAGAGGCAGGTGAAGATTCGGGTGATTCTGATCCGGATATCTATCTTTATCGCCGAGGAAGTTTGTTGGCATTGGCTGAGAGCACGATGATTGATCAAGAGGGGTTGTCACGGTTTTTATCAGTGGGGACTTACGTGCTCGAGCTTGTTGATGATCGCGCTATAGATGTTGATAACACCAACGAAATTACTGCTTGTTTTGACGTGAGAGCAGAGCGACTTAATTAAATGGGAGCGTTGAATTGTGAATAACAGGGTTGCTAGGCCTTTTCGGTTGTCGCTGACGATAATTGCGCTGTGTACTGCGATGTATGGGTGTGGAAAACACACAGCAGAGCCCTCGGAGCAATTTACTGGCGTAGAAAATGTAACTGTGCCGGGTGAGCTGACAAATAGTGCAACAAGTGCGTCAACTAAAGGTAAAAAAGCGTTGCATCAAACTCACTCGTTAGTAAAACCAGGTGCTGCGGTAAAGTTGAAAAATACTGAGCCGCTCTTTTTTGCTGCTCCGGGTGTATATGAGCATTCCTTAGTATTGGTTTCAACCAGTCAGACCGGCAAGATGACAATTGATTTATCATCCAGTGAGGGGGTAGACATAGTTTCACCGGTGCGTCATTTTGAATTTGAATTGCGGGCGGATAGTGAATATCAGGTGCCGCTAACACTCAGTACGAATGCTGATGGCCGCTTTTATGTGCAATTACACATCAATATTGAGGCTGATGGTGTGGCTGAAACCCGTGTTATTGCAGCTATAGTGCAAGTGGGTAATCCTGTCGTGAAAGTGCAAAAGGCCACTACCACAAGCAGTATAAAAAAAGCAGATGGTGTTATTTCGCTACCTGCGCAAGAGAGTATTTCTCCACGCTAATTCATTGGGACGGGCGCTTTGTTTATAATGGCCAGCTAATGACTGGCCATTTTGCGTTTTATTGAGGATATTTTATGTCAAGCCAACGATTGCCCGCCGAATGGGAACCACAAGATGCTGTCATGCTGACTTGGCCCCATAAAAATTCACCTTGGGATTGGATTCTGGATGATGTTGTTGAGCTGTACGAGGCTCTGGCTACCGTTATTTGCGATTACGCTGATGTAGTGATTGCAGTGCCTGCCGACCAATTAGAGGAAGTTCGCGGTCGCCTTGAGGCGATGGGTGCGCCACTGGAATATATTCATCTTTATGCTTGTGCGAGTGATGATAGCTGGGCACGAGACCATGGGCCGTTGACTGTTGAAACATCCGAGGGTTTTAAATTACTGGATTTCCAATTTAACGGTTGGGGCAATAAATTCCCGCATGATTTGGATAATCAAATTTCTCACCAATTGTTTTCCCAAGGTGCATTTCCTTTTGCCAATATTGAAACGCAGGATTGGGTGCTTGAGGGCGGCTCTATTGAGGTTGATGGGCAGGGTACGTTACTGACGACTTCATCTTGTCTGCTCAATAAAAATCGCAATCAAAATTTATCGAAAGCCGATGTTGAAGCGCGTTTAATTGCTGCATTTGGCGTGACGAAAATTAATTGGCTGGATCACGGTTACCTTGCTGGCGATGATACCGACGGCCATATAGACACGCTGGCGCGCTTGTGCCCTAACAATACAATTGTTTATACCGCCTGTGATGACGAGCAAGACGAACATTATGTCGAACTCAAAAAAATGGAGGCACAATTGCAAACTTTTACCAATGCGCAGGGGGAACCTTATCGTTTGCTGCCATTGCCTTGGGCAGGTGAAGTATTGGGTGATGAAAGCGATGAGCGTTTACCATCGACCTACGCCAACTTTTTAATTATCAATGAAGCTGT
The DNA here is from genome assembly GCA_963971905.1 of uncultured Cellvibrio sp. Taxonomy (GTDB): domain Bacteria; phylum Pseudomonadota; class Gammaproteobacteria; order Pseudomonadales; family Cellvibrionaceae; genus Cellvibrio. Next base: position 2,964 of record CAXAVL010000141.1, read on the forward strand.
TTTGGTTCCCATTTATGGCTTGCCAATGGATGAAGATGCGTTGGAAGTTATTTCTCAAGCATTTCCGGGCTACGAAATTTTTGGCATTCCCTGTTTGTCGTTGATCGAGCAGGGCGGAAGTTTACATTGCATTACTATGCAAATTCCTGAAGGTGTAAGGGAGCGAATCTAATGTTGAACTCTGTTGTAAAAACATTGCAGGTGGGTCTAGTGCAGCAATCCTGTACCGCGGATCTCGCTGCTAATCTCGCCAAATCAATTGCGCAAATTCGTATCGCCGCGCAACGGGGGGCGAAGTTGGTGGTGTTGCAGGAATTGCATCGCGGTTTATATTTTTGCCAACAAGAAATAGCAGAACACTTTGATTTGGCAGAAACAATTCCGGGGCCAAGCACCCAAGTGTTGGGAGCGCTTGCACAGGAGTTGGATATTGTTATTGTTGCCTCTCTATTTGAGAAGCGCGCAGTGGGTTTGCACCATAATACCGCTGTGGTTATCGAGCGCAACGGCACTATCGCGGGCAAATATCGCAAAATGCATATCCCGGATGATCCCGGCTATTACGAGAAATTTTATTTTACGCCGGGCGATTTAGGCTTTCAGCCTATTCAAACTTCGGTCGGAAAATTGGGAATTCTCGTCTGTTGGGATCAATGGTTTCCTGAAGCTGCGCGCCTGATGGCTATGGCTGGGGCCGAGCTGTTAATTTATCCAACCGCAATTGGTTGGACTCCGGATGAAGATGCCGACGAGAAGGTGCGTCAGCGTGATGCCTGGGTTACGGTGCAGCGCGCCCATGCGATTGCGAATGGTTTACCGGTGATTAGCGTCAACCGTGTTGGCTATGAAGCAGACCCGGCAGGTGGAGTGGGGTTGGATTTTTGGGGAAGTAGTTTTGTCACTGGCCCTCAAGGCGAGTTTTTGTTCAATGCGAGTGTCGATCAGGAAGAGACCAAAGTGGTTACGGTTGATTTGCAACGCAGTGAGCAAGTGCGCCGCATGTGGCCCTATCTGCGCGATCGCCGCATAGACCATTACGGTGAGTTGATAAAAATTTATCGGGATTGACTAGAAAAAATGCCGTGTTTTTCACGGCTTTTTTACTGATTTTCTTGGGGAAATAGTTTCTGGTTAGGGTGAATTATTTCGTCTAGACTTGGTGCAGGAAATTAACTTAACACCTTGAAAAAGAAGCAATATTGATTATGGATTCTTCTGCATCCCCTCCTGATGTTGTTGCGCTTTCCTGTCCGCTTGGCGACGCTCCCTGCCAATTTCTGCAGGAGCTGCAAACTCTGCGGCAAGAGGTGGATCTATTAAAAGAACAGGTTCGTACTGATGCACTAACCGGGCTATATAATTTTCGCTTTTTTTCCGATGCACTGCCCCTGGAAATGGAGCGTGCGAGCCGTTCATTTCAGCCGCTATCGCTGATTGTTTTGGATATTGATCATTTCAAAGGGTTTAATGATCGCTGGGGGCACGAATTAGGCAATCGCGCCTTGGCTCATATTGCTCAATTAATTGCATTGACTATTCGCAAATTGGATTTTGCTTGTCGTTTTGGCGGTGAAGAGTTTGTTATTTTGCTGCCAAATACTGATTTGAGGCAGGCCGTCAATGTCGCCGAACGGTTGCGTGAAATTATTGCTATTTCCCCTTTGGAGCATGAGCAGGAGTTGATTGTTATCACAGCAAGTTTAGGAGTTGATGAATATCGCGGTAACCACAGTGATAGCCCGGAAGGCTTCATCGAGCGTGTTGATACATGGCTGTATCAAGCGAAACATGCGGGACGCAATTGCGTAAAAAGCCCTGTTGTTGAACCTGCCGATGTGAGTACGACCGTTACCACGGAAGAAAAAGATGCGCTGTTTGGTGTGTTTGGTTCTGACAAGTAAATCCTTTTTCTGCTCATGTTGTTATCTACTGCAATAGTTTTATGCGTATTATTTTGGTGTATCTTACAAATTATTCTTTAAGGTTGATAAGTTAATGTCGTTTCCCAAAATTGGTAATCTCGCTCCAGTATTTGCACTCAAAAATCAAGCCGGAATTGAAGTTGCATTAAAACAATTCAAAGGCAAAAAAAATGTTGTGTTGTATTTCTATCCTAAGGCTTCAACGCCGGGCTGTACGGTGCAGGCTTGTGGTATCAGAGATACTCGTGCCGAGTTTGACGCGCTGGACACGGTTGTACTGGGTGTGAGCCCTGACGCACCTAGTAAGCTGCAAAAATTTATCGACAAGTACAATTTGAATTTCGATTTGCTGGCTGATGAAGAGCATGCGATTGCGGAAAAATACGGTGTGTGGGGGCTCAAAAAATTTATGGGTCGTGAGTTTATGGGAATATTGCGTACCAGTTTTATTATCGATAAAGACGGGCGATTGAAGCATATTATTGATAAGGTGAATACCAAGACGCATGATCAAGAAGTGCTCAATATTCTACGCAGTGGCATTTAAAGTGACTTTTATATAATTACTTGTGATAAAAAGCACGTGCTTTGAATATAATTTATACGTATTTCACTTTGATTCAAAAAAAGTTCGTCTATAATCACTGTTACTGAGAGTTGTTTGAGTGCTTCATGGATGGTGCTTAATAAAACGGTAGTGTTTGTGGGCTACCAATAAAAAAACACTCCTGCTCGATTTCATAAACGCCCTTAATTGGCAAAGGAGACGCCTGGATGATCCAATTACAACGAATTTACCGCAATAGTGAGCATTATTCTGAAAACTCTTTTGAGGGATCTGATGTTAGATCTTATGAAGAGTATTTAGCTATGGCTGACATTCCTAAGTTTGAAGGTGTCTCGGCACGTGTCATAGATGCTTTAAAGCAAAGAGTTGGGCGGGACGACCTCTCTATTGATCGAATTGCAGAAGATTTGAAGCTTTCAAAAAGAACCCTTCAGCGTCGCTTACAACAGCAAAGTGCAAACTTTGCCCAACTGCGCGACATTTTGCGTTTTCATTATGCGATTAAATACCTCATTGATGAACACATGAGTGTTGATACTGTGTCCAAAGCATTGGATTTTTCGGATCGCACTAGTTTCACGAATGCTTTCAAACGTTGGACAAGTCTTTCCCCTAGTGTATTTAGAAAGTTATTCCGTGATTACGCTTAGTTTATATCCCTCTTTTTGACAGTCTTGTTTGATTAAGGATCGCTAATTGCCTGTACCTTTCAAAAGAGGTAGAGTTAGCGCTCTTTATTCTACGAGGTTAGTTTCATGAGTTTCTTTATAGCATCCGCAATGGCTCAGGCTCAAACAGCGCCAGCACCGCAAAGTAATCCAATGATTACTTTATTAATGTTTGGTGGCATGTTCCTGTTCATGTATCTGCTGATTATTCGTCCCCAGCGCAAGCGCCAAAAAGAACATCAGAACCTAGTGTCTGCCTTGGCTAAAGGTGATGAGGTCATCATGACCAGCGGTATGTTAGGCAAGATTCTTAAGGTTGATGATGCTTATGTAGTCATCGAAACTGGTAATAACGTGGAGCTTAAATTCCAAAAAGTGGCAGTTCACGCTGTTCTGCCAAAGGGTACCATCAAGTCCATTGATGCGGCTTAAATGTTAAAAACCGGAAAGGGGGGCTTAGGCCCCTTTTTTATTGTTCTGATTACCATCTTTCGTAATTCCCTGGAGTTCTTATGGAGTTAATTCATCAGTCTGTAGCCTGGTTAAATGGTGTAGTTTGGGGTGCCCCTATGCTTATCCTAATCCTTGGTACTGGGCTATTTTTGATGGTGGCTTTAAAAGGAATGCCAATTCTTCAGGTTTTGATGGGCTTCCGGTTGATGTGGGGTGGAAGGGCTAAGGGTGACCCATCTACTGGCGATGTGAGCCCATTTCAGGCATTGATGACCTGTCTTTCAGCTACGGTAGGTACGGGAAATATCGTGGGCGTGGCGACCGCTATTTTTTTGGGAGGGCCTGGCGCGTTATTTTGGATGTGGTGTACAGCTCTGATTGGTATGGCGACAAAGTATTCGGAAATTGTGTTGGCTGTCCACTATCGCGAAAAAGATGAACGTGGGGAGTATTGTGGTGGCCCTATGTATGCGATTAAAAATGGGCTGGGTAAGTCTTGGGCATGGCTGGGGTTTGCATTTGCTATTTTTGGCGGGCTTGCTGGATTTGGCATTGGCAATATGGTGCAGTCCAATAGTATGGCTGATGTGTTGGAGTCTACCTTTCATATTGAGCGATGGATTACGGGTTCGGTCGTTACGATCATTGTTGCCTTGGTGATATTGGGTGGAATCAAACGTATTGCCAAGGTTTCCAGTTCATTGGTGCCCTTTATGTGTGTTGGGTATGTCATAGCATCAGCCGTTGTTTTAGCAATCTATGCTGATCGCATTCCCGCAGCGTTTGGCTTGATTTTTACTCATGCATTTACCCCGTCGGCGGCTACTGGCGGATTTGCTGGTGCTGCCGTGATGATGGCAATTCAATACGGCGTTGCACGTGGGATTTTTTCCAATGAGGCAGGTTTGGGCACGGGTGGCATTGCCCAAGCGGCTGGCACAACCAATAGCCCGGTTCGCTCTGGATTGATTGGTATGATAGGTACTTTTATAGATACTCTTATTATCTGCAGCATGACTGGATTAACTATTATCTGTTCGGGTGTGTGGACGAGTGGCGAAAAAGGTGCCAGTTTATCGGCAGCGGCTTTTGAGTCTGCGTTGCCCGGTGTTGGTGGCTATTTTCTGGCGATAGCACTGTTGATTTTTACATTCACAACAATTCTAGGGTGGAGCTACTTTGGGGAGCGCTGCTGGATCTATCTCGCTGGTCGTAAAGCGGTATTACCTTTTCGGGTACTTTGGGTGGTGGCTGTATTTGGTGGTGCTGTATTTCAATTGGATTTTGTATGGTTGCTGGCTGATACGCTAAATGCGCTTATGGCGATCCCAAATTTGCTTGCATTGTTGTTGTTGAGCCCTGTGGTACTGAAATTAACTAAAGATTATTTTGATAAAAATAATCTTTAGTTGGGCGTGTTTACAAGCAATTGGTGGGGCGCGGTAGCCCTGCTATTTTGCTTGCAATTCTTGCTGGACTAGGCGGGAAAAGCTCTAACAAATAAATGCTGCGTCCTTTCTCGGCCCCGAGTTTTTTCTCGGTATATTTTACCAGTGCGCGCATTGCTGGGGACAATTCAAACTCGCGATAAAACTCTTGTAAAAGAGCGATAATCTCCCAGTGGGCGGGCGTTAGCAAAATATTTTCTTGTGCGGCAATTGTGTTGGCGATTTCTTTGTCCCAATCCTCAAGGTTGATAAGGTAGCCGTCCTTGTCTAGCGCAATATCGCGCCCATTTATGTGAAGCTCCATATTAATACCAGCTTTGCACTGATCGATGATTAATAGTTAATTGAACGAAAATATTGTAATCAACTAGCTTGATGTTCGGGGCCAGCTTATCTTCCAGTCCGCGCGCTTTTATGTCGTTGATCAATGCAAACACACTAATTCCGTTTTGAATCAGTTTTTGCAGTTCATCTGCTCCCGGGGCTGAAGTAATGGCTCCAAATACACCGTCTTCCAATAATAAAATGCCATCATTCTCCGAGCATACAGCTAAGCAGGAGGTGAGGGTGTTGTGTGAATAAGGTGATTTATTAATTGTGTGTAGTGTGCTCATGTTTAAAAACTCAGGAGATGATCCTGTTGGTTTAGTAAGCTTCCTATGTCCTTATTATTTAGCAATTGTAGATTGTCGAGAATAAGTTCATCCGTTCTTATAGCTCGTGCATTTAAAGACTCTTGGTGTGCATAAATACTTTCTATGCCATACAGGGCGAGTGCTGGAAGTATGGAAGCAATATTTTTTTGATCAATCTGGTTGCTTTGTTGATTTTTGAGTAATTGGAACACACCGTCATCCATAAATAAAATGCCTATGTCCTGATCGTAGACTGACGCTGCCAGTGCAATATCAATTGCCTCTCTCGCGGTGCTCTTGCCGTAAGGAGCTTGTCGGCTTATCAATAATATTTTTTTGCTCATTTCGGTTAACCAAAACTAATGAATCTGTCCGATACGGCAGCTGCTTCAACCAATTGCCCTAAGCCGCTAATGGTGAATTCACCTGCGAGATTGTGCGAAGGTTTATCGTAGCGTTTGGCTTCGCTCTCATTCAGTACGCCGCGACGTAAGGCGGCCGCTATACATACAACAAGATCGAGGTTGTGATCTTTAGCTAATAATTGCCATGCTTGCTGCAGATTAAATTCATCCTGTGGTGGTGCAGCTAGATTTGTAGCGTTGTGCACACCATCTTGATAAAAAAATATGCGGTGTAGCTTGTGTCCTTGCTCCAATGTCGCCATTGCAAACTTGTAGGCACTATAGCTTGCCTGGGATGAATAAGGGGCAGCGTAAACGGCTAATGAAAAAATCATGATTTAAGGCGAAACCCAAAAAGAAAGGCTCCACAAGGGAGCCTTGAGTGAACACTTTAAGAATATTAGTCGTCGCTGGCAACACCGAGCAAATGCAGTAAGCTGGTGAACAGGTTGACGATAGAAAGAAACAGGCTTGTGGTGGCCATTATATAGTTGGTTTCACCGCCGTGAATAATTTCACTGGTCTGATAAAGAATCAATGCCGACATCAGCAGAACAATACCAGCCGAAAATGCTAATTGAAGGCCGGAAAATTGGTAGCCAAATAATGAGGCGCCCAATAAAAACACCATGACCGCGAGCATGACCATCATACCTACAGCGACAAATCCGCCGAGGAAATTGAAGTTTTTGCGTGTCGTGAGTACATAGGCCGAGAGGCCGACAAAAACGATTGCGGTTCCACCTAAGGCTTGCATGATGATGGCGGAGCCATTCGCCATGCTGAGATAGCGGTTAATGATTGGGCCAAGGCCAGCACCAATTAGGCCGGTGAAGGCAAACACAACCAGTAGACCGGTAGCCGAATTGGCTGTGCGTGGTAGTACAAACCAAATGAGTGCCATAGCAATAAGGCTCATGATTAAGCCTGCGCCATGTCCCAAGCCTGCCGCCATGGATACCCCCGCAGCAAGGGCGCTGAATGCCAGTGTGAGGCCCAGCAGCATGTAGGTGTTGCGCAGTACTTTGCTGGTTTCTGTTTGGCTCAGTGTTTGAGCTGTTTGAACGTTATAAAGTTCTTGCATAAAACCCTCCATCAAATAATTACTGAAATAACATATAAGAAGCTTGGGGCGATAATACAAATAAGCAACTACAAAGCCAAGCTATTACGAATTTACTTAATGTCAGCGCATGTCGGGGTGGGAGCAATGATGTGGTTTTTGACCAGGAAAAATGATGGGGTTTCATTACTATTGATGGCGCGAATGAGCGACAAATAAAAAAGGCGCTAGAAAAATCTAGCGCCTTTTTGATATGGCGGAAGGGCAGGGATTTGAACCCTGGGTAGGCTCGCACCTACGCCGGTTTTCAAGACCGGTGCATTAAACCACTCTGCCACCCTTCCGAGTGCGGCAAATTATACATAGCTTTTTTTATTGGGCAAGAGAAAAACACTATTTTTATAGCCAAATATTGAGTTAATTTTTTTATAATCTTAATTTTCGAGCATAAAAAAGCCGAATTGTTTCCAATTCGGCCATTTTGATTTTATTGCTCGATTTTACTCGCTGATGTTGTGCTTGTTTTGGCGAGGATCATTTGACGGCCTTGAGAGCGGGCGCGGGTTGTGATCGACGCTAGGCGGCAAACTGGTGTCTAGCGCACGCGAAGCATGTGCTTCAATTGTTTCAGTAATAATGCTCACGTTGCTCACCGGTTTTGGTGCTTTACGTGGGTCATTGCTCGCTCTTGCGGGTGGTGCAAGATTGATCTCAGTTACTGTTTTTCTGTCTGACTTTTCAATTTCCACTTCAGGAGTTGTTTCGGTTGTAGTTGCAGGTGCCTCAGTGGTGATTGGTTCAGCAGCTTTGATGATTTCAGGTGTCAAATCTGTTTCGTTGCTGCTACCAAGTGGTTTTTCTGTTTGTACTTCAACTGGCGTCGCAGCTACCTCAATTACTGTTTCGGTATTGTGTGTGCTCGTTGCCGTCTCTGTCGGCTGCTCTGATGTTTCAGCGCTGGCGATAGACTCAGGCTTAGTAGCTTGAGCTTGTTGCGCATGCTCGGCTATGGCTGCAGAGATTTGTTGTGCCAATTGGGCTGATTCACTCAGCACTTTGGGTTCATCTGACGCACTAGGTTGCGTCGCATTTTTTTCTTCAGCGCTTATTGGCTGCGTCTCATTCTCGCTGCCTTCGTGGCGACTGCGGCGACGCTGCTGTGAGCGAGTGCGGCGTCCGGCAGGGCGTTTGGATGGACGTTGATCATCGCTTTCATCCTGCACTACTGCTTCATTGGTGTTGGTGTCAGCTGCCAGTATTGCATTCTCTTCTTTTGGGGCTTGACGGCGACTGTTGTCGCGTTCATTGCGCTGATTGCGGTTGCGCTGCTGGCGTGGCTCATCATCACCAGTTTGTGCATCGCGCGGTGGCTGTTCGCGTTGTTGATCTCGGTTGTTACGTGACCGACGTTGTTCGTTATCGCGTGAGTCGCGTGAAAAACTCTCGCGTTTGTCGCCATCTCTGCCGTCGCGCTTATCCAGATCGCGTGAAGGTTTTGCTTCGCCTACTGGGCGATGGTCTAGGTTGTCGAGGATTTCGCG
>CAXAVL010000142.1:0-11654 GCA_963971905.1 uncultured Cellvibrio sp.
TTTGGCTACGTTGTGTTTTATAACTTTGATCAGTGGATGCGTGACCCACTCTGGTTGTTCCGTGTATGGGAAGGTGGGATGTCATTCCATGGTGGTTTGATCGGTGTGATAGTGGCGATGGTTATTTACTCTTACCGCATCAATCGCCCCTTTGTTGGTTTGATGGATTTTGTTGCTCCCATAGTGCCGCTCGGCTTGGGCTTTGGCCGTTTGGGCAACTTTATCGGTCAGGAGCTTTGGGGGCGTGTGAGTGATGCGCCTTGGGCAATGGTCTTCCCCAAAGCTATGGATCCGGCCGGTATTGCGCGTCATCCCAGCCAGCTATATCAAGCATTCCTCGAAGGGCTGGTTTTGTTTGTGATCGTATTTTGGTTTTCAGCTAAGCCTCGTCCCCGTGGCGCGGTATCAGGCGTGTTCTTGGTTGGTTATTCCACTTTCCGCTTTGGTGTCGAGTATGTGCGTGAACCGGATCTGGGGGTTGCCCTGATTGCCGGAATGACTCGCGGTCAATTGCTGTGTGTACCAATGTTCTTACTCGGCGTTGGATTGCTGGTGTGGGCATACGCCTTTGCCCCAAAGGCTGCTGTTAAAGGTTCATAGGTTTATTTAATTTTTTGTACAGGTTGGTTGATGAAGCAATATCTAGATTTGATGCGCGATGTAGTCGAAAACGGCACCCTGCGAGGCGACCGCACCGGCACTGGGACTTATTCGGTATTTGGGCGTCAATTGCGCTTTGATTTAAACGAAGGGTTTCCCTTGGTGACAACCAAGACCGTGCATCTGAAAAGTGTAATTGTTGAGCTGCTTTGGTTTCTGCAGGGGCGCACGGACGTTGGTTGGTTGCAAGAGCGTGGTTGTAATATCTGGAACGAGTGGGCCACTGAGGCAGGTGATTTGGGGCCTGTATACGGAAAGCAATGGCGTAGCTGGGCGTGCCCTGACGGCTCCACTATTGATCAGATATCACAGGTGATTACCCAGATCAAAAAGAATCCCTACTCGCGTCGCTTGATTGTTAGTGCGTGGAATCCTGCCGATTTACCAGATGAATCTATGGGCCCCCAGCAGAATGTAGAGCAAGGGCGCATGGCTTTGGCGGCGTGCCATACTTTGTTCCAATTCTATGTATCTGAAGGCAAGCTTTCCTGCCAGCTCTACCAGCGCAGCGCGGATCTATTTCTTGGTGTGCCTTTCAACATTGCCAGTTATGCGTTGTTAACTCATATGATTGCGCAGCAGTGTGATTTGGGGGTGGGGGAATTTGTGCATACGTTTGGCGATTGCCATTTGTACAAAAATCATATTACAGACGACATAGTTTACGAACAATTAACACGCGAACCGAAAAACTTGCCTACACTTAAGATTCGTCGTCGCCCCGATAGTATTTTCGGTTACGAGTTGCAAGATTTTGAATTTGAAGGTTACCATCCCCATCCGCGTATAGTCGCGCCTATCGCTATTTAGTGGTTGTTGGCGAAGTTTAAGTATTAATAAGAGGCAAGGCGAAGATACTGCATGAAATTGTCCATCATAGTTGCTGCAGCTAAAAATGGTGTCATAGGATGCAATAATCGGCTGCCTTGGCATCTACCGCAGGATTTGAAATATTTTAAATCGGTAACCTTGAATAAGCCGGTAATCATGGGGCGAAAAACCTATGAATCGATCGGTAAGCCTCTTCCTGGGCGAACAAATATAGTTGTTACGCGCAATAAAGATTGGTTGGGTGCCGACGGCGTGGTTGTTACCAATAGTTTCGAGCAGGCATTGACTGAAGCAAATAAAGTTTTGCTTGGCGCTCCGCTAGCTTTGAATGAAGCTGTGGTTATTGGTGGCGCTGAAATATATCGTTCTGCATTGAATGTTGCTGATCGCATCTATCTGACTTGTGTCGATCTTGCGCCCGAGGGTGACGCATTTTTTGAACCCTTAAGTGCGGCTGAGTGGGAGTTGAAATCAACCTCGGTCGGAGATGAGGCTGCGGTAGTGGGGCACCAGTTTTTGGTTTATGAGCGGTCTGCCAGCACCTAAAAGCTAATAACTAAAAGTTTTGTTGTAAATGTGTTTTTTTGATTTGGTTTTAAAGGTTTTGTTTTTGTGTTACCTGTGCACTTATTAAAAGCAATAATGTGTTACCGGTCTGATACTTAAATACACACGTAGAAGGTTGTAGGATAAATCATTGGAAGTAGGTCATGGTGCTTATTACAATGCCGCCGTTCTTAACCGCCTCGCAGAGGCTACGTGGATAACGCGTCTGTGGCAGCCTGGTGCCACAAACTCACTTGATTGAACACCCAGTTGGGGGGATTATGAAAAAGCAGCGATTGAAAGCGGTGGCTCTGACCACAATGCTTTCTGCGGGCGCGCTAATGGGTAGCGTTGCCATGGCAGATCAAGCTCTGGATTCTGTACTTAAAGTCGGTCAAGCAAAAACGACTTTGGCGCAAGACTCCCAGAAGCGCATTGACAGATTGGCCCAGGAAACTGATGATCTGGCTCAACAATTCAAACAGCAAAATAAGTTGATCGATGATCTCCGCGTGTTCAACGCTCAGATGGAAAAGCAAGTTGCAAAACAACTGGTTGTTGTTCAAGACTTGGAGAAATCCATTGAGAAAGTGACCGTTATTGAGCGTCAAATCCAGCCATTGATTTTCCGCATGTTGGAAAGCCTAGAGCAATTTGTCAGCTTGGATAAACCTTTCCAAGTTGAAGAGCGCAAGGCGCGTATTGAAATGCTGCGCAACAACCAAGATCGCGCTGATATCTCTGTTTCTGAGAAGTTCCGTCAAGTGCTTGAAGCTTACAAAATCGAATCTGCCTATGGCAGTACGATCGAAGCTTACAAAGGTACATTACCTGTCGACGGTCAAGATCGCGAAGTAAACATCCTCCGTGTAGGTCGTATCTCTTTGATGTATCAAACTACCGATGCAAAACAATGCGGTACGTGGGATGCGGCTCAAGGCCAATGGGTTGCGCTGGATGATTCATACAACGCCAACATACTGAAAGGCTTGCGCATCGCGCGCGGTCAAGCATCCAAAGATATTATGACCATGACCGTTCAGGCACCGGAGGCAGCACAATGAAAATGAAATTTGTTAAAAGCTGCTTAATGCTCGCTGCTGCTGGCGTTTTAAGTAGTTCCTTTGCTGTCGCGCAAGAGAAAGCACAGACTCTTGATCAGCTGTTGGATATGGTAAAAAAATCGCAAATCAGTGAATCGGCGGAGCACAAGCAGCGTGAAGCTGAATTTGCTCGCGATAAAGCGAACCAAGCTAACTTGTTGGCTCAAGCTAAAGCTACTCGTCAAGCTGAAGATGCTCGCTCTGTTGCACTCGAAAAGAAATACCAAGAGCAAGACATTCTGGTTGCCGCTAAAAAAGTTCAATTGAATGAGCGCCTTGGTTCAATGAAAGAGTTGTTTGGTCATTTGACCTCTACCGCAGGTGATTTGCGTGCAACTCTGGAAACCTCCATCGTTAGTGCACAACACCCAAATCGTGGTGAGTTCCTCGAGACTCTGATTGAGAAGATGACCAGCAGCACCAGCTTGCCGGACATCGAAGAGATTGAACGTTTGTGGTACGAAGTTCAGCGTGAAATGGTTGAAACTGGTCGTGTGGTGAAATTCACTGCTAATGTTATCAAGCCGAGCGGTGAGCAAGCCCAACAAGAGGTTGTGCGTGTTGGTACATACAACTTGGTTTCAGAAGGTAAGTATCTGACTTTTGACGGTGTCAAAATTCAAGAGTTGCCACGACAACCATCTAAATTTCTGGCCGGTGCTCAAGCATTGCAAGATGCTAACTCTTCAATTGTTGCCTTTGGTGTTGATCCAACGGGCCCAGCTGGTGGCCAATTATTAACTGCTTTAATCGACACACCAACACTGGTTGAGCGTTGGCATCAAGGTGGGTCAGTTGGCTACGTGATTACTGCTGTTGGTGTAATTGGTATGTTGCTGGGCTTGTTCAGAATATTGGTATTGCTTGCTGTAAGTGGCAAAGTAAATGCTCAACTTAAATCTGATAAGGCCAATACCAATAATCCTCTGGGCCGTGTATTAAAAGTAGCTGAAGAGAACAAAAATGTTGATACCGAGACTTTGGAGCTCAAGTTGGAAGAGGCGGTTCTCAAAGAGCGCCCATCCATCGAAAGCGGCTTGGCAGTGTTGAAAATTATCGCTGCAGTAGCTCCTTTGTTGGGTCTGTTGGGTACAGTAACCGGTATGATCGAAACCTTCCAGGCGATCACTATCTTCGGTGCTGGTGATCCTAAAAATATGGCCGGTGGTATTTCTTCAGCATTGGTTACCACTGTACAGGGCTTGATCGTTGCAATTCCGGTGGTGCTGATGCACACCTTGGTTAACGGTCGCGCCAAAGCCGTTGTTCAAGTATTGGATGAGCAAACCACTGGCATTATTGCTGAAAACTCTGAGCGTACTAAGTAGGAGATAACACATGCAGGCTTTAACGGACGCTTTTAGTTCCATTGGAGCCTTTATGGATCAGGGCGGTTGGGTAATGTACCTCATTGCCGCCCTTACCTTTGTCATGTGGACGCTCGTGTTTGAACGGGCGTGGTACTTCAAAGGTGGTCTAAAAGGCGATGTTCAGCAAGCATTAGCAAGCTGGGAGGCGCGCAAAGAGCGCAAGTCCTGGAATGCTCACCAAATTCGCGCAAAGATGATTTCGCGCATGTCCGCCAAGATAAATGCCAACATGGATATGATTGTTACATTGATTGCCCTCTGTCCTTTAATGGGGTTGTTGGGAACGGTAACAGGTATGATTGAAGTGTTCAGTGTGATGGCGTATACCGGTGGCGGTGATGCTAAATCCATGGCTGGTGGTGTGTCAAAAGCAACTATCCCAACAATGGCAGGTATGGTTGCGGCATTATCTGGGATTTTTGTGAACACCTATTTGTCGCGTATTGCTGAGCGTGAAGATCATTTGTTTGCTGACCATTTGACAATGGATCACTAGGTGATCGAGCAATATTAACCTGTAATTAAGAGATGTCTCATGAGCAGGAAAAACGCAAAACCTGAAGAGGAAGCTCAGGCAATCGACCTCACTCCAATGTTGGATGTGGTGTTTATTATGCTGATCTTTTTCATCGTTACGGCGACATTCATCAAAGAGACTGGTAAAGAGGTAACAAGACCTGATGCCAGTACTGCTGATAAAAAGCCTAACGCCAGTATTCTGATTGCCATTGGTGAAGACAACGAAATCTGGATTGATAAAAAAGAAGTTGATCCTCGTTTGGTTGCTAAAGTTATTGAGCGTATGCGCGCCGATAATCCAAATGGTACTGTCTCTATTCAGGCAGATGCCAAGGCAGATCTCAAATACGTATTGGAAGTCGCTACTGCTGCGCGTGAAGCGGGTATTAGTGATGTGTCTGTCTCTACTGAAGAGAAATAGGTTGCTATGAACTTCGCAAAAGTAGGTATAGCAGGGCTCTTAGGGGTGGTTACCACCCTATTGCTCTTGTTCTTGATGTATCAGTTAATAAATAACGATCTCGGCGAGTTAAAACAGAAAAAAACGGTAAAAATTCCTGACATTACAATGCCAGATACCAAAATTGAGACCCGTTTTGAAGATGCTAAACCGGAAAAACCGGAAGAGCCTGATATTCCGCCTGACTTACCGGAGCCAGAGTTTGATGCCCCTGATATTTCTGGTGAAGCTCTTAATATGACGGCTCCTGTTGCCAAGGCTGGAATAGATATGGGCAGCGGTTCTTTGGCTTTTAGCGAAGGTGAGTATCTTCCAATTGTGAAGGTTCCACCTGAGTATCCAAGTACTGCGTTGTCTCGCGGCATTGAAGGGTTTTGTACAGTTATTTACACCGTTACGGAAACTGGTACTACTCGTGACCCAGAGCCAATTGAAAGTGAATGCATAACCAAAGAAGGTAAGCCTACTTCTGTATTTAATCGTGCATCCGTGAAGGCTGCGCTCAAGTTTAAATACAAGCCGAAAGTGGTTGATGGGAAGCCTGTTGAGGTTCCTGGGGTGAAGAATCGCTTCACCTACACGATGCAGAAATAAGGGGTAATGAAATGAGACAAGTATTTCCTGCTGTTTCAGTTGCTCTTAACCGTACTTTGCTGGCCGGTGTTATTGCTGTGTCTCCATTGTTTATAGGTAAAGCAGTTGACGCAGTTGTACCTGGTGCAGTTGAAATTTCCAGTGCAGTTGCGCAGGTTAGAGCTAAAAATAAGCATGCTGGAGAGCAACGTAAGTTCCCCAATGTGACTGAATCTTTTGGTAAAAAGATCACTGAAGCTGCCGGGTATTTACAACCGCAAGACGAAACAGTAAAGCCTGATCCACGCAAAGCTATGCAGTTATTGAATGAAATGGCTGCTAATTCGGCTAAAGCTAATGCATATGAATTGGTCTTGCTTCATCAGTACACTGGATACGCACATTTGGGTAGTGAGAATTATGCTAAAGCGATTGAGAGCTTTAACAAAATGCTTGCTCAGAGCCCGAATATGCCAATTGGAACTGAAGCCGCTACTATTCGTATAGTTGGGCAACTTTATTCTCAAGTCGACAACCCCAAAAAAGCATTGGAAACTTTGCTGAAGTGGACTGAGTATGAAGATACTCTAAAGCCCGAAGACTCTTACATGTTTTCGACGCTGTATTATCAGCTAGAAGACAATAGAAACGCTTTATTGAACATTAATGAGGCGGTAAAGAATCAAGAGGCGGCGGGTAAAGTGCCAGCGGAGTCATGGTACATTCTTCAACGTGGCCTTTATTTTGATAAAGAAGACTACAAGAGTGGTCTGGTGGTTTTGGAAAAGCTGATTAAGCACTATCCAAAAGCACAATATTGGAAGCAGTTGTCGCAGGTGTATTATGTTGTTGATCGCCCGAAAGACTCCTTGTACGCATTTGAAACCTGCTATCTAATGGGCGGCTTAACTTCCGAAAAAGATATAATTCGTTTAGCAAGCATGTACTTGGAAGCAGAAGTCCCTTACAAGGCGGCTAAAGCGCTTAAGAAGGGTATCTACACGGACAAGATTGTTGAGCCAACAGCTAAAAATCTTAAATTGTTAGCTGATTCTTTACGCTTGGCTCAAAATGCTAAAGAGTCTTTGGTTGAATATGAAAAAGCAGCGACTAAGTCTACCGATGGCGATTTAATTATCGGTCTTGCACAGGCATATCTTGCTACTGATAAATTCAAAGATGCTTCTAAATGGGGGCGTCAAGCGCTTAAAGCCGGTAAATTAAAGCGTGTTGATCATGCCAATTTAACTGTAGCTCAGGCTGAATTTGAATTGAAAAACTTTGAAGAAGCAATAAAGTTCTTTAAAGAAGCTGGTAAAGATGCCCGTAGTTCCAAAGTGGCTGCGCAGTGGGTTGATTACTCGCAGAGAGAGAAGGCTAGATTGGAAGCTTTAGCAAAACAATAGCTGTCGATTATGTGTTCTCCCCCCCAATAAAAAAGCCAGCAGTAGCTGGCTTTTTTATTGGGAAAATTATTCAAGTAAAATTAAAAGTTACCTGCTGATAAGATATCCTATTATTGGAGAGAATTGCGCCGCAAGAAACACTCAAGCTGCGGCGCTAACTTATTTATCAATCGAGTTTACTTAAATCCCTAACCGCACCCTTGTCTGCGCTGGTTGCCAACATGGCATAAGCTTTGAGTGATGCGCTAATTTTGCGTGGGCGGACTTCAGTTGGCTTCCAGGCCAATGCACCTTTTGCTTCTTCGGCGGCGCGGCGCGCATCCAGTTCGGCATCGGTCAGAACTACATTAATGCTGCGATTGGGTATGTCGATACGGATAATATCGCCGGTTTGCACCAAACCAATCGCGCCACCAGACGCTGCCTCAGGTGATACGTGGCCAATCGACAAGCCAGAAGTTCCGCCAGAGAAGCGGCCATCGGTAAGGAGTGCGCAAGCCTTGCCCAAACCTTTGGATTTTAAATAGCTAGTGGGGTAGAGCATTTCCTGCATGCCGGGGCCGCCTTTGGGGCCTTCGTAGCGAATTACGACTACATCGCCTTCTTTTACCTTGCCGTCCAAAATATCGGCAACGGCCTTGTCTTGACTTTCCACTACATAGGCTTTGCCTTCAAACACCCAGCAGCTTTCGTCTACACCAGAGGTTTTTACGACGCAGCCATCAAGGGCGATATTGCCTTTGAGTACGGCCAAACCGCCTTCTTTGCTATAGGCATTTTTCACTGAGCGAATACAGCCTTCTGCGCGGTCGCCGTCCAAGGTGGGCCAGCGGGTAGATTGGCTAAACGCCGTTTGGGTGGGAATGCCAGCGGGGCCTGCTTTGTAGAAAGTGGCTACAGCTTCAGATGAGGTGCTGATAATGTCCCATTTGTCTAAGGCTTCTTGGAAGGTTCTGCTGTGAACGGTAGGTAGTTGATTGTGGAAAAGACCGCCGCGGTTCAGCTCAGCTAAAATGCTCATTACGCCGCCGGCGCGATGCACATCTTCCATGTGATACTTAGGTGTATTAGGTGCGACTTTGCAAAGCTGCGGAACCTTGCGGCTCATGCGATCTACATCAAACATAGTAAAGGGGACATCACCTTCTTGAGCAGCAGCCAACAAATGCAAAATGGTGTTGGTAGAGCCGCCCATGGCGATATCCAAGGCCATTGCATTTTCAAAAGCAGCAAAGCTGGCGATGGAGCGGGGCAATACGCTGTAGTCATCTTCTTCGTAGTAGCGCTTGGTGATTTCGACAATGCGGCGGCCAGCTTCTAAAAAGAGTTGCTCGCGGTCAGAGTGAGTCGCTAACAGCGAGCCGTTACCGGGCAAGGACAAGCCCAGCGCTTCGGTCAAGCAATTCATGGAATTAGCGGTAAACATGCCTGAGCAAGAGCCACAAGTGGGGCAGGCAGAGCGCTCGTATTCAGCGACTGTTTCGTCGCTGGCGTTGTCGTCTACCGCGATCACCATGGCATCAACCAAATCAAGCTTATGCTCAGAGAGTTTGGTTTTACCGGCTTCCATTGGGCCGCCGGAAACGAAAATCACGGGAATGTTCAAGCGCATAGCCGCCATCAACATACCGGGGGTGATTTTGTCACAGTTGGAGATACACACAATCGCATCGGCGCAATGGGCGTTAACCATGTATTCAACCGAATCGGCGATGATGTCGCGCGAAGGCAAGCTGTAGAGCATACCGTCGTGCCCCATGGCGATACCGTCATCTACGGCGATGGTGTTGAATTCTTTGGCGACGCCGCCGACTCTTTCAATTTCGCGTGCAACCAGTTGACCCAAGTCTTTTAGGTGAACGTGGCCGGGTACAAACTGGGTAAAAGAGTTGGCGATGGCGATAATCGGTTTGTCGAAGTCGCCGTCTTTCATGCCGGTAGCGCGCCACAATGCGCGAGCCCCGGCCATATTGCGGCCAGCGGTGGTGGTTTTGGAGCGATAGATTGGCATAAAGCGTAACCTCGTAAAGCGTGTCGCGAGTTGCGGCCAGCGGTGAATTTGGATGTTGCAATGTGCGAAATGATAGCAGAAAGCTGCCGTTTTCGGCAGATTGCCTGTGGCGGGAAATTGCAAGCATTGCCGCTTTCAATTGTTTCGAGAGCGGCGTGTATTTAGAGCTATATCAGTGTTTTAATAAAAATCTTGGAGTTGCGCTGATAGTTATAAAGCTCCTGTTTGGCGATGGGCAAATCGTCAATTTTCCCCTGCACAAAGCCCTGCTCGATAAACCAGTGGGCTGTTTGGGTAGTGAGCAAAAACAGCTGTTTGATTTTCTGTTTGCGCGCCTGTGTTTCCATTTGTTGCAGCAGAGTTGCAGCGCGGCCGCCATTGCGATATTCCGGATGGGTCGCCACGCAGGACAACTCCGCCATATCGCCGTAAGGGTAGAGTGCTGCGCAGGCGATAATGGAGCCGTCTTTATCCATCACATGAAATTTATTGATTTCCGTTTCCAGTACTTCACGCGAGCGACGCACTAAAATTCCCTGTTCTTCGAGTGGACGTATTAATTCCAAAATATCAGCTACATCATCGATAGTGGCCGTGCGCAATTGCTCGTATTGACCTGAGTAAATCATGGTGCCCAAGCCATCGCGGGTAAACAGTTCGGTGAGCAGTGCGCCATCGGTTTCGTAACTGATTAATTGCGCGCGCTGCACACCTTGCAGGCAACTTAAATAACAGGCGCTGACAGCCTGCTGTAAATCAAAACAGATTTTATTACCGTGTTCACTGAGATAATTTTTGCATTCAGGCAGCGATAGCTGACGAATTAAATTGCCTTCGCTATCGCTCAAACCATTGCCTTCAACAAAGGCTAATAATTTGTCGGCTTTAATGGCGCCTGCTACATGAGTGGCAACGTCGCTAAAGGTTAAATTAAAAATTTCACCCGTGGGTGAGTAGGCCATTGGCGATAGCAATACTACCGCGCCGGAATCGAGTGCAGCATTGAGGGAGCGTGTGTTGACCTTGCGCACTTTGCCGGTGTGTTGCAAATCCACACCATCAATTACACCGTAGGGCATGGCCACAACAAAATTGCCGCTGATCACCTGCATGTCGGCATCGTGCATGGGCGAGTTGGGTAGGCTGGTGGAGAGCGCTGCTTCAACAATAGTGCGCGCCTCGCCAATCGCTTGAATTACCAAGCGTAAACTTTCACTGTCGGTGATGCGCAAATGATTGTGAAAATGACTAAACGTATCGGCAACTTGCAGTCGATCATCAATTTGCGGGCGTGCGCCGTGTACCAGTACCAAGCGTACATCAAGGCTACATAGCAGCGCTATGTCGTGCACTATATTGTGAAAGTTCGCGTGGGTGATGGCTTCACCGGGCAGCATCAGCACAAAGGTTTTATCGCTGTGTCTGTTGATGTAAGGCGTCGAGTGACGAAACCATTTCACATAGGCGTTGGTACTGGTGTCTTGAGTGTTCGCAGGCACGATATGTCTCTTGTTAAAAAGTCTTTTAAAAAATCATTGTTGTGGCGAAAGAAAAACTACAAACAATATTTCTCGATTAGCCCGCGCACAATCTTTACTGCCGGTTCAATCTGATCGAGTGGAATAAATTCATCCGGTTGGTGTGCCTGATTAATCGAACCAGGTCCGAGCACGACAGTCTGCATGCCGAGCTGTTGCATAAACGGCGCTTCGGTGGCGAAAGCAACACTCTCGGAATGATTGCCAGTCAATTGCTCGCACAGTTTTATTAACTCGCTGTGTTCGTCTTCGCCGAACGGATCAACACCTTCAAACAGCGATGATAAAACAATATCGGTGCCGCTGCGCTCGGCGATAGGTGTTAAGCGCTGCTGAATCGCGGCGCGCACTTCGTTGTTATCCATGCCCGGCAGCAGGCGCAAATCAAAATGCAATTCGCAATCGCCGCAGATGCGGTTAGCGCCGTCACCGCCGTGAATGCAACCTAAATTCAGCGTTGGCGTTTGCACAGCAAATCCGGCGTTGCGGTATTTTAATTGCAATTCATTGCGCAGGCCGATGAGTTCATTCATCACCTGATTCATTGCTTCCAGCGCATTATTGCCCAGCGCTGGATTGGAGGAATGACCGCTCTGGCCGCGCACACGAATCACTTCCATCATGATGCCTTTGTAGA
>CAXAVL010000143.1:0-11418 GCA_963971905.1 uncultured Cellvibrio sp.
TTGGAAATTCAGCACCCGGTTACCCAACAAGTTTTTCGCGCGGTACACGCCTGTTGGGATCAGCAATTGATTAATCAGCATCGCGCCCGCTATGGCGACGGTCATATCGATTGGCAATTTATTTATCGATCGGCACAAAAAGGCAGTTTGGAAGCGATTACTAAACAGCGGCTTACCGGCGGGATTGATTTACCCTTGCCGGACGGCGAAACCATGGTCTCCTCTGATGGCTATGTGCGCCGCGCGTTTCGCACTAAATTTTGGGGGCATGAGGCGCAAACCTACGGCCAGTTATTGTTTCAGCCAGACCCTATACCGGACTACATCGCCAAGGCAGAGATTTCCCCAGCACATCGCACACAAATGGTTCATTACGACCAATCCCAACCGCCGCTGTTTGTCGGCCACTACTGGCTAAAAGGTCAACCGCGGCCACTTGCGCCCAATCTCGCCTGCCTTGATTACAGTGCGGTTAAATACGGCCGTTTGGTGGCGTATCGCATGGATGGTGAGGCACAATTGCAACCCGACAAATTTGTATGGGTCTATGTTGATCCCTGAGTCGTTGATCTTTAAGTGTTCACCTCCGTATCTGTAATTATTCATTTTTATACCGGAACCTACATTGAACTGGATTGCCGTAAAATATTTTCCGCTCGATCAGGATTTAAGCGCGCTTAGCCGTTATTTGCGCGAGCGCGGATTGGAGCATCGTATTAGCGAAGAAAACGGTCAGCAATGTCTGGCAGTAGTGGATGCAGCTGTTATTCCCGCGCTGCAAGACTTTCTTTGTCAGTATGTAGATGGACAAGTCGATTTACAGTCTGCGGTTAGTGCTGATACATCGGCAGAGCCTCGCGAACCCACATTAGTTGAGCAGGCGCTGCATGTGCCGGTGGTGCTGATGCTGATTGTTCTCAGCGGTTTGGGCGCCTTAGTGATCGGTACCCCACTGGCCAGCTATTTCAGCTTTCAGGATTATAACGACACGCATTTTCGTCCCCTAGCTGAGTCATTAGCGCGCGGTGAAATTTGGCGTTTGCTCACGCCCGCTTTTTTGCACTTTGGCATTTTGCATGTGCTGTTTAACAGTTTATGGATGTGGGATTTAGGCCGACGTTTAGAGTTGTTTCTCGGGCGCTGGCATTTTCTATTATTTTTTGTGATCACTGCGGTAGCTTCTAATATTGCGCAATACCTGTGGAGCGGCAGTGCAATGTTTGGCGGCATGTCGGGTGTGGTCTATGCATTGGTCGGTTTTATTGCGGTGCGACAGCGCTTGGCTCCGCACCCGCTGGTGGCGGTACCGCCGGCTTTAATTGGATTTATGCTGTTCTTTTTAGTCTTATGTATGACCGGCGCGGTAGATTATTTTATTGCCGGTTCTGTCGCGAATGCCGCGCATTTGGGGGGATTAATTGCTGGCGGTATTTATGCATTCGCGACCAAACATTGGTTTCGACGTTAGTAGCAAACCTGCTGCTGATTGAATTAGATGATTGGCTTAAAGATTTGAGTCAAATAATTAATGAAAGAATTGATTTAAAGAGTTGAGTGAGAAATTTATGGATTTACAACAATTACTTTCCAGCCTCACGCCGGAAATTTATCAAAATTTAAAACGCGCAGTTGAATTGGGTAAATGGCCGGATGGCAATCGGTTATCCTCCGAACAGCGCCAACTCTGCATGCAGGCGGTGATCGCCTATGAACACAAGAATCTGCCACCGGAGCAACACACCGGTTATATCCCGCCGGAACCTCATACCTATTGTGGCGATGATGATCATGACCACGATCATGAGCCACAAGACAAACCAATCAAGTGGGTTGAATAAACTTTAAGGATTTCATTATGACAGCTGTTGAGCAATCACTACCGGCAAACGATCTGCAACCAAAAACGATTTATTTAAAAGATTATCAGGTTCCCGGTTACCTGATTAAAACGACAGACCTGCGTTTTGAAATCTATGAAGGTGAAACTATTGTTAGTGCGATGCTGCATTTGTATCGCAACCCTGCGGCGCAAACTCCGGCTACCCAACTGACCCTGCACGGCGCAGATTTGGAGCTGATATCAATCGCACTGGATGAAAAAATCCTGTCGGCCGATGACTACGAGTTTGGCGAAGAAAATATCACTATTTTTAATACGCCCGCAGAATTCAAATTGCTGACCATTACTAAAATTAAACCCGAAGCAAACACCTCGCTGGAAGGTTTGTATCGCTCGCGCACTATGTATTGTACCCAGTGCGAGGCTGAAGGCTTCCGCAAGATTACCTATTATCTCGATCGCCCCGATGTGATGAGCGAATTCACCACCACAGTGGTTGCCGATAAAAAATACCCGGTGCTTCTCTCCAACGGTAATTTGATCGATCAAGGTGAAGCAGATAATGATCGCCACTTTGCCACTTGGCACGATCCTTTCAAAAAACCGGCCTACTTATTTGCCTTGGTGGCGGGGGATCTCGCCCACATTGAAGACAGTTTCACCACTTGCACTGGGCGTGAAGTGGCATTAAAAATATTTGTCGAACCAAAAGATTTGGACAAATGTGACCATGCCATGGCCTCGCTTAAAAATTCCATGCGCTGGGATGAAGAAGTCTATGGTCGCGAATACGATCTGAATATTTTTATGATCGTCGCGGTAGACGATTTCAATATGGGCGCGATGGAAAATAAAGGGCTCAATATATTTAATACCTCCTGTGTACTGGCAAAACCAGAAACCACTACCGATGCCGGTTTTCAGCGTGTTGAAGGCGTAGTTGCGCACGAATATTTTCACAACTGGAGCGGCAACCGCGTGACCTGTCGCGATTGGTTTCAGTTGAGTTTGAAGGAAGGTTTTACCGTTTACCGCGACTCGGAGTTTTCAGCGGATCTGGGCTCGCGCACGGTCAAACGTGTTGAGGATGTCAGCCTGCTGCGCACCTTGCAGTTTGCGGAAGATGCCGGCCCCATGGCGCACCCGATTCGCCCGGAGTCCTATATCGAAATTTCCAATTTCTACACCATGACGATTTACGAAAAAGGTGCAGAAATTATTCGTATGCTGGCGACCTTGCTCGGTAAAGAAAATTTCCGCAAAGGTACCGATTTGTATTTTGAGCGGCACGATGGCCAAGCAGTGACCACCGAAGACTTTGTGGCTGCTTTGGCAGATGCCTCGGGGCGCGATCTCACGCAATTTAAACGCTGGTATTCGCAAGCCGGCACCCCGCGTTTACAGGTCACCGATCATTACGATGAGAATGCACAAGAGTATTCGCTGACCATTAAACAATCTTGCCCGCCAACACCTGAGTGTCAAACCAAACTGCCGTTCCATATTCCAATTGCAGTAGGTTTGTTAGGTAGTGCAGGGGATTTGCCGCTGTATTTAAAAGATGCAGAGCCGGATTTTGAAACCGGTGATAACACCCACCAGGTTTTAGAGTTAACCGCTGCCGAACAAACCTTTGTATTCCAGCGCGTGCAAGAAAAACCCGTGCCGAGTTTGCTGCGCGGTTTTTCGGCGCCGGTGAAATTACAGTACGGCTACAGTCGCGCCGATTTAATTGTATTAATGAGCCGCGACAGCGATGGCTTTAATCGCTGGGAGGCGAGCCAGCAGTTGGGCTTGCAGGCGATCTACTCCGCAATGAGTATTTATCAGCGCGGTGAAGATCTTGCGGCGTTACAGCTTGATGCAGATTTAATTGCCGCCTATCGCAGCGTATTGCAAGACGACAGTCTCGATAAGGCCATGGTGGCTTATATGCTCAGCCTGCCCACAGAAGCTTATATCAGCGAATTGGCTGAGGTGGTTGATGTTGAGGCTATTCAACACAGTCGCAGCGCGATTCGTAAAATTCTCGCGCGTGAACTGCGCACCGAGTTTATGGAAATTTACAGTGTCTATGACCACACACAAGCTTACGCTGCAACGGCAGATGCGATTGCCGCGCGCAGTTTAAAAAATGTTGCGCTGGGTTATTTGATGTTGCTGGGTGAAGATGAATTAATTCGCGCCTGTGAGCAGCAATATCGCACCGCCAACAACATGACCGATGTGATGGCCGCGTTGACACAATTAGTGAATGCTGATGCACCGCTTGCGCAAAGCTTAGCTGAGTCTGCACTGGCTGATTTTTATCAGCGTTGGCAAGGGGAATCATTAGTCGTTAATCAATGGCTAATGGTGCAAGCCAGTTGTGCATTGCCCAATACGCTCGCCAAAGTAAAATCCTTGCAACAACATCCAGCTTACGATGGCAAAAATCCCAATAAAATTCGCGCGCTGATCGCCAGCTTTTGCAATGGCAATGCGATTAACTTCCATGCCGATGCTGGCGCGGGTTATAGATTTTTAGCCGATCAAATCATCGTGCTAAACACGCAAAATCCTCAGATCGCTTCGCGCTTGTTAACGCCACTGACCAAATGGAAAAAGTACAGCCCTGAGCGGCAAGGCTTAATGAAAGCGGAGTTGGAGCGAATTATGGCCGAGCCAGCACTCTCTAAAGATGTATTCGAAGTGGTGAGTAAAAGCTTGGCGTAACCAAACGCTCAGTCCCATTCCTACTGTTTTATCAAGGCAGGCACCATAAACGGTTCCTGCCTTTTTTATTGCGCACTTAATGGCAGCATGACAATTCCCGCTGGCATGAATGTTGAAGGTAATACCTTGGATGTTGACCGCAAGTAAAAAATCGCAAGAGGTTGTGCGTCTTTTTGTTGCATTGGCGGCGGCGGATAATTTCTTTGCACTAAATGCGTGCCAGTTTTTATTCCGCTCTGTTGGGTAAGGCCTGGCTGGAGGTTGTGTAATGGTGCGTTTTTTGGGACAGGCGGTTGCATCGGTTAAATCCTGGGTATTATTGGCCGCTATTTTCGGCAATTTGTTATTGGTGGCAGGGGCTATTATTTTTACCAGCAGCAGTTTGTGGTTGTTGCTGCCCATGTTGTTGGTGGTGATTTTGATTCTCGGAATTGTGGGTGGTGTCAGTAAAGATATTGAGGGAATTCAGCGTTATTTGCTTGCTGTTGATAAGAGTGAGGTGGTTGATTGGAATCAATTAGTTGCTGGGCCACTTAATGGTTTACACGATACATTTATCGATGTGTTTAAGTCGCGGCAGCGACGTAACGCAGAATATAAAGATGCAGTGAAGGAGATAGGGCACTCGTCCGCTGAGTTGGCGAGCAATGCAAAAGACGTTTCAAAAAGTGCGGCTTATCAATCCAGTGCTACAGCATCCAGCGCGGCGGCGATTACGGAGATTAGCCACAGCATCGACGATATCAGCAGCCGAATCGCTTCGGCACGCGATGCGGCAACCAAAGCTTGTGACTTTAGTAAAAGTGGTGGCACTGCATTGGCGGGAGCCAGTAATGAAGTTAACGCAGTGGCAAACCTTGCGCGAGAAACGGAGGAGCGCGTCAGCCAATTGGGTGTGTTAATGCAAAACGTGACCGCAATGTCGCAGGTGATCAGTGATATTGCCGGGCAAACAAATTTACTGGCATTAAATGCGGCAATTGAGGCGGCCCGGGCAGGTGAACATGGGCGTGGATTTGCTGTAGTCGCCGATGAAGTGCGGGCACTGGCGGTGCGAAGCCAAGGTTCTGCCAGTGAAATTGCAACCAATATTGCGCGTGTACAGGAGAGCATGCAGCAAGTGTTAGTGAGCATGAAAAACGTTGTAGAAAAAACCGATAAATCATTGCAAGGTGTATTCAGTGCAGATGAATCTTTAAAGTCAATTTTAACAACAACTGATGATGTTTTTGGATTAATCGATGAAATTTCAGTTGCTGCCACGCAACAAAGTGTAGCCGCGCGTGAGATTTCAAAACATATAGAAACGGTAGCGGATCTGGCGAATCAAAATAGTTATCGCGCTGGACAAGCTGCTGAAATTGCCGACCACTTGCATAGATTGACTCATCAATCGGAGTAGTACTATGGAAACTCCTGTATCGCTAATGATTATTTTGTTCGCTTTTCCGGTAGGTTTTTTAGTTTTTTTAATAGTTTCGTTAACCCGTAAAAAGCGTTATGCAACTCTGTTGTTTACCCAAGGTATTGAGTACATAAAACTATTGCGTAGTCTATTAACCTATGTGCAACAGCACCGTGGGTTAACGACAGGTTTTATTAATGGCAATTTGGGTGCTAAGCCGGATATAGAGAAAATGGCCATGAAAATTAAACGGGTCATGAGTGAATTAGATCAGGCCGGCGACTGGATTCGTGGCAATGTGAAGTGGTCCAGTTTAGTTGATCACTGGACACGCCTAGGTGTTACTTACATGCAGGGCGATGCCGAAAAAAACTTTAAGCAACATAATATCCTGATCGCTAATTTGCTGTATTTAATTGATGATGTGGCGGATGTGCATCACCTTTCCAAAATTACTGGCGATGCAATGGATACAGATTGGCGCTACTTATTATCGATTGCGGAATATATTGGGCAGGCGCGCGCGTTGGGTACAGGTGTCGCAGCAAAAGGTGAGTGTTCCAGCGTGTTGCGTATCCAGCTTAATCATTTGCGCAATAAAATTGCATCCAGTATTGATGCATCATGGCCAGATAGTTCGCGGGCAGAGATTCAAAAGCTTTTGCGCTGTATAGAAACGCAATTAATTGTTGATCATCCAACTATTCAGCCGAGCGATTATTTTACCTTGGCGACCCAGTGTATTGAACATGTGCTCAATCAGTTTGATCGCCAGATTGATCGGTTGCAGTATTATCGAAACTGATTTTTGAGCGACTTCAGGATGAGCACTTTCGTCATCCTGTTTGCGGGGGACCATTGGTTTTGAACAGCATTAAAAGCTGGACTCCCGCGAGCGGGAGTGACCTTTGGAATACACGACCGTTTAAGCAATAAACTGAATTAATTTTTATAGAGCGGCCGCAACTTGGTGTTATCGGCCGTTTTTTTGTGTTTCTGTTTGCGCAGGTTGGCCAATAGTTGCAGCAGGGTTTCGGTATTGGGTTTCGCATTGTTTGCGCTGAATATGGCCTCATCCAATTTGCGCAGCTCCTCAGTTAGCGCTGGATTTTGTGCGTGTTCTGCAATGGCCTGCAAGCTGGTGATGGATTCGCTCGTCCAATAGGCCTGACCCCAGGTTATTAATGCTTTGCGTAATTCACCGGGCTGCTGTTCGGTAAGTGCGCGTTTTACCTTATTCCATGCGCTATTTTCATTTTGATTCAACTCATTTTGTTCATGCTTATCCGTTGTGTAAATGGCGGCAAGCTCGCGTTTGTTCTGCCAGAAACGCAGCGCAAAAAATGCTGCCACAATCAGTGTTAATACATTGCTAATGTACAGCCAGAGCGGTGTTTTTTCCTGCACTAGGGTTTGCTGCGGTGGAATGCTGCTTAAATCAGTATTGAGATCTACGCTAGTGGACGCTTCTGTCTGAGCTGGAGCTGCTGGCACCGAAAGCTGGCTCATGTCGCCAAGCCCAACCGTAAGGGAGACGGCGGGTAGGCTAGCGGTGCGAAAGCTATTGGTTTTGGTATCCCACCAATTCACTTTGACTTCTGGCAAGGTGAAATGACCTGCTTTGGTGGGCACTATCGCAATAGTTTCAATGCGCGAACCTTCAACACCATTGGTAGATTTTTGGTCGTCAGTTTGCGCTTGATCATTATAAAAAGTCAGGCCATCAATAGGCGCTAATTGCAGTGGACTAATTTGTCCGGCAGTTAATCCATCTGCTTTAATGGTGATGCTGCGAGTAACTGGTTCGCCTACTTTTAATGAATCGATACTGTTGCTCCAGTGTTCACTCAAGCTCACATTGAGGGCAGGCAACCATTCACCTGAATTTGCACTGGCCGGTGCGGGTAATACGTTGATGCGCTGTTCATCAGTGCGTAAACGCAAAATATTATTCTGGCTGTTGCCGTAAAAACGATCCCACACATCCCGTTGACCAGAGTTGACAGAAACCTGATACAACATGCTGGGAATAATAAGCTCGCCACTTTGCTGGGGAAACACGGCGTAGCGGGTTTCTACTACCGCACCCGGGCGGCCATTGATTTTGGTTTGGTATTGTTTTTCATCTATGTTGACGACCAGTGCATCTTTTACTTGCAGTGGTTGTAGCTCCACGCCGTTAAGGCCTACGGTAGTGTAGAGGCGCAGGGTAACGATAATTTGTTCTTGTACGTAACTGCTGTCTTTGCTGGTTTCAACCTCTACGGTGACATTGTTGTCGGTATTTTTTGGCGATTTACTTTTCCCTTCGATAGTTATTTCAATCGCATCGCTGATGGCGCCGTCGATGGTAAAAGAGGGAATTAATAATTTTCCGATACGTTTTGGTGCCAGCGCAATTCTCCATTCGGTAGATGCTTCCATGCTGCCATTGATAATGCTCATTTGTGTACCGCTTTGGGTATTTAAAATATCAAAGTCTTTGCGCAGCAGTTCGTAATCCGGTGTTGTATTGATTTGCTCGTCATAGCGTAATACGAGGGTAAAGGTTTCCTCCAGCCCTAATACATCGCGATCCACACTGGCGGTCAGATTGCCCGCGTAAACATTGAGTCCGCTAATCATTAATAAAAAACCGACACAGTGGCTGAGGTATTTTTGTACATTCATTAAAGATTGTTTCATTGTCTATTTCCGTTGCAAATAACTATTCAGAGCCATGGGCTGTTGTTTTACCAGCGGTTTTCAGCACCATTTTCGGCGGGTTCCCAATCGCCATTCATAATTTCCTGCCTACGCTTGTAGTGTTCGTAGTTAAACTTGTTGCGCAATAATCCACCCGGATCATCCGGTATACGGCGCAGCCATTGCTCCATTGCCTGACGCTCCTCGTCGGTTAGGTCGTCATCTTTGGGCTCGCCAGCTTGCATTTGCTGCTGTTTTTCCTCGGCAGCTTGTTGTTCCTCTTGCTCGCGCTGTGCTGCTTCGGCGGCTTTTTCTTCTTCTGACTTTTCTTGTTCAGATTGTTCCTGATCTGATTGTTCCTGATCTGATTGTTCTTGCTGCTCTTGTTGATTCTTTTGTTGCTGATCTTTTTGTTGTTGGGAGTCTTGTTGGTTTTCTGACTCTTGCTGATTTTGTTGATCTTGCTGTTCGTTGTTTTTGTCTTTCTGTTGCTTGTTCTGTTGATCGCTATTTTGCTGATCTTGTTTTTCCTGATCCTGCTGATCCTGATTTTGTTTATCTTGATCTTGATCTTGTTTGTCTTGCTGATCCTGATCTTTATTTTGTTCCTGATTTTGTTGCTGTTGTTTTAACAGCTCTTCAACCAAGGCGCGGTTTTTCTTCGCTTCAGCATGATCTGCAGCGCGCTCTAAAGCTTGGTCATAGGCCTTGATTGCGTCCGGTAATTTATTGGCCTTGGCAAGCGCGTTGCCGCGATTGTAGTGCGCATCCGCTGTATCGGACTTGGCAAAGTTTTTAGCGGCCTCTTCATAGTTGCCAGCGCGATAGTGGGCGCTGGCTTTCCAGTCAGGTTGATCAAATTGCTCTGCTGCTGCAGCGGCTTGTTCCTGCTGCAATTTTTCGTAGGCCTGTTGATTTTTGTTTTTCCATAAATCATCCCAGCCAAACGCATAACTTTTACTTGGAGTGAGACCAATTAAGGGAACAAGCAAAAGGCTGAGCAGGACGCCACGGCGGAAACAGTAGAGAATAATCGGCAAGAGCAATAAGACTAACCAGTGACCTCGGTCGTACCAACTGTCGAATTCGCGCTCCACGCGTTGTGTTTCTTCTTTTTTCGGTGTGGGTAGATCCATTAAATAATCAATATCACTGCTGGTATTTGCCAGTGAGCGGTAGCGGCCACGGTTTTCGTTGGCGAGATTTTGCAATTCATTGGCGTTGAGTTGAGTGGTAACTATGTTGCGATTTTTGTCGCGCACAAAGCCACCTTTTTCGCTGGGGATAGGTGTAGGAGCAGTGCCACCCACACCGAGAATGGATAAACGATATTGGCTTTCGCGCGACATAATATCGGTGATATTGGCTTGCGCAGTTTTGTCGATGCCATCGGTTATCAGCAATAAATCGCCTTGGGTGATAGCCGCATTTTTTAGTAATTCAATGCCGCGAGCGACTGCAGCTTCAGTATTGCTACCTTGCGCTGGCATGATGTTGGGATGCAGCGCGGGAATAATATTGTTGATGGTTTCGGTATCATCGGTGAGCGGTGTTACCACATGTACATCACCGGCATAAACTAATAATGCTGTTTGGCCGTCTTTGCGCAGGCGCAAAAGATCAGCGATTTTTAACCGTGCACGCACCAAGCGCGATGGTTTTACATCTTCACTCATCATCGACGGCGATAGATCAAGTAGCAACACTAATGCCTGTTGATTTTGCTCAACGGCAACCGGACGTTTTTCCCAACTGGGGCCGGCGAGTGCAATGCAACTGATAATCCAAGCAAATAAAAGCGCGATCAGTTGCCAAGGGCGAATGCGAGTGGTTTGGCCATCGAGCAAATAGTGCAATAGTTCCGGCGCCACTATTTGTTGCCATGAGCGCGCCGTGTGTTTTTGATACCAAAGCAACAGCGCGACAACAATAACAGGCGCGAGTGTGAGCAACCACCAAGGGCGCAGAAAATGAAATTGACTGATAAATAGATCAAACGTTGTCATTATTTTACCTCCGCGCTGGTTGTGGTTTTGATTGCAGCAGTTGAGCGAATCGCGCGGCCTTGCCAGATGTGTGCAAGAGCAAGGAGAAAGCTAAGCAAAAACGCCAAGGCTAAAGGCCAGTAAAATAATGTTTGTACC
This sequence comes from uncultured Cellvibrio sp., assembly GCA_963971905.1. Taxonomy (GTDB): domain Bacteria; phylum Pseudomonadota; class Gammaproteobacteria; order Pseudomonadales; family Cellvibrionaceae; genus Cellvibrio. The sequence goes on from CAXAVL010000143.1 coordinate 10,790, forward strand.
GGGCGAAAGGTTTCGGCTTCCATTTCGATTGGTTCAAGGCGATCCAACTCGCGATGGATGTTGTCTAACTCTTCAAGATTGCGCGCGCGGAAATATTGTCCGCCAGTTTTTTCAGCAATTGCCATCATGGTGCCTTCATCGAGATCAGCAGAAGGGTTCACTGTGCGCGAGCCAAAAATACCTGGCACTTCCATAGACTCTGCACCAAAGGCGATGGTGTAAATTTTTATTCCGGCTTTTTGTGCCAGCTCGGTGGCTTTGTCGGGTGTGAGTACGCCGGCGGTATTAGCACCGTCGGTAAGCACCACTAATACACGGCTGGCATTGGGTCTGTCGCGCAAACGTTTTACCGCGAGGCCGATGGCATCGCCTATGGCGGTTTCGCGTCCGGCAAAGCCAATTTGGGCTTCTTGTAATAATTGATCAACGGTTTTGCGATCATAAGTCAGTGGGGCTTGTAGATAGGCTTGGGCACCAAACAAAATTAATCCCAAGCGATCCGCAGTGCGGCGTATAACAAAATCCCCGATGACTTTTTTAACCGCCATCAAGCGGGTAATACGGCGGCCGTTAGCAGACATGTCGGTCTGTTCCATACTGCCGGAAATATCCACCGCCATTAATAAATC